>JAIRXC010000198.1 GCA_031268515.1 Propionibacteriaceae bacterium
CGAAAGCATGGCGGCCCAGCCGGGGCCACGCCGCAGAAGCGACGGCTGGCCGGCGGGTTTGCCCGTCACAGCGACGACGTTCTTGCGTGAGACCCAGTAGCGCTGGACGACGAAGACGAGGAGGGCCGGCACGAGCAAGGTCAGGCAATAGGCCGCGCCCGCCCCGAGGTTGTATTCCGCGCCCGTGATCGCGATGTAGGCGCGGGAGGCGAGGACTGTGTAGTCGCCGCCGATGGCGATGGGGTTGGCGAGGTCGGCGATCGCTTCGACAAACAACAAGAGGAAAGAACTGGCGATGCCAGGGACCATCATGGGCAAGGTGACGGTGCGGAAGGTCGTCCACCGCGACGCGCCGAGCGAACTGGCCGCCTCGTCGAGAACCGGGTCGAGGTGTTCGAGCAAGCCCTTGAAGTTCATGTAGGCGACGGGGAAGAAAGACAAGGCGAGGACAAGGGCAAGCCCGCTCAGGCCGTATGGGTTGAGGCTGAGGCCGAGCAGCTTATGGCTGATGACGCCCCGCCGGCCAAACAATGTGATAGTCGCGGTGGCGACAGCGAAGGGCGGCGAGACGATGGGCAGCAAGGCGATGAGGTGGAAGAGCTTCTTGCCACGGAAGTGCAGTCGGACCTGGGCGTAGGCCAAAAGGAAGCCGACGGCCGTGCCGATCACGCCGACGACGACGCCGAGGACGACTGTGTTGGAGAGGATCTTCCGGTTGGCCGAAGAGAAGACACGGCTTAAAGTGAGCCGGCCCTCGGCGCCGAAGGCGGTCGACAGAACCTTTGCCAAAGGCACGCCGATGAGCAGGAGGAGGATCACGACGACGAGGATGATGAGAAGGCGGGTCGACAGGTCCTGACGCAGGCGGCGCGGACGAGGCAAGGCGGCGCCGACGGCCGACGCGGCCGAAATGGCGGACATGGCTGTCCTTTCATAGAGGCGGGGACCTCAGGTCCTAAGGCTGGGGGCCCAAGGCCGGTGGAGGCCTGGAGCAGGGAGCCTGGGGCTCCGCCAGAAGCGGTCCGGCGGAGCCCCAGGCGGGACGGTCAGGTCAGTCCTTGGGAGCGGCCGCGATCTCCTCGTCAAAGCGCTGGAGCAAATTAGACTTCGCCGCCGCGGCGGCCGCGAAATCGTATTCGATGAGGTTGATGTCGCTCAGCTTGGCCATACGGTCGTCGACGACGGCGCCAGGGGCAGTCAAGACCTGGAAGCTGCCGACGGTCGGGCCGATGTCTTGGGCTTCGGCGGTCAACGCCCAGTCGATGTAGGCCTGGGCGGCCGTCTTGTTGGGGCTGTCAGCGACCAAGGCGACGCCGCCGATCTCGTAACCGCTGCCATCAGTCGGGTACGTCACAACGAGGTCCTTGGCCCCTTCTTCGCGGTACTTGACGCAGTCATGGGTGAAGATGATGCCGACGGCGACCTCGCCCCGGCTGGCGGCCTCACCGGGGGCGGAGCCCGTCTTCGGGTACTGGAGGATGTTGGAGTTGAGCTGCTTCATGTAGGCGATGGCCGCGTCGTCGCCGCCGCGCAGGACCTCTTGCGTCCACAAGGCGGTGTAGGCGGTGCCCGAGGTGGCCGGGTGGGCCATCATGATCTGGCTCTTGAACTTGGGGTCGAGCAGGTCGTCCCAAGTCTGCGGCTGTTCAACGCCCAATTCACCGAGGATTTCAGAATTCGAGCAAAACCCGAGGGAGCCGACGTAAACGCCTGTCCAATAGCCTTCCGGGTCCTTGTACTGGTCGTCGATGGCGGCCGCGTTAGGCGATTTGTAAGCCTCCAAAAGGCCCTTTTCCTGGGCTTGGCCGTAGCCGTCGGCCGGGCCGCCGTGCCACACGTCGAATTCGGGCTGGCCCTTCGACGCCTCCAGCCGGGTGACAGCCTCGCCGGAGCTAAGACGCACGAAGCTCGTGTCAACGCCAGTCTTGGCTTGGAAAGCGGCCGTCATGGCCTGGCACCAGTCTTCTTGCGCGCCGCAAGCGATCGTCAGCGAGCCGCCCAGCTCGCCGGAGCCGTCGTCCGTCGTGTCATCGACCGAACAGGCGGCCAAAGCGGAGGCCGCCGCCAGCGCCAAAACGAAGGCAAGCCTCTGACGTAGGGGATTTTTCATGTGGGAGATCCTTTCCGCGTCGGTGCGAAGCACGGCTCCGTTGCCCGTGCTAATCGTCCTGCTTCCCAAGGCTACAAGGGCCGGGAGTGGAAAAGCGGTGACGCCTCGGTCACGGTTGGTGACAACGCCGTAACCAAGACGTGAAGCTGGTCCCGCAGCCAGACGGCCCAGCCAAGCGCGGCCTGGCTCAGCCGAGATCCGGCATGACGTAGCCCTTGCCGCGGACGGCCACGATGAGAGGCGGCGAGTGGTCCCCCAGCTTGGCCCGCAACCGGTGCACAGCCGTCTTCAGCATCGCTTGGCCCGTCTCGGGAGCGTCGGTCAGCCAGGCCAAGGCGACGAGTTCGCGCCAGGCGACGGGCCGGCCGCGGGCCGCCGCCAGGGCCCGTAGGAGGCGCATCTCCGAATCCGAAACCAGGACCCGGCGGCGCCCCACGACGGCCTGGTTGGACTGCGGCCATAGCTGGAGCGGCCCGTTGACGACAGCAGGGCCGGCCGCGCCGGCGTGGTAGCGGCGCAAAATCGCCTGGAGGCGCATGAGGAGTTCGCGGGCGTTGAACGGCTTGACGATGTAGTCGTCGGCGCCGGCTTCCAAACCGGCCACCCGCTCTTCCGCCGTGCCGAGAGCCGACAGGAAGCAGACGGGCGTCTGGTCGAGTTCGCGGACCCGGCGGCAGAAGCTAAGGCCCGACGAGCGAGGCAACATGATGTCGCAGACGATGAGGTCGAAGCGCTCGGCCTTGACGAGCGGCCAGGCCGCCTCAGCGCTTGCAGCCAGACGAGTCTCGTAACCGCCGCCAGTCAAGATGTAGTCGATGATGTCGAGCATTTGGGGTTCGTCCTCCACGATGAGGACACGGCAGGGACAGTCCGCCCCGGCTGCGGCAGCGTTCCCGTCCGCCCGGACAGCCGCTCCGCCGGGTTTGCGGTCCGGCCCCGCCACGGCCGCGGAGGCCCGCCTCCCTGCCTCGTCAAGGTCCGTCTGCCGCCGGACAGCCGTCCCTGTCATGGCAACTTCCTTTCCGCGGGCCCTTCGATGGGTAGGTCGAACAGCATCGTCGTGCCCTGGCCCGCTGCCGTGTCCACAAACAGCCGCCCCCCGTGTAACTCTACGATCTGCTTCACGATGACGAGGCCGAGGCCCGTGCCGGAGGCTAGGGGGCGCCCAGAGGTGAAGCGGCGGAACAACTCGAGTCGGCGGGCCGCCGTCATGCCCGCGCCCTCGTCGGACACCGAAACGAGGATGTCGTACTCACGACGGGCGACCCGGACCGTGACCGGGGCGCCAGGCGGGCTGACCGCCACCGCGTTGTTGACGAGGTTGGTCAAGGCCTGGCGGATGAGAAGAGCGTCGGCGTAGATCCGGCAGGGGCCGCTGGGACAGTCGAGGATAAGCGGAGACGCGCAGATCCCCCGCAGGTCGTTGACCGCGCCGAGGACGAGTTGGCCGAAATCCCAAGCCGTCAGGTGGAGGGTGAATTTGCCCGATTCGATACGGGCCTGCAACAACATAGCTTCGGTCAAGCCGATCATGGCGCCAGTCTGCTGGCGGATCGTCTCGACAAAGCGGATTTGGTCGTCGCCAAGACTGCCAGGCTCGCCGTCGGCCAGCAGATCGCCGGACAGTTGGATGAGGGTGAGCGGGGTGCGCAACTCGTGGCTCAGCATCGCGACCTGGTCGGCCCTCCACAAAGCCAGCTCGCGCAGACGGCGGGATTCTTGCGCCTCGCGCCGCCAACGGCGGGCGCACCACGCGACGGCGGCCAGGGACAAGGCCAAGGCCGCTGCGAGCATCGGCGCCGCCGCGGTCACCAAGCCATCCTACGGGGCGTCCGCGGCCTTGGTTTGGACCCCGTGCCGCCGCGGCGATGACGAGACAGGGACATAGCCGGCGTAGAGGACTCGTTTGGACCCCGCGTGGCCGCGGCAGGCTGCCTGGCAGGCGGCAGCCGGAGCCTTCTCGGCGCCGCGCCATGCGGCTTCCGCCCCTACCTTCGGAAGGTTGCTTGTCTTAGGAAAAAGCCCCTCGCCTGTCTCATCTGACGGTCCTTTTTCCGGCCGGCCAAGCGGGGCCGCCGTCTGGGCCGGCGCGCCTCGGCCGCAACTTGATTACAGTGACCCCAGACGGTTGGCTCTCGATCCAATCCCGAGGCAGGCAGGAGGACCCTCTATGGAGGAAACCGAGGTTGAAGGAACCGAGGTGACGCTGGGGCTCGATGTCGGCTCGACCACACTCAAAGCAGTCTTGCTTGACGGAGACAAGGTCCTCTGCGAGGAATACCGCCGGCACAATGCCGACGTCCAAGCCGAATTAACCCGTTTGGTCCACGAGCTGGCCCGGCGCTTCCCCGGCCTCGCCGTCCGCCCCGCCATCACGGGCTCCGGCGGCCTCGGCATCGCCCGCGCCCTCGACGTCGAATTCATCCAAGAGGTCATCGCCGGCTCCAAGGCGGTCCAACGCTACGAACCCGACGCCGACGTCGTCATCGAGCTGGGCGGCGAAGACGCCAAAATCACCTACCTCAAGCCCATCCCCGAACAACGCATGAACGGCACCTGCGCCGGCGGCACCGGGGCCTTCATCGACCAGATGGCGACCCTGCTGAGGACCGACGCCGCCGGCCTCGACGCGCTGGCCCGAGAGCACCTCCACCTCTATCCCATCGCTTCCCGCTGCGGCGTCTTCGCCAAATCAGACCTCCAGCCCCTCATCAACGACGGCGCCCGCCACGAAGACTTGGCCGCCTCGATCTTCCAGGCGGTCGCCACGCAGACGATCTCGGGCCTGGCCCAGGGCCGGCCCATCCGCGGCCGGGTCGTCCTGCTCGGCGGGCCCTTGTTCTTCTTGCCTGAATTGCGGGCCGCCTTCGAGCGCGCCCTGGCCGGCCAGGCCTCCGGTTTCACCTGCCCAGAACGAGCCCAATTGTTCGTCGCCCTCGGCGCGGCCTTGGCGGCCCGCGGCGAACCCGTCAAGCTGGCCGAGTTGGCTGACCGGTTGCTCGACCGCCGTCACCTTGTGCCCCAGTCAGGCCGCCTGCCCGCCTTGTTCGCCAATCCAAAGGAACGGGCCGAGTTCGACCGCCGCCACGGAGCCGAACAGATCCCCCGGGCCGATCTGGCCGCCGCCCGGGGCGCTGTCTACCTCGGCCTCGACGCCGGCTCGACCACCATCAAGGCCGTCCTCATCGACGACGCCGAGCAGATCCTCTGGTCTTATTACGCCTCCAACGGCGGCGACCCCGTCAAGGCGGCTGTCGTCATCGCCACGACGGTCCGCCGCGCCCTGCCGCCCGCCGCGGTCATCGCCCGCTCCTGCGTGACCGGCTACGGCGAAGGCCTCATCAAGGCCGCCCTCCACATCGACGAGGGCGAGGTCGAAACAATCGCCCACTTCCGGGCGGCTGACAAAATCGCCCCTGGCGTTTCGGCGGTCATCGACATCGGCGGCCAAGACATGAAATACCTCCGCATCCACGATTCGGTCATCGACTCCATCGCCGTCAACGAAGCCTGCTCGTCTGGTTGCGGCTCCTTCCTCCAAACCTTCGCGGAGTCGCTCGGGCTGTCAATCGAGGAGTTCACGGCCGCCGCCCTCGACGCCACAGCCCCGGTCGACCTCGGCTCGCGCTGCACCGTTTTCATGAACTCGTCCGTCAAACAATCCCAGAAGGAGGGGGCTTCGGTCGGGGAGATCGCGGCCGGTTTGTCCTACGCCGTCATCCGCAACGCCCTCTACAAAGTCATCAAGCTGCGCGACCCTGGCCAGTTGGGCGACCGGGTCGTCGTCCAGGGCGGCTCCTTCCTCAACGACGCCGTGCTGCGGGCCTTCGAGTTGTTGACGGGCCGCGAGGTCGTCCGCCCCGACATCGCCGGGCTGATGGGCGCCTACGGCGCGGCGCTGACCGCCAAGGCCCGGATGGTCCCCGGCAAACCGGGACGCCTCCTCAGCGTCCCCCAGCTCGGCCAGATCACGGTCGACACCCAGATGTCCAACTGCCAATTGTGCCAGAATCATTGTTCCTGCACGATTTCCCTGTTTGGCAACGGCGAGCAGTACGTCTCCGGCAACCGCTGCGAGCGCGGCGCCGACCCGGCCAAGGCAAAATCAACCTTGCCAAACATGTTCGACTACACTTACAAACGCATCTTCGGCTACCGCCGCCTGACGGCCAAGGAAGGCGTCCGCGGCGACATCGGGGTGCCCCGAGCCCTCAACCTCTACGAGAACTACCCCTTCTGGTTCACCATCTTGAGCTCCCTGAAGTTCCGGGTCGTCTTGTCTCCCCGCTCCAGCCACGCCTTGTTCGAACGGGGCATGGATTCGATCGCGTCGGAAAACGTCTGCTATCCGGCCAAGCTGGCCCACGGCCACATCGAGTCCCTGCTCGACAAGGGCGTCACGACGATCTTCTACCCTTCCGTGGCCTACGAACAACAGCTCATCTCTGGCGCTGACAAGAACTACAATTGCCCAGTCGTCGCGAGCTACCCCCAGGTCATCCAAAACAACCTCGAAGGGATACGCGGCGAGAAAGTCCGTTTCCTCAACCCGTATGTCAACCTCGCCAACCCCGCCAAGCTGGCCGAGCGGCTGGCCGAGGTCTTCGCGGACTGGGGCGTCACCTTGTCCGAAGCCGAGGCGGCGGTCGAAGCGGGCTACGCGGAGGACGCCAAGGTCCGCGCCGACATCCGGGCCGAGGCGGCTCGGGCCCGTCAGCTCTGCCGCGAGCAAGGCGTCCGCGGGATTGTCTTGGCCGGCCGGCCTTACCACCTCGACCCCGAGGTCAACCACGGCATCCCCGAACTCGTCAACTCCCTCGGCTTGGCGGTCTTCACCGAGGATTCGGTCATCGCCGACAGCGCCGCCGGGGAAGACTCGCCCCTCGAACGGCCGCTTAGGGTGCGCGACCAGTGGGCCTACCATTCCCGCCTCTACGAGGCCGCCGCCGTCGTGGCCGCCGACCCCGGCTTGGAACTGGTCCAGCTCAACTCCTTCGGCTGCGGCCTCGACGCCATCACGTCTGAGCAGGTGGCGGAGATCTTGGAAGCCAAGAACCGCGTCTACACCCTCCTCAAGATCGACGAGGTCTCCTCTCTCGGGGCGGCCCGAATCCGCCTGCGTTCCCTCGCCGCCGCAACCGAGGAGCGGACCCGCCGCCAGCAGGCGCTCCGCCCGCCCGTCCGCAGCCACGCCCTCCAGCGGGTCGCCTTCACCGAGGAGATGAAGGCCAAGCACACGATCATCGCCCCCCAGATGGCGCCCGTGCAGTTCCGCTTCATCGAGCCGGTGCTGTGGCGGGCCGGCTACAAGGTCAAGGTCTTGGAGCAGGCTTCCGCCGCCGACGTCGAGGCGGGCCTCACGACCGTCAACAACGATTCCTGCTATCCGGCCATCATGGTCGTCGGCCAGCTTGTCCAGGCCTTCCGCAGCGGCGCCTACGATCCGGACGCCACCTCCGTCATGATCACGCAGACCGGCGGCATGTGCCGGGCGACCAATTACGTCGCCTTGCTGCGGCGGGCGCTGCGAGACGCCGGCTACGCCCAGGTGCCCGTCATCGCCATCTCGACCTCGGGGATCGAGAAGAACCCCGGCCTCAAGATCACTTTGAAACTAGCCCACCAAGTCATGCGGGCGCTGGCCTTCGGCGACGCCCTCCAAGACCTGCTCTTGCGGGTGCGCCCCTACGAGGCGGTCCCCGGTTCCGCCACGCAGCTGTACCGCCGCTGGGACGCCATCGGGCGGGAGTTCTTCGAGCACGGCGCCTCGGCTCTTTACGCCCGCCGCCTGACGTACCGCAGGCTGGTCAAGGGCATGGTCGAAGAGTTCGACGCCTTCCCGCTCGACGGCAGCCCACGGCGGCCGCGGGTCGGCGTGGTCGGGGAGATCCTCGTCAAGTTCCAACCCGACGCCAACAACCACGTCATCGACGTCATCGAGTCCGAAGGCTGCGAGGCGGCGCTGCCGGGCCTCATGGAGTTCATGGTCAACGGCCTTTACACGACCGAGTGGAACTGGGCCAACCTCGGCGTCGACGGCAAGTGGCGGCGGTCCAAGAAGCTGCTACGGCGCTACCTGGAGACCTATCGCGCGCCCTACAAGGCCGCCTTGGCCAAAGCCAACGCCCGCCACGCGGAACAGAAGTTCACGATCCCCGGTGACATGGCGGAGATGGCCAGGCGAGCCGAAGAGGTCACGAGCCTCGGCAACCAGGCCGGCGAGGGTTGGCTGTTGACGGCCGAGATTTTAGAGCTCATCTGCGACGGGACGCCCAACGTCATCTGCGTCCAGCCCTTCGCCTGCCTGCCCAACCACGTCACGGGCAAGGGGATGTTCAAAGAGATACGCCGCCAGCACCCGGAGGCGAACCTCGTCACGATCGACTACGACCCGGGGGCCAGCGAGGTCAACCAGCTCAACCGGATCAAGCTCATGCTGGCGACCGCTCACCTGGCCGGAGCCGGCGCACCCGGACAGGCGGCCCGCACACCCGCCGCCGAACAGGTTTTCAACGACCGCCGGACCGAAGCGGTGTCTGGGGCGCGAACCTAGGACGCTTCTGCGATAATTTGCCTGCTGACACGGGCCAGCCCGTAAGCTGTTCGCTTGCCTATCCTCCCGCAGGCGCCCGCCCGCACTCCGTTCTTGACAAGGTATCCTGTGATTTCTGTCCGCTCTCTGCGCAAGAGCTTTGGCGGCGTCCGCGCGGTCGACGGTCTCAGTTTCGACATCGCAGACGGCGCGCTGTTCGCGCTCCTAGGCTCCAACGGGGCCGGCAAATCCACGACGATCGCCTGCCTGACGACGATCATGGTCCCCGACGAGGGGGAGATCATCGTCAACGGCCACGTCGCCGGCCGTGACGACGACGCCATCCGTCGCGACACTGGAGTTGTCTTCCAGCAGTCTCTCCTCGATCCCTCTTTGACGGTGCTGGAGAATCTCTTTCTCAAGGCCGACATCTACCGCCTTGACCGCAGCCGTGTGGCTGAGGTCTGCGACCTGGTCGGAACGGCCGAGTTCGCCGGCCGCCGCTACGGCGTTTTGTCGGGGGGCGAGAAGCGGCGGGTCGACATCGCCCGGGGGCTCCTCCACCGGCCCTCGGTCATGTTCCTCGACGAGCCGACCGCCGGCCTCGACCCGCAGAGCCGGGCCCAGGTCTGGGAAGCGGTCAACCGGCTGCGCGACGAGGACCAGATGACGGTCGTCCTCACGACCCACTACATGGAGGAAACCGAGGGAGCCGACCATGTCGTCGTCGTGGACCACGGCCGCCTCGTCTGCGAGGGCGCGCCAAATGAGCTGCGGTCCCGCTTCTCCTCCTCGGTTCTCACGCTGACAGCCGCCGACAACCGCACCCGCCGCCAATTGGGGATCATGTTGGAGCGCACCCGGCCTGGCGCCTGGCGCGATGACGATGGGGTTTTCACCGTCGCGGTCCGCGACGCCGGCGAAGCTATCCGCATCCTCGACGTCTACCGCGCCCAATTGGCCGACTTTGAGTTCGTCCACGGTTCCATGGACGATGTTTTCCTCAATCTGCTCGCGGACCGAGATGAGGAGGCCTCATGAGGAACGCCTTATTGCTAGCCCGGCGCAATGTCCTCATATATTGGCGGGACCGCACCGGTGTTTTCTTGTCTTTCATCGCCGCTTTGATCCTCCTGCTTCTTTACGTCTTTTTCCTCCACAAGCTCAACACGGACGGGATCGTGGAGGCCCTTGCCCCGCTCGGCGCCACCGTCGAGGACGCCAATTACTTCGTCAACGCCTGGGTTTTCTCCGGCATCGTCACCGTGACGACGGTGACGACCGGCCTGGCCGCCCTCGTAGGCTTCGTGGACGACCGGGTGACGAACCGCTTCACCGAATTCGCGGTCATGCCGATTCGCCGTTGGCAGATCGTGACTGGCTATTTCCTCGCCTCTGTGGCGGTCGCAGCCACGATGACGACGGTCATCTTGGGCATTGGCTGGTGCTTGCTGCGGCTCATTTCCGGACAGGCCCCCGGACCGCTCGCCGTCCTCGAAGCCTGGGGCTGGGTCCTGCTCTGCTCGGCCGCTTTCAGCGCCTTGTCCAGCTTCCTCATCGGCTTCATCAGCTCCAGCGGCGCCTTCACGACTCTGAGCACGATCGTCGGCACCCTCATCGGCTTCGTCACCGGCTCTTACATCCCCTCCTCCATGCTGCCATCCCAGGTTTCCCAGGTTCTCAACATCCTCCCTTTCGCCCAGGCGGCCAGCCTCGTGCGAAGAACGTTGGCGGAAGATTCGCTGGCCAATCTGACAAAGGGCGACGCCGTCCAATACGCCGTCATGTCAGACCATTACGGTTTCACGCTGTCTTTTGGCGGCCACCTGCTGCCAAGCTGGGCGCCGGCGCTGACCTTGGCCGTCATGACCGTCGCTTTCGGGTTCTTGGCCACAGGCCTTCTACGCCGCCGCCTCAGGCGAGGCCGCTGACCAGCCAGACGTTCCGAAGAGATCTCACGGGATCTTGCGGCCCGCTTCGCCGCGCCGCCGGTGTTTGCCCGGCGATCCTTAGCGGAAATCTAAATTCACTTAGTGCCGCCTTGGCGGCCAAGGTGATCTAGACTGCCCGCCTATGAGAGCGGCTCCTTTGTCTGCCAAAGCCTGCCCCGCTCGGCAGCGGCCCCGCTCTTCCCAGTGGAAAGACCGCTCCCCGCGCTTTGGAGCCCTTCCTGAAGGACTCCGGCCGCCGGGACAGCCCGCAGTCGCCGTTCCCCGCACTCTGGAGCTCTTCGCGTGCGGACGGCCGCCGGGCCGTAATCTTCCCTGCCGTTCCCCGCACTCTGGAGCCCTTCGGTGAATGAGCCTGAAGCCGGTCGGCTGTCAGGGCCCGCCCCCCGCGCCTTGGAGTTCTTCGCCGGCATCGGCTTGGCCCGCCTCGGTTTGGAGAAGGCCGGCTTCCAGGTGATCTGGTCAAACGACCGCGAACCAGCCAAAAAACAACTTTACGACGCTAATTTCCCTCCCTCCGGCGAGCACGAGTTCGTCCTCGGCGACCTCCGGGGCATCTCGGGGGCGAGCCTGCCGCGGGGCGCGGCCTTGGCCTGGGCCTCGTCGCCTTGCACCGACCTCTCGCTGGCCGGAGACCGCGCAGGCCTGAGCGGCGGCGAGTCGGGAGCCTTTTGGGAATACGCGCGCGTCCTGGAGGAACTCGGCGACGACCGGCCAGCCGTGGCGGTCCTGGAAAACGTCGTGGGCTTGGCCACGTCACACGGTGGCGAGGACCTCGCCGCCGCGGTCAGGTCCTTCAACAACTTGGGCTATTCGGTTGACGTGTTGTCCATTGACGCCCGCCGTTTCGTGCCCCAGTCGCGGCCCCGCTTGTTCCTCGTCGGCGTTCTGGACCCGCCCGCGGCGGCGGCTCGGCCGGCCGAGGAAACTCTGCCCGCTACGGCAGCTCTGCCCGCCGAACCGGCTCCGCCGACCGACTCAGATCTGCCGGCCGAACCGACTCTGTCCGCCGAGACAACTCTGCCCGCTGCGGCAGCTCTGCCCGCCGAACCGGCCCTGTCTGCCGGCGGGCCGCCCGCCGACGCCGCTCTGCGGCCGGACTGGTTGAAACCGGTTTTCGCCGACCCGGCGCTGCGGACACGGCGGCTCCCGCTGCCGGCGCCGCCGTCGCTCTTGCGTTCCGGCCTTGGCCGCTGCGTCGAGGACCTGCCGGCAGCTGACGGACGCTGGTGGGAAGAAACCCGTGTCAACGCTTTCCTGGCCTCGCTGTCGCCGCTCCAGCGGCAACGGGCCGATCAGCTGACGGCGTCCGCGGAGACGGCCTATCGCACCGCCTACCGTCGCACCCGGGCCGGCCGGGCCGTTTGGGAAATCCGCCCCGACGACATCGCTGGCTGTCTGCGGACGGCCCGCGGCGGTTCCTCCAAACAAGCGCTCGTCCGCTTCGGCGGCGGCCGCCTCAAGGTCCGCTGGATGACACCAGGCGAATACGCCGCCCTCATGGGCGCCGGCCATTACGACTTCGGCGCGGCCCGGACCAACCAAAGCCTCTTCGGCTTCGGCGACGCCGTCGCCGTGCCTGTGGTCGAATGGCTGGCCCGCCATTGCCTGCGGCCCTTGGCCAGCGGCTCCGGCCCGGCCGCGGGCTTTTGACCGTGAGACCCAGCGGATCAGCCCCGAGCAGGCTGTCCGACCCGGCTGCGGGCTTTTGCCGGTCAGCCAGCCCGATCAAACACGGGGCAGGCGTCCGCTCCGAACCGGCTGCGGGCTTTTGACTGCCTCTCCCCTGGCCGCCTCAACGCTGCTTTGACAGGCCCGGCCAAGCACAAGGTCTCGCGCCTCTCCCCTGGCCGCCTCAACGCTGGCTGACCACGACAAGGGCTCCGTCTCGGCGGACCAGGGAGACAGAACCGTGCTCGTCGGTCCGGATGACCGCCATTCCGAGGCGCTCCAGGCGGCTGACCGTGGACGCCGCGGGGTGGCCGTAGGAGTTGCCGGCTCCGACGCTGACGAGGGCGGCCGCGGCCTGGCTGGCGGTCAAGAAAGCCTCGTCTTGGCGAGCCGAGCCATGATGGGGGACCTTCAAAACGTCGACGGCCAGATCGCCGCCTTGGCGCAAGACCGCGGCCTGGCCGGCTTCTTCAAGGTCGCCGGCGGCGAGAAGGCTGATCCCCGCCGCCTCGACCCGGACCGTGAGAGAATGATTGTTTTCGTCGCTTGACTCTTCGGAGTCGGAGCCGCTTGCCGTTGTCCCAGTCAGCGGCGGCGAGAGAACCTCGACGGCCGCCGCTCCGACCGTGAACCGTTCGCCTGGGCTGGCCACGTGGACCTCGGCGCCGTTGGTTTCAGCCAACGCCGCCGCCGCTGCCCCGGCCGCCGTCGAGCGCTCCCCCACGAGGAGCGCCCCGACCTTCCAGCCGTCGAACAGTTCTTCCAGACCGCCGCAGTGGTCGGCGTGGAAGTGGGACAAGACCACAAGGGGGACAGAACGGACGTCAAGGGCGCGCAGACAGTTGCCGAGGCCGGCGGCGGGCGGGCCGACGTCAAAGAGGATGGCCTGACCGGCGGCGGCTAGGACGGCCAGCGCGTCGCCTTGGCCGACGTCACAGGCTGTGACCGTCCAATCGGAAGGCGGCCAGCCAGGCTGGCCGGACGCCTGGAGCAAGCCGGCGGCCAGGACGGCGGCCAGCGCGGCGGTCAACCAAGGCCGGCGGAAGAGACGGGGGATGAGCCAAGCCAAGAAGAGGCAGGCGGCTCCGAGGACGATGAGCCCTGCTGGGCTGGCCGGCCAAGGTTGGGCGGCTCCTGGCAAGGCGGCGCAGCGATGGGCGATTTGGAGGATGGGTTCGACCAGCCAGGCGGCGGCCCAGCCGAGCCAGCCGCCGACGAGGGGGAAGACTGAAGCGGCCAAGGCGGTGACAAGTCCGGCCACCGTGGCGGGGCCGACCCAAGGGCCGGCCAGGACGTTGGCGAGGAGGCCCGACAAACTGACTGAGCCGGACAACCAGGAGACGAGAGGTTGAGTGGCGAGTTGGGCGGCCGCGGTGACGGCGACGGCTTCGGCCGCCCAACGCGGCAGCCAGCGGCTCAGCGCGGCCGTCCAGGGCCGACCCCAGACCAGAAGGCCGACGCAGGCCAGGACGGACAAGGCGAAGCCGATCGAGTGTGAGAGCCAAGGATCGGCCCAGGTCAAAACGATGACGGCGACGCAGAGGTGGCGCAGACCTTGGCCAGCTGTGGCGTTGCGGCCGAGGGCGGCCAAACCGACGAGGCCCATCGCGGCGGCCCGGACAACGCTGGGCTCGCCGTGGCAGAGGACCGTGAAAGCGACGACGCCGGCGACGGCGACGAGGTCGAGCCAATGCCCGCGCACGCCCAGCCGGCGGGCAGCCCCGAGGAGGAAAACCAAGAAGATCGTCAAATTAGCGCCGGAAACCGCCGTCAGGTGGGTCAAACCAGTGGTCCGGAAATCCGTTTGCAAACCGGCGGACAGCCCAGAGACATCCCCGACGACAAGAGCCGGCAGGAGCGCGGCTTGCTCGGGCCGGGCCCCGGCTGTCGCTTGCCGGAGGGCGGCTCGGACGTGCTCGACTGCGGCCCGCCAGCCGCTGGCGGGTGTGACGAGGTGGGGCGCCGTCAGAGGTTGGAGGATCGCTGTGACGGCTTCGTCCCGCTCGGCTGGGCGCAGCCGACCGGTCACGGCCACTCGGCTGCCGGGGGTCAAGGCGGCCCAAACCGAGGCTGCGTCGCCCGTGGCGAAGACAAGGACTTCGGCGCCGCCGGCGTAACTCTCGCCTCGGCCCTGGAACTCTCGCACGGAGGCGTAGACGATGGCGGTCGGAGAGGCGATGGCGAGCCGGGCCGAGGTGATGACGGCCTCGGCTTCGACCACCGCTCCTTGGCGGGCCAGGTCGGCCAGCGGGCCGTTCTCCAGAGCCCAGACTCGCAGCCCGCCGACGAGGGCGGCGACGGCCAAGACGACGGCGACTAGGCCAGCCGCCGCGGAACGGCGCCAGAGCGCCAAGCCCGCGCCGACGGCGGCAGCCGCGGCGACGCCGCCAAGTCCGGCGCCGGCCCAAACGACAAGCCAGGCGGCGGCCCAGGCGGCCACAGCGGCCGGGACGAGCCTGAGGTCGAGCGGAGAACGGGTCTCATCGGCGGCTTGCCCGCCTTTTCCCGCCGGCTGGCCTGGGGGATCTTCCCCGTGCCAACCTGGCCGCCGGTTCTCGGCGGCCAGGAGATCTCCTTCAGACTCGGACATAGGGGGCGAGCTTCTCGTAGGTTTTGGCGCCGATGCCGCTGATCTCTTGCAGTTCCGCGGTGTCGGCGAAACGGCCGTGGTCGGCCCGCCAAGCCAGGATCGAGGCCGCGGTGACGGGACCGACGCCCGGCAAAGTTTCCAATTGCTCGGCTGTGGCGGCGTTGAGGTTGACTACGGACGCGGCGGCCCCGATCGCGGCGGCGTCGCCAAAGCCGGTCCGGACCTCTCCTTTGGGCTCGGACTGGGTGCCGACGATGATTTGGCAGCCGTCGGACAGTTCGGCCGCCAGGTTGAGTTCGGCGGGATCGGCTTCGGCGCTCAGACCGCCGGCGGCGGCCAAGGCGTCAGCCACACGCGCCCCAGCGGGCACCGTGACGAGGCCAGGTTGGACAACGGCGCCGAGGACATGGACCAGCCAGGCCGCCTCGGCGGGGACGGCGGACGCCGGGCCGGCCGTCGGCGCCGCGGCAGAACTGCTTTCGGTCCAGGCGGGGACAACTGGGACGGCGGCCTCGACGGTCCAGCTGCGGGCTTTGAGAGTCAGCCAGACGGCGATGATGACGGCGATGAGGCCGAGCAGGGCGACGATTTTGACGTGGCGGGCCGCGACGTCCCGAACCCGGCTGACGACACGCCAGACGCCCGTCAGGCCGTCCGGCGGCAAGCCGTTGCGGAGCCGCTCCAGGCGTTCTTGAAGCGGATCTTCGCCCGTCAGGCCGGCTTGGACGGCGGAGCGGGACGAGCCGGCCCTCTCGGCCGCAGCCGAGGGCGCAGCAGCCGCCGCGAAGGGGGAAAGCGGAGCCGCCTCAGCAGCTGGCCCGGTCCTCGCCTCGGCTGGCTCGGTCTTTGCC
>JAIRXC010000211.1 GCA_031268515.1 Propionibacteriaceae bacterium
GTCAACGGCGCTGGCAAATCCACTCTCCTCGGGTTGGTCGACGGCTCCGTTTTGCCGACCGCCGGCAGGGTCAAACGAGGCAAGACCGTGAAAACCGCCAAGCTCGCCCAACGGCTGGACGAGCTTGACAAGTTCGCGGACGACCCGGTGCGCGTCATGGTGGGCCAGCTCAAAGCGACATACGCGTTCGGGTCGGGCTCGAAAACGCAAGAGCTCACGCCTTCTCAGCTGCTGGAGCGGCTCGGCTTCGCCAGCGCGCAGCTGTCGACGCCTGTCCGAGACCTTTCGGGTGGGCAGAAACGGCGTTTGCAGTTGCTGCTCGTCCTGCTCGGCCAGCCCAACCTCCTGATGCTCGACGAGCCCACGAACGACCTCGACACGGACATGCTCGCCGCGCTCGAAGACGTGCTCGACTCCTGGCCCGGCACGCTGCTGGTCGTCTCCCACGACCGCTACTTCCTCGAACGGGTCACAGACCAGCAGTACGCGCTCCTCGACGGGAAGCTGCGGCACTTGCCCGGCGGCGTCGACGAATATCTGCGGCTACGCGCGGCCACAGCCACAGCCGCAGAGCCAACGCGGCGAACCGTCCCGGAAGAGCCGGCCGCCCGCCGCTCGGGCGCGGCGGAACGCTCCACGCGCAAAGAAATCGGAGCGGCCGAACGGCGCCTAGACCGCCTCGCCCAGCAGGTCGCCGACCTCCACGGGCGGATGGCGGCGCACGACCAAAGCGACTACGAGGGCGTCAGCCGGCTGAACGGCGAACTGCTGCAAACGCAGGCCGAGATCGCCGCGCTCGAAGAACGGTGGTTGGAACTTTCCGAACTCGTGGGCTAAGGCCAGCGTGGTGGCGTCGTTGCTGTTTCCGCCGGCGATCCGCCGCCTCAGCGATCAGGCTCCGGCTGGCCGGGGCATCACCATCGGCAACAAAGTCTGACGGCTACGCTTCTTCGGCGGGAAACCGCCAACGAACAGACACCACATCTGGTTGACTCCGCCGCGCCAAATGATTAATCTGTGTCGCACACCGTGGATAGGACTCTGCTATGCAGTCGGGCAACCAGCAGTACTCTTAGCACGCAAGCCCCCGAGCAAAAGGAATCTAGCATGGAAGCTATATTTCCCATCATCAAGTCAATCCTCGTGACCTTTTTGACGTCCCTCCTGGCCATTTTCGGCACATCCGCCAACCCGGCGCCCCCGACTCCCGAAGTGATCCCCACTCCCACTCCCACTCCGAGCCAGACTCCAGCCGACAACCCGCCGTCGGTCGATCAGATCATCCGCGACGCCAAGCAAACAGACCCCGAAGGGTTCGCTTGGCGTGTGACGGCCATCCAACAGTCGGATGCTCTCATGGCCCTGATGTCGCCCGATCCCGAGACGCGCACACAATATCTGGAAGCTTTCGCGGCGACAGCCACGAACGATTACGTCCAAGAGTTCGTCCAAAAAACAGCAGACAAGCACTTCATCGTGTCGGGAACTGACCTCGACAATGCTGCGGTCGAACTTGTCGATGGGCCACCCAGCGTTACGCGCAGGGGAATACGCTGCTGGCGTGGCTGGGTCGCCGCCGCAGCCTGGTATGTCGGCACAGGAGGCTTGTGCGGCGCCTTCACAGTCATAACATTCGGCGCCGGAATTGGTTGCAGCATCTTATTCTGGGGCATGGGCGCCGGTTTTATTGATTGGAATTCAGCTTGCTAACGCCCGTGGTCCGGCGAGCCGCTCGTCAAGGAACTCTAGTCTTCCTCCTGTCGGCGGCCGGAGAAGTCTTGCTGCTGGTCTTGCTTGGCAAAGACCTCAGAGACGCTTGGCCGAACGCGCTCCTGTTTGGAGCCTTTGCCGTGTTCCTCTATCTGACGGGCCGTTACGAGCGCTGGGCTCACTGGTCGTATTACAACTGGCGTCACAAAAAGGGACAGGAACGGCCGCCGACTCCTTTTTGAGCTTCCGGCCGACCCCGGGCGAAGCGGACCTGCGTAGACAAAATTGTTCGGACCGGTCCGCCGCCGGCCGAGGCGCGAAGGAGGAACACCGGTGACGAAGCGAATTGTCTTTCTCATCGTCTGGAAGGCCGTTGGGCGATGAACTGGCGTCCTCTGGCGGCTTTCTGGCTCCGCTTCATGGCGGCCTGGGCGACTGTGTGCCTGCTGACAGGCGCTGTTCTTGACCGCCCGGCCCGCCAGATGCTGTTGGAGGGATGCAGCCGGGGCGTGATCTTCGCCACCGCCATGACGTTGGGGCGCTGGCGAGCCGGGCGGCGGTCCGCGCCGCCGGCCGAAGGCTCTCCCCCAGCCTCGGAGCCGCGGAAAGAAGCGTCGACGCCGGCCAACTAGCCGTTACACGCCCGAAACATCCGCGCAACTGCCCGGCAACCCTCCACGCCTAGCGTGTCGGCCAGCGCGCGTCGGCGCGGCTATGACATTTGAATTTGTTCGGAGGGAAAATGTTCCACGGCGCCGAGGACCTCTTGGCTTTCGCTTCAGCTAACAAAGTCGAACAGGTTGACATCCGTTTTTGCGACCTGCCGGGAGTGATGCAGCACTTCACCGTGCCGATCCAAGCCTTCGGCCCGGAGGTTTTCGAAGACGGCCTGGCTTTCGACGGCTCCTCGATCCAAGGCTTCCAACAGATCCACGAGTCGGACATGGCCCTCATGCCCGACCCTTCGACCGCCTACATCGACCCGTTCCGGAAATCCAAGACCCTCGTCCTCAACTTCTTCGTCCACGACCCGTTGACGCACGAGGCTTACAGCCGCGACCCCCGCAACATCGCCCGCAAAGCCGAGGCTTACCTCGCCTCGACCGGCCTCGGCGACACCGCCTTCTTCGCGCCCGAAGCCGAGTTCTACATCTTCGACTCGGTCCGCTTCGAGACCAAAGCCTCCGCCGGCTATTACTTCATCGACTCTGAGGAAGCGGCCTGGAACACGGGCGTCGAGACGGAATCCGACGGCCGGCCCAACCGCGGTTACAAGATCAAGTACAAGGGCGGCTATTTCCCCGTCTCCCCCGTCGACCATTTCGCCGACCTACGCGACGTCATGACAGCGAATCTCCAGGCCGTCGGCTTGGAAGTCGAGCGGGCGCACCACGAGGTCGGCACCTCCGGCCAGGCCGAAATCAACTACCGCTTCTCAACGTTGTTGGCGGCAGCCGACGAGGTCCAAAAGTTCAAGTACGTCATCAAGAACACCGCCTGGGAGGCTGGCAAGACGGCCACCTTCATGCCGAAGCCGATCTTTGGCGACAACGGTTCGGGAATGCACATCCACCAGTCGCTCTGGGCCGACGGCCGGCCGCTTTTCTACGATGAGGCCGGCTACGGCGGCTTGTCCGACATGGCCCGCCACTACATCGGCGGTTTGCTGGCCCACGCCCCCTCGCTGCTCGCCTTCACCAACCCGACGACGAACTCCTACCACCGCCTCGTCCCCGGCTTCGAAGCGCCGGTCAACCTCGTCTACAGCTCCCGCAACCGCTCGGCTTGCATCCGCATTCCCATCACGGGCTCCAATCCCAAGGCCAAACGGCTCGAGTTCCGCTGCCCCGACCCCAGCGCCAACCCCTACCTGGCCTTCTCCGCCTGCCTCCTGGCCGGCCTCGACGGGGTCCTCAACCGGACCGAGCCGCCCGTGCCGATCGACAAGGACCTCTACGAGCTGCCCCCCGATGAGCACGCCGAAGTCAAGCAGGTGCCAGGTTCGCTCGACGCGGTCCTCGACGCGCTGGAATCCGACAACGAATACCTCCAAGCTGGCGGCGTTTTCACAGCCGACCTGATCGAAACCTGGATCGACATGAAACACGCGGACATCAACGCCATCCGCCAACGCCCCCACCCGCACGAATTCGAGATGTACTTCGACCTCTGAAACTCTCCTGCCACGGGCGGGCCAAGCCGAAAACTTGGCCCGCCCGCCAATCAAAGCCCGCCCGGGCCGGCCCCAGCGGCCGCCGCCCGGGCGGGCCCTTTTTCTGATACGCAGACACGCCGGACGCAAACGAAGACTGGAACGCTTGCCCGGCAGCAGACAGGCGATCTGAGATGAGCCGCCGCCGGGAAACTGTCGTACCCCCACGCGATGATAAAACCATGGGTTCTAGGAGCCAGATTCACGCCTCGGCAAGGCGCAAATCGCCAGGCCGTCTGGGCAAAGGAATCGCCCTGGCGCGGCGACCGCTTTCACGGCCTCATCCGGGAGTTACGCCATTCATGCCACCTGCAGAAGATAAAGTTGGGACGTGGCCCTCAAAGGCCACCTGCGGATTACCCGATCCGGGGGCCAGGAGGATCACCTGTGACATTCACGCCAATCGACCTCACGATCATGGGCGTCCGTTTCCCCGACGAAGAAACTTTCGAATTGGCCGCCAACGCCTTGGGATCTGCGATGTTCGAAGACTTCAAGCTCGCGGCATAGCGAGTGTCCACTTTTTCGGGAACACTCCAATCCCTGGGGCGACGTCGAACGCCGACACAATCCGGCAGTCCATAGACCATGGAGCTTCGCTAGCGTTGTAATGAACGTTCCTGATGGGGAGCGAGAACCACACGTCCGCCGACGTGTCGATGGCTAGCGGGTAGTAAGCTCACGCAAAGCAATAACCCCGGTGATACACCTAGTGTTTCAAGGTGGGGATCGCTCCGGGGTCTTCCCCCGTAGGTTACGTCAGACTGGCAAGGAGGTCAACCGGCACATGCCCAGCCGCACGACCTTGGCGCAGCTTGAATCCTGGATCAGCGCCGAACGCCTGGCCAAGTACCGCAACACCAGTCCCGAGCCGGTCGGACTGTACGAGTGGAACGGCCGCCTCGCCTCGGCCGCGTTCGAACTCATCGGCCACACCGAGATCGTGCTGCGCAACGCCATCTGCCAGCACCTAGCAGCCAAGTCGCAACCGATCCCGTGGTACGACGACCCGTACTACCGCTTCAACGCCCAGACTCTGAAAGACATCGCCAAAGCCAAGACCCGCGCCGCTTTCCCCAGCGGGCAGATCACCGAAGGCAAGGTCACCGCCGAGCTGTCCTTCGGGTTCTGGCGCTTCCTCCTATCCTCCACTTACCAGACCACCGTCTGGCCAAGAGCCAGCCGCGCCTTCCAAGGCATCCCACGCAGCAGACGCAACCGAGCCGCGATCGAGCAACAGGTGATCCAGATCAACGACACCCGCAACCGCATCGCACATCAAGAGCCGATCTTCCATCTGCCACCCGCCCGCCTGGAGCAGGACATCGTGACCTTCGCGAACCAGATCAATCCCCAAGCGGCAGCGTGGATCGCCTCCACCTCCCGCATCGCCGCCACACTCGCCGACCGGCCCACCTGAACACGGCGTCTCTCACATCGTCATCATGCGCCGCGGCCCCGATGCCAAATCGCGCGCCAGGGAGAGATCGGCACATCGCCATCAGAGGCAAGGCCAAGGTGACGTTGCGAACGGAGCGATGTTCACCGTAGAGGATTATCGGCTCAATGCTGTAAGCGGCGGTTCTCATTGGCGTTCATCGGCGGCCGGCCTGCGGTCGAAAAGATATAACCACAACCAGGGACGGCCGCCGGCCGCAAAAGAACTGCGGCGGCCCCCTGAACACAGGAAGCCGCCGCAGTTCGTAGGCGAACCCAAGAAGGCCCGCCTGACGCAGAACCAGATCAGCCGGCGGGGGTGTCCAGCACGGGGATGAGGGACAGTTTGCCGCGGTCGTCGATGTCGGAGACCTCGACCTGGAGCTTCTGGCCGACGGTCAAGACATCCTCGACGTTCTCGATCCGGGCGCCGCCGGCCAGCGGGCGCAGCTTCGAGATGTGAAGCAGGCCGTCTTTGCCGGGCAGCAAGGAGACGAAAGCGCCGAAAGCCGTGATCTTGACGACCGTGCCGAGGTAACGTTCGCCCCGTTCCGGCAGATGCGGGTTGGCGATGGCGTTGACCATGGCCCGGGCTGCCTCGGCCGCTTCGCCGTTGTCCGCGCCGATGTAGACGGTGCCGTCATCCTCGATCGAGAGGTTGGCGCCAGTGTCGTCTTGGATCTGATTGATGATCTTGCCCTTGGGGCCGATGACCTCGCCGATCTTGTCGACCGGGATGTGGACGGTGATGATCCGCGGGGCGTACTGGCTCATTTCGGCCGGCTGGCCGATGGCGGCGGCCATGACCTCCAAGATCGTCAACCGAGCCTCGCGGGCCTGAAGCAGCGCGGCGGCCAAAACCTCAGCCGGGATGCCGGTGAGCTTCGTGTCGAGTTGGAGCGCCGTCACGAACTCTTTCGTGCCCGCCACCTTGAAATCCATGTCGCCGAGGGCGTCCTCCTGGCCGAGGATGTCGGTCAAGGTGACGTATTCGGTTTTCCCGTCGATCTCTTCGCTCATGAGGCCCATGGCGATGCCCGCCACGGGAGCGCGCAGCGGCACGCCGGCGCTCAGGAGGGCCAGCGTCGAAGCGCAGACCGAGCCCATCGAGGTCGAGCCGTTCGAGCCGATGGCCTCGGAGACCTGGCGGATGGCGTAGGGGAACTCGTTTCGGGTCGGCAAAACGGGCACGAGAGCCCGCTCGGCCAAAGCCCCATGGCCGATCTCACGGCGCTTCGGGGAACCGACGCGGCCGGTTTCGCCGGTCGAATAAGGCGGGAAATTGTAATTGTGCATGTAGCGCTTGGCGGTCTCCGGCGCCAAGGTGTCGAGCTTTTGCTCCATGTCGAGCATGTTGAGCGTCGTGACACCGAGGATCTGAGTTTCGCCGCGCATGAAGAGGGCCGAGCCGTGGACGCGCGGCAGCACGTCGACCGCGGCCGACAACTCCCGGATGTCCTTCGTGCCGCGGCCGTCGATGCGGACCTTCTGGGTCAGCGTGCGGTGGCGGACGATCTTCTTCGTCAGGGCGCGATAGGCCCCAGTGATCTCCTTGGCCCGCTCCGGGAAACGCTCGTCCAGTTCCCCGTGCAGTTCGGCCAACAGCGCTTCGGCCGCCGACTCCCGCTCCTGCTTGCCGGCGATCGAGGTGACCTGGCCGACCCGGTCGGAGGCCGCCAGCTTGACCGCCTCGAAAACATCTTCTTCGTAGTCCAAGAAGACCGGGAAGAGCCGCTGGGGCTTGGGGAACTCGGCCGCCAGTTGGGCTTGGGCGTCGCAAAGCTGCTTGATGAACGGCTTGGCGGCCTCCAGGCCCTGGCCCACGACCTGTTCGGTCGGAGCGGTGCGGCCGGAACGGACGAGATCCCATGTCTCTTCGGTCGATTCGGCCTCGACCATCATGATGGCGACATCGCCGTCGGGCAGAACCCGGCCGGCCACGACCATGTCGAAGACCGCGTCATGCTCCAACTGCTCGACGGTCGGGAAGCAAACCCACTGGTCCTGGACAAGAGCGACGCGGACGCCGCCGATCGGGCCGGTGAAGGGCAAGCCCGCCAGGGACGTCGACATCGAAGCGGCGTTGATGGCGACGACGTCATAGAGAGACTGGGGGTTGAGGGCCATGACCGTGACGACGACCTGGACCTCGTTGCGCAAACCCTTGACGAAGCTCGGGCGCAGCGGCCGGTCGATCAGGCGGGCCGCCAAAATGGCGCCCTCGGAGGGACGGCCCTCACGGCGGAAGAAAGAGCCGGGAATACGGCCGGCGGCGTACATGCGCTCTTCGACGTCGACCGTCAAGGGGAAGAAGTCGATGGCGTCGCGGGGGTTGTTGGCGGCGGTCGTGGCGGACAACACCATGGTGTCGTCATCGAGGTAGACGGCGGCAGAACCAGCCGCCTGGCGGGCCAACAGGCCCGACTCGAAGCGAATCTTGTGTTTGCCGTACTTGCCGTTGTCGATGACGACTTCAGCGGAACGTAAGGCGGGGCTCTCAAAGCCCATAACGGTTTTCCTTTCGGCAGACATCCGCCTCGGCGTCAGCCGCGGCGGACAGCCCGGCCGGCCGGGAGTGTCCCCGGTCTTCGATCGAGGCCCGCGGGGTCCGGCCATAAAGGCCGGGAAGCCCGAAAGCCACTACCAAAGACCAGGCCGTCTCGGCTGGCGGGGCGGTGGTTTGAAATATTCAATTGTGCTCAGCCGGGTTCAGCTCCAAAGACAGCCTCAGGTTCGAGGTCTGACTCACGAAGCTGAACCCTGCGGCCAACCGGGCCCGGGGTTGGACACGGGCCGGGATCGGGTCTTGGGGAGCTGGGATCAAGCCCGTCTAGGTCACCTGCGCAAACCGAGGCGCTCGATCAGCTTGCGGTAATGCTCGACGTCTTCGCGGGCGACGTAGTTGAGGAGGCGGCGGCGCTGCCCGACCATGAGCATGAGGCCGCGGCGCGAATGGTGGTCGCCCTTGTGGACCTTGAGATGCTCGGTCAGGTGGGCGATCCGCTTGGTCAGAAGCGCGATCTGGACGTCTGGGGAGCCGGTGTCACCCGGCTTGACAGCGTATTCTTCGATGATCCTTTGTTTCGTCTCGGCGTCCATAGGCCGGGGCGCTCCTTCCTAGTCAGTCCGTTGCGCGATGCTCCCCGGTGCATGGTGCGGTGGGAGCGCTTACTGGTTCGCGGCCGGCATACGGCTGGGACAGAGTACCAGTCGGCCCGGAGACAGGTCGAATTCGCAGCGTGTCTCATAAGCTTTGCGGGCGAACTGCTCGCGTAACGACAAGGGACCGCGGACGCGTCTGCTGAAGACCGTCGTCAGCGGACAAGCAGATGACTGACATTCTCATGTTAAGGGATATGGGTTTCCACCTTCGTCGGGTTATGCCAGCCGCCAGACCCTAACCCCATTCAACGGAATCTGCCTCGACGACTTGGGCGGTTCGGCTCGGCGCTCCGCAGCGCTGCCGGACCAGGTTCACCGTGGCGATGGCAGCGGCGGCGAGCGCCCGGTTCGCTCAAGGAGCGTATGGCGGTCCGCCACGAGGACACGGTCTGTTTGTCGTCGCCAGATGGCGCGTTCACGAAGGCGTACGGCATCAACACCGTGTGCTTCTGATAGGACGTGGCCCAGACGATGGCCGAGATCAGGCGGGTGCTCCGGCCAGGGTCTGTTCGTGAAACTGCTGTACACGAACAGACCCTGGCTCGGCTTTCGTGCACCAATACTAGTTGCCAACGTCATGAGCCGGGCGCTGCTGCGGAGGCGGCGGCCGCCAAACCGCGCTAAGCAACCTGCTCACCGAGCCTGTGGCTGAGCCACTTTTCGATCAAGCGATCCCGGTCGAGGCCCTGGTTCTTCGCCTCGCCGTCGAGCGACGCGACAAGGGAGTCAGGTAGGGACACGCTGACGAACTGCCTCTTCTCGCCGGTACGGTAAGCGGTCGACCAGTCCACATAGTCCAAAATGCTCTGTTCGCCGTCATCGAAGATCCGGTCGAACTCATCTGGATTCGTTATGCGCATGGTATTGCGCCGCCTCCTCCCTGGCCGCTCTTCGAACGAATACGATGCGTGTATTCAGCCCTCGCGGCGTCCAGACCGCCAGCCAGACTCTTCCCCCCATTGTAGCCAGCAACGCCCATCGCTCCTCAGGCTCATAGTTTGTGCGCACGTTGAGACCTCGGGGATCACGCCACATTATCTGCGCTTCATCGAAGTCTACGCCGTGCTTGGCCTTGTTTGACGCGCTCTTGTTTGGGTCATACTCGAACCCGCCGGGCGTGACCGCGTCGCCGCCTGACGACTCGCTCCTGCCGCCCATGTCGCATTACCCTGCCAAGCGGCGCGCGATCCGCGTGTTGGGCGCATAGGGCACCGCGACAACTGGGCACAGCTCCCGCATTTCGGCGAACGGCTCGGCATAGCACACGACGGCCTCAGGTTGGATGGCGCGCGCCATGTGGCGATATCCCCGCATGAAGTCTTCACGGCGATCTTGGCAGCCGAGCGTGGAAACCGCCACAGTGGAACCTTGCTCGATCCCAGAAAAGCAGAAATCGAAGCTCCTGCCGTCGCTCCACGACACCGTGGGTATTACTGTCAAGCCCTTCGATTGCCAGAAGGCGCCGCACCATCGGTTCCTGACGGTGTTCAAGAACTGCAGGGTGACCGGCATGTCCGACCACAGGCTGAAGTCCGGGGACATCATCTGCCGGTACTGAGCCAGTTTCGCAACGCTGGATTCGGGCATGTTCCAGACTTGGTCGAATTTGTCGTCTGCTTCGAAGAAGTGCACTGTCGCATTCTGGTCTTGGGTTTCTTCGCCGGTGGTGTTGCTGAACCGGATCAGTTCCAGGCCGGCCAGTCTGACCGTCTGCTTTGCGATGGTGACCATGTCGAACCTGCCTGAGGTCGGCAGGCTCTGCTGGAAGTACCACTCGAGGGCTGGGCGCGAAGAGGATCCCATGGAGCAACCGTAGCGGGGAGCCGTCATGCCTGCGGACCTTGTCTGGGGGTCAAAGCGCTGATCGCGGTGTGGTCGGCTGAGTCGGGAACGGCGCCGGCGCCGGCAGCCAAATGGAACATCACACTTCATCTCTGAGGCGCCCCGCGGAGCTATGGCCAGAACCGCTGTTCAACGACGCTCGACGAAGGCGCTGGCCGGAGCCGGCCGGCCGGGAACCCAGACGTCGCCCGCTTTGGCCAAAAGACGTTTTGCCGTGTCAATGTCCTCGCCCAACTGTCGGGTCAAAGCGCTGCGGTCAGCGAAACGCCGGACCGCGCGTATCCGCTCGACGAACTCGACGCCGACGCGGACGCCGTAAAGGTCGAGGTCTTTTTGGCCGATGGCATGAGCTTCGACGCGACGCTGCCGGCCGTCGAAGGTCGGATTGGAGCCGACAGAGACGGCAGCCGGCCAACGGCGGGCGGCGCCCGGGCCGGGGACGGTCAGATAGCCGGCGTAGACGCCGTCTTGGGGGCAGGCGTAGGCCGGCGGAACGGTCAGGTTGGCGGTCGGGAAACCAAGCAGTCGGCCGCGTTGGTCGCCTTGGACGACAATGCCGGAATAGCGAAACCAGCGGCCGAGCATCCAGGCGGCGCGGGCCGGGTCGCCGTCGTAGAGGGCCAGGCGGATGCGGCTAGACGACAACGGCGCCACGTCCGACAACATGGGCAGGACCTTGACTTCGAACGCGCCCAGGCTGAGTTCCGCCAGCGTGCGGCCGTCGCCGGCGGCCTTGTGCCCAAAACGGAAATTTTCTCCGACCACGACAACGCTAGGGCGCAGGGGCAGCAGTACGGACTCCACGAAACGTTGGGGCGGCCAGACGGCGATCTGGCGGGTGAATTCCACTACCCGGACCTGGTCGGCGCCGGCTTTTTTGAGCAACTCGATACGGTCGGGCAACTCGGTCAGAAGCGCAGGAGCCTTGTCAGGGCTGAGGACGGCGATCGGGTGGGGCCAGAAGGTGATGGCGACGACAGGGCGGCCAGCCGCCGCCTCGGCAGCGGCCTGGATGATGGCCTGGTGGCCGCGGTGAACACCATCGAAGTTGCCGATGGCAATGGCACTTTCAGTCATTGTCGGCTCCTTGGAGGACCATTTGGGGCTTGGCCCGGTCGCCGTCAGGGACGTAGACGGCGAGGGCGTCGCCACGCTTGTCAAGCAAGGCGGTCGGCCCGGCCAAGGCCAAGTCGATGCTTTGACCATAGCCGATCCGGCGGGCCTGTTCGTCCGTCACAACCAAGCAGGGCATGAGCTGAGCCAAGATGCCAGCGCTGGGACGGGGGCTGACCGGATTGTCTTCGGCCAAGGCGGCGGCCCCGACGTCTGCGTCCTCGACGGCCAGGGCGCCGGAGCGGGTCCGCCGAAGGGCGATCAGGTGGGCGCCAGTGCCAACGGCGTGGCCGATGTCACGGGCCAGGGCGCGTATGTAAGTGCCGGCCGAACAATCGACGACAAGATCAATGTCGAGAACGGGAACCTCGGTTTTAAAACTCGGGTCAGCGGCGAGGCCAGCCGGCGCGTCAACGCAGACTGGGGCCGCGTCCAGAGAAGGGGCGAAGGCCAAGCCGGAGGGTACGGGTACGGGAGCCAGGCCCACTTCGGCGGCGGCAGCCTCTAGAGAGGGAGAGAGATCTAACCCGTCGGCGGGGCCGGCCAAAAGCGAGACGGCAACGCCGGGCAGCGGCGCGACAGCGCCAGACAGTGATGCGGCGGCGCCAGGCAGTGTCACAAGGTGAATTTCCGGCTCGCCCCATTCGAGGCGGCTGATATGGATCGGCCGGGCGGCCAACTGGGGGATCTGGCCTTGGCGGACCAAGGCGTACGCCCGCCGGCCGCCCACCTTGACGGCGGAAACGGCGCTGGGAACCTGGGCGCTGTCGCCGAGGCAGGCCGCCGCCGCGACGGCGAGGTCCGCCAGTGTCAGGCCCGCCGCGCCCCGGGCCGCGACGACGGCGCCTTCGGCGTCTTCGGTCGCCGTCTCGACGCCGAAACGCAGACGAGCGACGTAGGTCTTGTCTTGGCCGCCGGCCAAAGAGAGCAGGCGGGTGGCCCGGTTGACGCCGCAGACAAGCAGGCCGGTCGCCATCGGGTCGAGGGTGCCGGCGTGCCCGATCTTGCGCGTGCCGACGAGACGGCGCAACCGGGCGACGACGTCGTGCGAGGTCCAACCAGCCGGCTTGTCCACCAGGACGAAGCCGCTGGCCGTCGTGGACGGCCGGCGCGGCGGCGTGGTCCGCGGCCGGTCTTCCGGCTCCGGCTCGCCCGCCGCGGCGTGGGGCGAAAGGCGGCAGGCGGTTTCCGGCCAGCCGCCTAGGGCCGAGGCCTCCGGGATGATACGGGCTGGCCTTGGCTCAGGCGTCACGGGCGGCCTCGTCGGCGGCGTTCGCATCCAATCCGGCGGCTGCGGCAAGCCCAGCAGCCGTATCCAGTCCAGCGGCCAGGTCCAGCCCAGCAACCACACTCAATTCGGCGGTCGTGTCCAATTCGGCGGCCGTATTCGAACCGCCTGCCGCATCCAGCCCAGTGGCCACGTCCGGCCCAGCCCCGTCCGCAACCGGACTAGCAGCCGCGGCCGCCTCAAAGGATGTCTCCCGGCCGGCGGCCGGCGCGGCCTCATCTGCCGCGGGGCCGAAATCCGTGTCGTCGTCGAGGTTGTCTGGTTTGTAGGGGTCGGGATCGCCGGCGTAGTCCGCTCCAACCGCCAGATCGGCCACGCGGGCGTCCTGATTGCGGGCAGCGGCCAAGAGCGCTTCGATATGGGCGCTCTGTTCCGGCATGGCGTCAGGCGTGAAAACGATCTCCGGAGCGAAACGCAGCTTAAGCTGCCGCGACACCTGGGTGCGGATCTGGCCCTTGGCCCGCCCCAGCGCCGCCGCCGTCGCGGCCCAGGCCTCGGCGTCGCCGAGGACCGTGTAGAACAGGTCGCAGCGCCGCCAATCCCGGCTGAGACGGGAATCAGTGATTGTCACGAAACCCAGCTGAGGGTCTTGGATACGCCGCTCCAACATGCTGGCCGCGATCACCTTGATTTGCTCAGCCACCTTGGAGGCCTGCGGACTTGCCATCGCCGTCACCTTCCGTCCTGGTCTGTTGCTCTGCCACGCCTTGGCTTCAGCCGTCGGCGCCCGGCTGCGGCAACTATTATTCAGTCACCTCCGGCCGGCGGCCGCCGGGTCTAATCGCGCGGCTTTTCCACCATCTCGAAGGTCTCGATGACATCGTCGACGCGTAGGTCTGCGAAACCCTGCAGCGTCAAGCCGCACTCGTAGCCATCGCGGACCTCGACCACGTCGTCCTTCTCCCGCCGCAGCGTGTTGACCGACGTCTCATGGACGACCCGGCCGTCGCGGACCAGGCGGGCCTTGGCGTGGCGGCGTATGACGCCGCGGGTGACAAGGCAGCCGGCGATGACGCCGACCTTGGAGGAGCGGAAGATCTGCCGCACCTCGGCCGCGCCGCGGGACTGCTCTTCGTAGATCGGCTTGAGGAGGCCCTTGAGAGCCGACTCGATGTCGTCGATGGCGTCGTAGATGACCGAGTAGTAGCGGATGTCGATGCCCTCGCGGTCGGCCAGCTCGGTGGCGTGGCCTTGGGCGCGGACGTTGTAGCCGATGATGATGGCGTCCGAAGCCGAAGCCAAGGTGACGTTGGTCTCCGTGATGGCGCCGACGCCGCGGTCGATGATGCGCAGCGAAACATCGTCGCCGATGTCGATGCCCACAAGGGCGTCTTCCAAGGCCTCGACGGAGCCGGCCGAATCGCCCTTGAGGATGAGCTTGAGCTCTTCGCCCTTCTCCTCCAACTCCTTGAAGAGATCTTCCAGAGTCCGGCGGCGGGTCGCTTTGGAGAGGGCGGCGGCCCGTTGGCGGGCCTCCCGCTTCTCCGCCACCTGACGGGCCGTGCGGTCGTCATCGACAACCAGGAAGTTGTCACCGGCGCCCGGCACCGAGGTCAGGCCCAAAACCTGCACGGGCATGGCTGGCCCGGCGGCGTCGACCTGGTCGCCGCGGTCGTTGACAAGAGCCCGGACACGGCCATAGGCCGCCCCGGTGACGATGGAATCGCCGATCTGGAGGGTGCCGCGCTGGACGAGGGCCGTCACGACGGGGCCGCGGCCGCGGTCGAGGTGGGCCTCGATGGCGACGCCTTGGGCCGGCATGGTCGGGTTGGTCCTCAGATCGAGGGAGGCGTCGGCGGTCAAGACGATGGCGGCCAAGAGGTCGCTTAGACCCTCCCCCGACACCGCCGAAACGTCGACGAACATCGTCTCGCCGCCGTATTCCTCCGGCACCAAGCCGTATTCGGTCAACTGGCCGCGGACCTTGGTCGGATCGGCGCCTTCCTTGTCAATCTTGTTGACGGCCACGACGATGGGCACCTCGGCGGCCTGAGCGTGGTTGAGAGCCTCGACCGTCTGCGGCATGACGCCGTCATCGGCCGCCACGACCAAAACAGCGATGTCGGTGGCCTTGGCCCCCCGGGCGCGCATGGCGGTGAAGGCCTCATGGCCAGGGGTGTCAATGAAGGTGACCGGGCGTTGTGACCCGTCGACGTCGGCGACGACTTGATAGGCGCCGATGGCCTGGGTGATGCCGCCGGCTTCCTTCGCCACAAGGTTAGTGTGCCTGAGAGCGTCGAGCAGCTTCGTCTTGCCGTGGTCGACGTGGCCCATGACCGTCACGATCGGCGGCCGCGTCACGAGGTCGGACTCGTCGCCGATGTTCTCCCCGAACTCCAGGTCGAAGCTCTCCAAAAGCTCGCGGTCCTCGTCTTCGGGCGAAACAACTTGGATATCGTAGTTGAGTTCGGCGCCTAGGACCTCGAGCGTGTCAGCGGCCACGGACTGGGTGGCCGTGACCATCTCGCCTAAGTTGAAGAGAACCTGGACGAGGCTGGCGGGATCGACGCCGATCTTCTCGGCTAGGTCGGACAGGGAAGAACCACGGGCGAGGCGGATGGTTTGGCCGTCGCCGGGGCGAATGCGCACGCCGCCAATCGTCGGCGCTTCCATCTGGTCGAACTCTTGGCGGCGCTGCTTGCGCGACTTGCGGCCGCGCCGGTTGGCGCCGCCATTGCGGCCGAAAGCGCCTTGGGCGCCCTGGCCGCCACGGCCGCCACGGCCGCCGCCGAAGCTCGGAGCGCCGGGTCCGCCGCCTGTCCGGCCGCGCCCGGGAGCGCCAGCCCCATTGCGGCCGCCGCCGCGGCTGGCGGGCTGGACGCCGGGAGCGGATTGCCTGGGCATCATGCCGGGGTTAGGCCGTGGGCCGCCCGCAGGAGCGCCGGGACGCGGCGGCCGGCCATCTGCCGCGCCGGCCCGGCCGGCCGGCCGGCCAGCGCCGCGGCCGGCGTCGGAGGCCGGCCGGCGGACGCCCATGCCCTGGCTGGGAGCGTAAGGATTATTGCCGGGACGGGGCGCCCCGGGGCGGCGGACGGTGCCAGGCGTGGGGCCGCCGGGACGCGGCGCCGGCCGAGGAATAGGAGTTGCCAAACCGGGGGTCGGAGCCGGGCGGGGAGCAGCGGGGCGGGGAGAACCAGGATGTGAAGCTGTCGGATCAGCCGGCGGCGCGGCGGCGGCAGGCTGGGCGGCCGCGGCGGCAGGAACCACTGCGGCCGGAGCGGCCGGGGCGACAGGGGAAGCAGGGGCCGCGGCAGGCGCTGAAGAAGGCGGCGAAACGGCGGGCGCAGGAGGCGCGGAAACCGCAGAGGCCGGCGCGGCGGCGGAAACCACAGGCGCCAGGGCAGCCGGCGCGGCGGCGGGGCCGGGCGCTGCGGCGGCCGGGGCGGACGCCGCAGCCGGCGCGGCGGCCGCGGGCGGCGGCACGGCAGCCGGGGCAGCAGCAGCGGGCGTAGGCGAGGCGGGGGCGGCGGCAGATTCGGCAGGCGGCGCGGCGGCGCTGGCCGCATAACGCTCTCTCAAGCGGCGGACGACAGGCGGTTCGATGGTCGATGACGATGAGCGGACATACTCGCCCATCTCGCCAAGGGTTTTGAGAACTTCCTTGCTTTCGACGCCGAACTCGTTGGCGAGTTCGTGGACGCGGGGCTTGGCCACAAGTCTCCT
>JAIRXC010000026.1 GCA_031268515.1 Propionibacteriaceae bacterium
CTTCGGCCGCCTCTGGCAGCTCTGGGCGCACGGCGGCGATTCTAGCCCTTGGACCCTTGCCGCCGCCGCCAAGACAAGCCAGGCAAGCCTAACCTTCGTTGTGCAGACTCGTTTTTTTAGGGAATGCTGAAGCCATGACTGCCGCCGCGTCCGCCTCCTTCCTTCGACCGGAACGCCTCGAAGCCAAGCTCAACCGCCTCCGAGCTGGCGTCCTCGGCGCCAACGACGGCATCGTCTCGACGGCAGGACTCGTCATGGGCGTAGCCGGAGCCAACGCCAGTTCCCAAACTCTCCTCATCGCCGGCCTGGCCGGACTCATCGCCGGGGCGCTGTCGATGGCAGGCGGCGAATACGTCTCGGTGTCAAGTCAAAAAGACACGGAGCTCGCCGCCGTCAAACAGGTCCGACAGGTCCTCCGCGCCTCCCCCGCCGCGGCTCTCAGCGCGCTCACGGCCGCTTATCGGGAAAAGGGGCTCGCCGATCCGTTGGCCCGCGAGGTGGCCGAACAGCTGACGCGGCGCGACGCCGTCGCCGCCCAGACCGAAGCCCAGTTCGGCGTCAACGCCCACGAGCAGACCTCACCTCGGCAAGCTGCTTTTGCTTCTTTCCTGTCGTTCACGGCGGGCGCCGTCATCCCCTTGGCCGCCATGGTCCTAACGCCGCCGGCCGGCCGGCTCATCGCCGTCGCCATCGCCGTCGGCGCCGCGCTGGGTTTGACCGGCGTCGTCAGCGCCCGCCTGGGAAACGCCCGCGCAGCCGTCGCCGCCGGCCGGAACATCGCCGTAGGGCTGTTGACGATGGGCGTGGCCTATCTGGTCGGCAGGCTCGTCAGCCTGTAGCTGAAACACTGGGCTGGCTTGTCCACAGGCCGGCTTTTTCGCCCGGTTTGTCCACAGTCCGCCTCGGCTGCGGCACGACGGCGCCTCGCCGGCCCATCGTCTTTGGCATGAGCGCCGCATCCGCCTCCTTGTCCTCCAAGCCGTTCTGGCCAGCTGGCTGCCGCCCGGCCAAAACGGCCTTGCGTGTCCGCACGCCAGCCGACCTCGTCGCGGTCGTCCCCCATCTCCTGGGGTTTCCGCCCGCGGATTCCCTCGTCCTCCTCTTCACATCGTCGGCCGAGGTCCGCCTGACGGCTCGCCTCGACAACCTCAGCCTCCTCGCGGCGGCCGCCCCCGCGGCCGTTTTGGCGGAGCTCGAAGACAGCGGCTGGAAGGCCGGCGGCGAGCGCCTGCTCGCGCTTGTGTACGGGCGGGGCCGCCGAGCCGAAACGGTCTGCCGTCTCGTCGCCGCGTCTTACGGCTCTCGCCTCGACCTCCTCCTCATCGTCGGCAAAAACCGCTGGCGGACGGCCGGCGCCTCGCCGGCGGCGGGCGGTCCCGTCCTTCGCGGTTTGCCTGTCAACCGCCAAGCCGAACAAGCGGGCCTTTTTGTCGCCCCCTCCCGGGACGCTGTGGCAGACGCTTGGGCGCCGCCGAAAGGCCAGCGCGAAGACGAGTTGATCGCCGTGCGCCAGGCGGCCGCCCAGCGCTTAGACAAGCTGCCGGCCTCGGCTTGGGGGGCGGCTCTGACGGACTTGGCCAAACGGGCAGAAGCCGCCGGCCGGACAGGCGGCAGCCAAGCCGGCGAAATAGAACAACCGCTTGACGCCGCCACAAGGGACGGCGGCCGACGGCCGGAGCGGTTGGCCGGACACCCGATTGACGTGGCCAAGGAGCCAACCGGCGAGTTTCAGTTGACGGATTTCGACTACGCGGCGGCCGCCCTTTTGATCGAAGACCCGGTGGCCCGGGAGCGCCTGTGGCGCCGACTCGGCCCTAAGACAGCGCCGGCGCACCTGCGTTTTTGGACCGAAACAGTCCGGCGCGCACCGGTCGGCAGCCGTTTCTTGCCTCTTTGCGTCCTCGGGCTCGTGGCCTGGCAGGCCGGCGAAGGAGCGGTCATGGCGTTGTGCCAGGACGAGGCCGCGGCGCTTGGCTCAGACGGACCGGTCTTTCGTCTGCTCACGACAGTCCGCGACCGTCGGCTGCCGCCATCAGCGTGGCAACAAGCGCTCCGGAGCGCGCCCCACGGTTCCACCGACAGCCTATTCACCACAAAGAACGGCGGCTGAAGAGGGGTGGACTGCAGCGAAAGGGACGGCGATTGAAGACGGCGCCGGAGTTTAAGCGGGGACGATAGTTGAGAAGGGGACGCGGCCGAAGACGGCGATCAGCCCAGTTCGGCAAGCTGACTGTCGCGGCGCTGGCCGCTCAACTGCGGCTTGGCAAGGGGAAAGCGTCTGCGACTCCTGACGTGGCAAATGCCCACGCAGGAAACCGCTCTCAACTGTGGATGGGCAAGGCGGAAAGCGCCTGCCCCAGCCCGTCGGACAAGATGAGAGTGACGTCTTGTCGGGGGACGGGCAAGGTGACAGTGCCGGTCAGGGTTTGGCCGGCGGCGATGTAACCGTAGGAGATGGAGTTGGCGCCGCCAGTGACGGGTTCGATGGTTTCACCGTCTTGGTTGCTAAAACCATACATGTTGTAATAGAGAAGGCCCTCGTCCACGCTTATCTCGACCATCACGGTGACAGATCTGGCCTCCCAGCGTTGGCTCAAAATAGACCAGTGCCCCTTGATGGAGCCCGTGTCGATGTCGACGCCGCCGGACGGGTGGGCCGCCGTCGGCGACGGCGCGGACGGGGAGACGGCCGCCGGCTTGCCTAGGACGGTCGTGAGGATGAGGGCGGCTACGCCAACGACGGCGACAGCGATGAGGAGGATGACGAGAGCGCTGGGCCGCCGCGGCGCGGCGTAGCGGCCGATCGCCTCGTGCGGGGAGCTGTCAGGCGAAGCCGAAGAAGGCGCCCAGGGAGCCGCAGCTTGGCCGGCGCTGGAAGAGGCGGAGCGGGAACTCGGCCAACTGCCCGGAGCCGGCCGCTCATAGCTGTACCCGGCGGTGATGGGCGTCTCTGGCCGCGCTCCTCGGGCCGCCTGCTCCGCACCGGCGGCAGGCTGATTCGCCCATGGTTCAGATGGGAAACCGGCCGCGGCGCCGGGCCGGCGGCCCGCGGCAGAGGGGCCGGGCGCGGACCGGCCGCTGCCCGCGGAGGGGCTGGTCGGCCGAGGCGGCCAAGGCGTGTCGCTCATCGCCGTCCAGGATAGCGAGCTTTCTCGAAACGGCTAGGTGGCGAATCACGCTGGCGTTGCCCGCCGCCGGCCGCCCCACGAAGCAAACCTACGGTTCGGTAACTTAAACTTGGGGGAACGGCTAGGCTTGGAGCCGGCGCCGCGCGACGGGGCGCGGCCTGAAACCCCGGAGGCGACCCCATGCAGTTTTATCAGCCCGGCGTGCCCGATGAAATCGAACTCCCAACCGATTCTCTCGTCGGCTTGTACGAGAAGGCCGTCGCCCAAGCGGGGCCATCCGCCGCGACCGAGTTCTTCGGGCGGACGACGACGTATGCGGAATTGGGCAACCAGATCACCCGCTGCGCCGCCGGCCTGGCCCGGCTCGGCGTCAAACCCGGCGACCGGGTGGCCATCATCTTGCCGAACTGCCCCCAGCACGTCGTCGCCTTCTACGCCGTCCTCCGCCTCGGCGGCATCGTCGTCGAGCACAACCCCCTCTACACCGCCCGCGAGCTGCGCCACATGTTCGAGGACCACATGGCGCGCGTCGCCATCTGCTGGAACGTCGCCGTGCCCAACCTGCGCAGCCAGCCAGACGACATCGAACTCGACGCCATCGTCGCCGTCGACTTGCTGAGCGAGTTCCCCCAGCTCAAACGCCTGGCCTTGCACCTGCCGCTGCCAGCCTTGCGGCGCACCCGCCAGCGCCTGACCGCACCGGCCAAAAACACCCTGCCCTGGTCTCAGCTGCTGGCCCAAGCTCCCCTGCCGGACAGCCACCCGAAGCCGAAGCCAGACGACATCGCCGTCATCCAATACACCTCTGGCACGACCGGCCGGCCCAAGGGCGCCATGCTGACCCACTACAACCTTTATTCCAATGCCCGCCAGGGCGAAGCCTGGATGCACGGGGCGCAGCACCGCAAGGAAGTCTTCTACGCCGTCCTGCCGATGTTCCACGCCTTCGGCATGACCCTCTTCCTCACTTACGGCGTCCTCAAGCAGGCCCGTATCGTCTTGTTCCCGAACTTCGACGTCGACCTCGTCTTGGCCGCCGCCAAAAAACGCCCGCCGACGGTCTTCTGCGCCGTGCCGCCGATATTCGAGTCAACGGCCCGGGCCGCCAAAGAACGCCGCATTTCGCTCAAGACAGCCAAATTCTGCATTTCCGGCGCAATGACCTTGCCGGACTCGACCGTCGAGCTGTGGGAGTCGGTCTCCGGGGGGCTGCTGGTCGAGGGCTACGGCATGACGGAAAGTTCTCCGGTCGCCCTCGGCAACCCGTTCTGGAAGACCCGCCGGACCGGGACCATCGGCTTGCCCTTCCCCTCGACCGAGATGCGGGTGGCGGACCCGGAAGACCCGTCGCAGGACGTTCCCCCCGGCGAGCGAGGAGAACTGCTGCTGCGCGGACCGCAGATTTTCAAAGGCTACTGGAACAATCCGGAAGAGACTGAGAAAACCTTGCTGCCAGACGGCTGGCTGCGGACCGGTGACATCGTGGTCCAAGACGAAGACGGTTTCACCACCTTGGTCGACCGCCTCAAGGAACTCATCATCACGGGCGGCTTCAACGTCTCCCCCAGCGAGGTCGAGGCTGTCTTGCGCAGCCACCCCGACATCGCCGACGCCGCCGTCGTCGGCCTGCCGGACGAACATCTAGGCGAGCGAGTCACCGCCGTCGTCGTGCCCGAACTTAAGTCTGTCATCGACGGCGAGCAAGTCCGGGCCTTCTGCGGCGAACGGCTGACCCGCTACAAGGTGCCGCGCCAGGTTTTCAGCGTCGACTCGCTTCCCACGTCAATGCTTGGGAAGGTCCTACGCCGCCAAGCCCGAGACGAGTTGCTCAACCGCCTCGTCTGACCTGCCGTGCAGGCGGGGCTGCGGCGCCTTCGGCCGCCAAGCCGAGGGCGCTGGCGCGCCAAAACGGCCGCCGCCCAGACCGCGTCAGCGGGAGAAACCGAGCTTCAGCCGGCGGCAGACGCCTGAGCCAGGCGCCGGCCGCCAACCAAGCTCCGGCCGCTGAGGCTAGGCGAGGCCAGTCCGCAATGCCTCAGACCGGGCCACATCGACCAGGCACTCAAGGCAGCGCCGGATCGGCGCCAATTCCTCGGTGCCCGGCTTGTACAGGGCCGCGAACCGGCGGGCCATGAACTCAGGCAGGGCGCGCGTGGTCAGGCCCTTTCCGCCGTAGCGGGCGGCCACGGACTTGGGGACGGTTGCGACGGTCAGCGCGTCCGGGTCATGGGTCACGAGCGTCTTGACAAGATGCTCATCGTGGGTCAGGTGGAAGATCCGGGGCCGGAAATCGGCTTTGCCAGCGCTGCGCTCAAGGTAATCACGGCAAAGGTCGCCGGCGATGATCCAGGTGAAATCCGCGAAATCGCGCAAGCTGATCTTGGGGGTTGCGGCCAACGGGTGACGGGTCGACATGACGACTACGACTTCGTCGCCGCCGAGGTCGACGCCGGCGAGGTCGGTCGGAGTCGGATACGGCAAGCCGATGTGGCTGGCTGTCACGCCCCCCGGCTCGACGTAGTCGAAGGTCAACGCGATGTCGACGCCGCCTTGGCGCAACATCTCCAAGCCCTTGGCCGAGTCGGCCTCAGTCAGTTGGACGTCGGCGATTCCCCGGCCGTTCTTTTCGCTTGGCCGCAAGGCGGCCAAGACGGCGGGCACGAGGTTGGGCAGCGCGCTCGGGAAGGCGGCCAGGCGGACAACGCCACGGCCTTGGCGAGTCAAAGCCGACAGTTCCTCCTGCGCCGCCTCCAAGGCCGCGGCCATGGTGTCGGCGTGCCGGGCGAGGATGGCCCCCGCCGGCGTCACCTGAACGCCGCCGTGGTGACGGTGGATGAGCGAAGCGCCGACCACCTTCTCCAGGGCGGCCAAGTGTTGGCTGATCGCAGGCGGCGTCCAGCCAAGCGTCCGCGCGGCGGCGGACATGGAACCCTCCTCGGCGACGAGGCGGAAAATGAGCACACGTTTGGGATCGAGCAGTGGCAAACCAGTCATAAGTTGTGTCCAATAAGATCTTTTAGCGGTAGCGGATGACAAGATACCCGAGTTGTGCTTGTCACGTGAGCCTGCCCTTGTCGGTGGCAGGTCCACGAAGAGATTGACCAGCGAAAGCCAGTCTAGCCTCAGAAACAAAATCGTCTCTTGGGGCGGAGTCAAGCGGCCACGCCAGCCTCCCAGGCGTCATCACCAGCCAGAGCCCCTTTGCAAAAGGTCCGCGCTTCATCGCGTCACTTCGCCGAAACCCTGGGAGAAGACTCGGCCTGCTCGCTGGGATTCCGGCAACTGATGACACTATCATGCCGCGCGCCGCCTTAAGTCCGCCCGCTGCCGGCGGCCAAGGCCGGACCTCGCGGCCAAGCTTTAACCGCCAGACGCGACCACAGACGCCGGCTCGACAAAGACCGCGTCCGGCCTGCCGCCGCCGCCGACGCTGCCAGGCCCAAGATCCCCCACAGCGCCAAGGCGAAGACGGCGCCGCCGACGCTGCCAGGCCCGCCCAAGACGGCGTGGACAAGGCCGGCGGCCGGGTTGGTCGGCAAAACATCGGCCACCTGGCGGAGGACAGACGGCAAGTTGGCCGCGACGGCGGCAAGGCCGGCCACGGCGGCGGCGGCCATGGCGGCAAGGCGGCTAAGACTGCCGCCGAGAAGAGCGGCGAGACCTTGGTTGACAGCCGCGAAGGAAAAAGCGAGCCCTACGCAAGCGGCCACGGCCGCCGCCGCCCGCCCCGGCGCCGCGCCGGACGCCAGCGCGACGGCCACACCGACGAGGACTCCCTGGGCGGCGGCCAAGCCAAGGGCCGGGAGCAGCGCCTTGCCGACAGAGCGGAGAGCGGAACGCCGGCTGCCCAAGGTGTCGTGGGGCAGCGGCCGGACCAGCAGGAAAGTCGCGACCGAACCGAGCCAGAGGGCGAAGGCGGCGTAGAGGGAAAGCAGGCCTGAAATCTTCAGGGCGGCCGCCTGGGCCTCGACCGGCTCAGTGACGGTCCGCTTGAGGCGGTCTTGTTCGGCGGCGCTGTAACTGGGCGTTTGGCCGGCGGCGTCGCCTAGGCCCGTCGCCAGTTCCGAAGCTCCGGCGTCGAGGCGGGCGGCCGCGTCGGCCAGGGTCAAGAGAGAACTGTGGATCTGTTCGAGGCCGCCCGAAACAAGCCCGGCCCCGGCGGCCAGCTCGCCGGCGGCCGCAGCCAGGGCGGACGAGCCGTCGGCGGCCTGCCTGGCCCCTTTCGCCAGTTGGCCGGAACCGTCCACGAGGTCCTTCGACTTGTCAAAGAGCAAAGCGGCGCCAGCGGCGCTTTCGTCTAGGCCGTCGGCCAGAGTTTGGCCGGAACCGGCCAGGCCATTGGCTTGGTCGGCTGTGAATTCGACGACGGTCAAGAACTGGGATAACGCCAAGGCGACGTCTGGGTTGGCCAGCGCCGCTTCTAGGGTGGATCGGAGATTGTCACAGAAGGCGGCCTGCAGGCCCGCTTGGCGACAGGAGCTCCTAAGTTGGGCGAAAAACTCAGCCTGAGCGGCCGGGTCCTCCCGCAACCGCCGCGCCCAGTCGGAGACAGCCGTCGAGCCTTGCCCGACCGGGCCGGCCACCTCACGGATGAAGGCGACGGCGTCGGCTAATTGCCGCAGCCCGGCGCTGAGTCGGCCGAGACCGTCTTCGAAGGCGGGGGCTTGGCCAGCCAAAGTTTCCAGGTTGTCCGCCAAGAGGGCGTTGCCGCGGGACAATTCAGCCGCTCCGGCCGCCAGTTGGGCGGCCCCGTCTGCCACCTGGAAGGCGCCGGCCGCCGCCGTGTCTGTCCCGTCGGCCAGTTGGACGGTCCCAGCCGCCGCCTGGCCTGTGCCGTCGGCCAGCGCCCCCGCGCCTTCGGCCGCCTCCCCCAAGCGGTCATGCAGAGTGCTGAAGCCGAGGTAGACGTTGGCGAGGTAAGCCTCGGAGACCTGTCGGCCCAGACTGCGGGCGGCGGCCTCCACGACGGCCCGGGACAAGGTGTCGTCGACGAGGGTCGAGCGAGCGCCGCTGACGACCTCGATGGTGGCCTCGCGGGCGTCAAGAGGCGGCCCCGACAAGGAGGTGGCGGCCTTGGAGAAACCCGCTGGGATCGTGACGGCGACCGTGTAGGCGCCCGAATCCAGACCCCTTCGGGCGTCGTCGGCGGTCGTCATGACCCAGCGGTAGGTGGGGTCGTAATCCCCCGCCCCGGCCACGAGTTCGGCGGCCAGTTGGCGGCCGAGCGGCAGGTATTGGCCGTCGCTGACAACGGGATCATCCTCGTTGACGATGGCGGCGGCGACCTCGTCCAGGCGGCTGTCCGGATGCCAGAAAGCCCAGGTGGCAAGCGAGAGGAGAAGGATCGGACTGAGGCCGACGGCCAGACCCGTGACGAAGCGGCGGGCGTGGGATGAAGACGGCTGGACGGCAGAACTGACTTTCACGGCAAAGGCCTCCTTAAAGCGAAGACTGGGAAGGAGGGGTGGCAGGGAAGGGGGCGCCGGCGTCGGGCGAAGCGGCCGAAGGCGCGGCGGAAACAGGGCCGGACGTGACAGCGACGCCGGAGCCAGGCGAGGCGGCGTAGGCAGAGCCGGAGGAGGCGGCGTAGGCAGAGCCAGGCGAAACAGCCGAAGCGGCGACAGGATCGGAGCCAGACGAGGCGCCGCGGTCGAAGGCCGGCGAAGCGTCCGAGGAGGCGCTGGGGAGAGGCGCCGGCGCGCCGCCGCCAGACGCGGCCGGCGGGGAAGCGCAGGCGGGCAGAAGGTAGGAACAGGTGTCAATGGCGGCGACCGGTTCGACCACGGCCGGCACTGGGGCGGACAGGAGAACGGCAAGGTCAGGCGGCCGGGCGGCCAGGAGGGCGCGAAGAGAGAGGTAGGAGTCGATGTCGGCCACGGCGGCTAGGTTGTCGAGAGCGAGGAGGCGGGGCCGCTCGGACAAGGCGGCCGCCAAGGCGGCGGCGGGATCGTCGGCCAGGCCGAGGTCGACGTAGACGCTCTGGCGGCGGACCCGGCCGGCCCGGCCAGGCAAGACGCAGCCGAGGGATTTGAGCCAGCCGCCGGCAGCCCGCAGACGGCCCGTGGCGAGGAGAAGGACGCCCGTGCCGGCCACGCGGTCGGCCGTGACGATGACATGGAGCTGCCCCGGCTCGACCCGGGCCGACCAAAAGGCGGAACGGCCCGGCCGGTTCGTCGGGACCGGCAGGTCGCGGGCGGCCACGGCGGCGGTCGTGGCCGGTTCCGGCCAATCGCGCAGCCCGATTTCGCGGGCTAACCCCTCGCCCTCGACGTCCACCTCGGGCAGGCGCTCGGCCAGCCACGCCGGCAACCTCCAGGCCCGGTCGCCCAAGAGCACGAGGACGGCGGGGACGAGGGTCATGCGGACGAGGAAGGCGTCCGCGAAGACGCCGACGGCCAACCCCAAGGCCATGGGTTTGATCGTCAGCTCGGAGTTGGGGACGAAAGCGGTGAAAACGGCGAACATGATGACGGCCGCCGCCGCGACGACACGGGCGGAGGCCTGGAAACCGGCCAGAACAGCCTGACGGGCCCTTTGGCGAGGGGCCGCGTCGCGCAAGCGGAGGTATTCCTCACGGATGCGGGAGACGAGGAACAGTTCGTAGTCCATGGCCAATCCGAACAAGACGCCCATGACGACGATCGGCATGAAGGCGATGACCGGGCCGGTCCGCTGGACGTTGAAAAGGCCGGCGCCGTAGCCGTCTTCGAAGACGAGGACGACAGCGCCGAAAGCGGCGACGACCGACAGGAGGTAGCCGAGGGTCGCCTTCAACGGCACCCAGAGGGAGCGGAAGACGAGGGTCAAGAGGACAAGGGAGAGGCTGACGACGACGGCTCCGAAAGGCAGCATGGCCGCGGACAGCCGCTCGGAGACGTCGATCATGACAGCGGTCAGGCCCGTCACCTTGATGTCGACTCCGTAGCGGTCGAGGAAGTCGTCGTGGAGGCCGCGCAGGCGGCGCACGAGGTCTTGGGTCTCAGGGGCCGACGGCCCAGTCACAGGGATGATCTGGACGATGCCGGTGTCGGCGGACGGGTTGGGGGTCGCCAACGGGACGGCTTTGACGCCGTCGAGGCGGGCGATGTCGGCGGCCATGTCGTTCATGAGGCCGACCGGGTCGGTCGAAGTGACGATGAGGGCAGTGACAACGAGAGTGGCGTTGTAGCCCTCGCCTAAGTGTTCGGAAATGCGGTCGTACGTGATCCGGGCCTGATCGTCGGGGGCCCGCCAGCCGGCGTCGGGCAAGGACAGCCGCAGGTTGAGGGCGGGGATGAGGCCGGCTCCGAGGAGGACGACGACGACAACGACCGTGAGGGCTGGCAGCCGGGTGGCCGCTCGGACCCAGAGGGAGAAAAAGGCGGCGAGCAAGCCCCGGCCAGCCGGATTCGCTTCGGCCCCGGCCGCCGGCGCCGTTGCCGTTGCTCCGGAGCCGCCACGCCCCGCTGGTTTCCGCCGAGACCGTTGGGCGGCGGCGGGCGACGAGGCAGGCGGCGGCGGGGCGGGAGCGGCGGGCGACGGCGGTCCGGCCGGCCGGTCGGCAGCCGCGGCGGCCCAGACCGGGCGGGCGGCGGCAGATCCTTCGGCTTGGGCTCTGGCGTCGGCCGCTTGGGCGACGGCGGCCAAGCCGAGGAGGGCACGGGCTTGGTCGACCGCCTGACCGGTCGGCGCGTCGTCAGCCGAGGCGGCAGGCGGGGCGGCGACAAGCGGCAGCCGCAGCGCGGCGGCCGGCTGGGACAGCCCAAAGCTGGCGTCGGCC
>JAIRXC010000052.1 GCA_031268515.1 Propionibacteriaceae bacterium
CCATTTCGCTGGCTTCCCCCGCCACGCCCACCCCATGTCGATCTTGTCGGCCATGATCAACGCTTTGCAGTCCTACGACCTGCCGGGCCTCGACATCGACGACGCCGATGAATTCGAACGGGTGGCGGCGTCGCTCTTGTCGAAGGTGCGGACGATCGCCGCCGCCGCCTACAAATCGAGCCGGTCCGAGCCGATCGTGTATCCGCGGCGCGACGCCAAATACGCGGAGAACTTTCTCCACATGATGTTCTCCATGCCCTACAGCGAACATCAGCCGTCGCCTGAGGCGATCCGCGCTCTCGATTTGTTCCTCATGCTCCACGCCGACCACGAGCAAAATTGTTCGACTTCGACGGTCCGGATGGCCGGCTCGGGCCACGCCAACCTCTACGCTTCGGCGGCGGCGGGCGTTTGCGCCCTCTGGGGGCGGCTCCACGGCGGGGCTAACCAGGCGGTCGTCGAGATGCTGACGGCGATCCGGGCTTCGGGCCTGACGGCCGCCGACTACATCGCCAGGGTCAAGGACCGCGACTGCGGCATCCGCCTGATGGGATTTGGCCACTCTGTCTATCGGACCTTCGACCCGCGCGCCCAAATCCTCAAGCAGGCGGCCGACGACCTGCTCAACGCCATGCACGTGAACGACCCGCGCCTCTGCCTGGCCCGCGAATTGGAAGCCGCGGCAATCGCGGACGATTATTTCGTCAGCCGTTCCCTCTATCCAAATGTTGATTTTTATTCCGGCATCATCTTGACCGCCCTCGGCATCCCGGTTGACATGTTCACGGTCCTCTTCGCGATGGGCCGTATGGCCGGCTGGGTGGCCCAGTGGAAAGAACTCTGGGAAAACAATGCCCGCATCTACCGGCCCCGCCAGATCTACGTCGGCGCTCCCGAACGCGAGTGGGCGCCCTTGTCGCAGCGAGGCTGAATGGCCTGCGGGAGACCATGGTAATTTGAGGGCAAAGACCAGCGGTGCGGAAGTTTTGCCGTATGTAAGGGAGGGGGATCTCATGGCGGTCTTGCCGACGCGCAAACTCGACAAACGGATAACCCGTGTTTGGCGTGTCAGCGCGGCGCTCAACATCTTCGTCTGGATGAGTTGCGCCCTTTTGGCTTTGGGCCTCGCCGTGGCAGGCCTAGACGACGAGGGCGTGGGAAGCCAGAGCGCCAAGGCCGTCGCGATGGCCGCAGCTGTGGGCGTGGCGGTGTTGACGGCGCTCCTAGTCGTTGTTTTCGTGGGCTTCGTCCCCGCCATCCGCTGGCTCCAGTGGAGTTTCGAGGTCCACGACGAAGAGATCGACATTTGCAAAGGCATATTCTGGCGCAAACACCTTGTCATCCCTCTCGTCCGCGTCCAGAACGTCGACACCCGTCAGGGGCCGATCCTTCGGGCTAACGGCCTTGCCTCTTTTACGGTGGCGACGGCGGCCGGCGAACACGCGATCCCCGGCCTTGAGGTGAACGAGGCCGACGCTCTCCGCGACCAGGTGGCCCTGCTCGCGCGGCTTGCCCAAGAAGATGTCTGACCAACAAAGCGACGGCAATGCCGTGACCTTTCAGCCACCGGCCGGGCTGCCGCCGTCGCAAGCGGTCCAGGCGGCGTATCCGCAACAGTTCTACGGTCAGCCGGCCCCTTTCCCACCGGCCGCGCCGGGGCCGGGATCTGTTCGGCCTGTTCCCGTGCTCTCGTCCGAAGGCGGCATCGCCCCAGGCCCCCCTCGCGCTCATCCCGCCTACGTGCTGCAGTCTGCGTTGCGTATGATTGGCCTCTTGTTTGCCGGCTTGGTCACCACGGTCGCTGGCGTCCTTTCCGAGGCGGGCGACGCCAGGGAAGCCCGTCAAGGTATTGTAGTTGTCGGTGTAGTCCTTGTCGTGGCGGTGACAGTTGTCTTGGCCGCTTCCTATATTCACTACAAACGTTTCCGATGGGAGATCACCGAGACTGACATTCATGTCTACTCAGGTTTATTCATCAAGAAACAGATCCACATCCCCTTCACGCGCGTCCAGTCCATCGATTTCACCGCGGGCCTGGCCAATCGCCTGCTCGGCCTGGTCCGTCTGAAAGTGGACACGGCCGGTGGCGCCGTAAACAAAGGGGTTGTCATCCCCGCTCTCAAACTGGGAGAAGCGGAGGCTTTGCGGGCCGAGGTTTTCATCCGCAAGCGGCGGGCCGCCGGGCCGCCGGCCGCCGCTCCTGCGCCGCCGCAGCCGAACCGCGGCGCTCTCGCCGGCTTTGCCCCGCCGGCTCAGCCGTTCGCGCCGCCGTCGGCCGGGCAGCCGTTCTGGGGGCTGCAGCCGTTCGGGGCGCCGCCCTCGCCGCCGCGGCCGCCGACCGCCGATGACATCGTGCGCGAGGTCGGGGACAAGGTGGCGGGCCTGCGCGGCATCTTCGCTGACAAGTATCAAGAAGACTCGCCCGTCGAACATGAATACGGTTTGACCGCGAAGGAGCTTTTGCTCGCGGCGATTTCGGGGGACCGCACCCTCATCGTGTTCGCGCTGTTCTTGGGAGGCGGCTTTCAAACCTTCCAATTTGCAAGCCAGTTCGTCCCCGCTGCCGCCGAGCCGGTGATCGTGGACTTCTTACGAAACCTGGCCGCAAGCCATATCGTGTTCCTCGCTGTCGCCGCGCTTCTTTTCTTTTTGTTTTTGGGGGCTGTGAGCACCGCGCTGTCCTACGGTGGTTTCACGGCTCGCCGCCGCGGCGGCCGCGTCGAGGTCGAACGGGGCCTGCTGGCCCGCCAATACAAAAGCGTCGCCATTCCCCGTATCCAGGCGGTCGCGATACGCCAGGGCTTGATCCGCCGCCTCATCGGCTACGCGGAAATCAGATTGTTGACGGTCGACTCCATGGACTCGGGCAACGGCCAAAAAAATACCCGTTCTTTCCAAAGTGGACTTGTCGTCCATCCCTTCGCCAAGGCCGCGGAGGCTGAAGCCGTCCTCGGCCGCCTCGTCCCGGAGCTGAAGGACAGCCTCGCCGTTGTCCAGCTCAAACCCCTGCCCAAGGTGGCGTTGCGCCGCTCCGTCATCCGCTTCGGCGTCATCCCCGTCCTTTTCTACGCGCTCTGCGCCACCGCCGCAACGGTCGCTTTGACGCGGTCACCGGTTCTTTCCGCCCAGGCGGCGGTGATCACATCCACAGTGTGGGTTTTGGTGTCGGCCCTTCTCCTCCTCCACTTGGCCGGCTCTGTCCTTTGGCACCGCCACGCCGCCTACGCCTACGGTTCCGGCCGTCTGGTGATACGCCGTGGCGCTTACGCCCAGACGACCACAATCATCCCCCGCCGGAAAATCCAGTGGTCGGCCACGGCGCAAAACCCCTTCCAGCGCCGTTCGAAGGTCGCCAACATCGCCGCCACGACGGCGGCCGGCATCGCCGCCACGACTTTCTCCCTCCGCGACGTGGCGGCCGAAGACGCCGCCGCCTACCTCGACTGGACACGCCCCGCCCCTCGGCCTGCAGACTCGCCCGCGGTTTAAAACCGGCCTAATGGCGGGCCGTCGGCGGCGCCGCGCCTGGCGGCCGATGCGTTTGCGCCAGGATTTGGCCAGGCCGGCTGCGCGGTTGGACAAAGAACCCACATCAGATCTTCACGGTCTCCACACCGGCAATCTCTAGCCTTGTGACAAAAGACTATGAGGCGACGGCCTCCAAAACCCCCTCTTAGACAGCTGAAACTCCCCGTCCGGATAATCATTGGGACCAGGCGAACAACCTCACGGGGGAAGAGGAAGGTGGTGTGTCATGACATTAGACGCCTTGAAAATCACCGCGTTGCTGCAGGGTGTGGACGAGTCGGTGTTGTCGGAGCTCGTCAAATCATCTGTTTCCTACGTCGTGGCCAAAGACGATGTCGTTTTCCGGGCCGGTGACGAGGTCACGGGAATCTTCCTCATTGAATCCGGGAAGATCAAATTTTCCCAAGGCATTGATGACGCCAAGTTCGCGGATGCTTTTGAAATACTCGGCTCCGGCCACATCTTCGGCGAGGTCTCCATCTACGACCGCTGCCCCAGACTCGCCACCGCTGTGGCTTTGACTGATTGCCAGTTGCGGCACATCGCGACAGCCGACGTCGAACGGCTCATCGCCGACTATCCGGTTTTGGCTCGTGTCTTGCTGTTCCAGATGGCCCGCCGGCTTCGGCTCAGGCATTGCGCCTGGACCGCCTACACCCGTTCCGACGTGCCGGGCCGGGTCGCCTTCATCATCGTGCGGTTGGCCACCCGTTTCGGCGAACACCGTCCCGACGGCTCGATCCACGTCCACCATGACAGCACCCAGCTGGAGTTGGCGTCGTTGATCGGCGCGTCGCGCGAGACCGTCAACAAGGCGTTGTCGGATTTCGCTTCGCGGCGCTGGATAAACCTCGGCGCGAAGAGCTTCGTCGTCCTCAACTGGCGCCGCCTCAGGCAGCGGGCGGGAGAGCCGTTGGAAGCCGGGCAGTTGGAAGCCGTCGCCGCCGACGGCCGTTGGAACGAGCCCGACTCGTGGTTTGGAGGCTCCCGCTAGCTGCGCCTGAGGGCAACGGCTGGTCAGGCGTTCAGCGGCCGCTTGAGGAAGCCGACCAAGGCTTCGCCTGTCGGCCCCGGGACGACGCTGACGAGCTCCCACCCGTCGGCTCCCCACGTGTCGAGGATTTGCTTGGTGGAGTGGGTGAGGAGCGGCACCGTGGCGTATTCCCATCGCGTCATGGCGCAACCGTACGCGGCCGGCGGGCTTTCCCAGGCCGGGGGCTTCCCCGCGAAGCGGCGGCCAGCGCGTTTTGTCCGAGCCATGAACTACCCTAGAGTCCATGGTTTCAGGTCGTCCACACCGCCGTCAGCACAAGGCTCGTTCGTTATTTTCCTTCGTCTGCGCTTCGGTCTTGGCTGGCCTCTTGATCGCGGGCCTGTTCGCCCCCTTCGCCGCCTTGGCCGGCGTCACAAGCACCGCCGTGTCCGATTCCTTGGAGGCTCTGCCGGTCGAATTGGAGACTCCGCCGGACGCCGCCCGCACGACCGTCCATCTCAACGCCGACCGCGACGGTGACGGCCAACTTGACCAACTGGCCCAGTTTTACGACGAAAACCGCATCGTCCTCGACAGCATCGACCAGATCTCCCCGATCATGCGCCAAGCCCAGGTGGACATCGAAGACGAACGCTTCTTCAGCCATGGCCCCATGGACTTGCGTGGCACCTTGCGGGCTCTTTTCAGCAACATCGGCGGCGGGGACACCCAGGGCGGCTCCAGCCTGACCCAGCAGTACGTCAAGCTCGTCCGCGTCGAGGCCGCGGTGGCTCGCGACGACCAAGAGGCGGTGGCCGCCGTCCAGGCTCCCACGCTGGCCCGCAAGCTTGAGGAGATGCGTTTCGCCATCGCCATCGAGAAGCGCTATCCCAAGGAGGAGATCCTCAGGCGTTATCTCAACATCGCCTATTACGGCGACGGCGCCTACGGCGTCGAGGCGGCCGCCATGCATTACTTCGGCGTCCACGCCAGCGACCTCGACCTGCCCCAATCGGCCATGCTGGCCGGCCTCGTCCAAAACCCCAATCTCGACCCGCGCAACTATCTCGAAGAGGCCCTCGGGCGCCGCAGCCTCGTGCTCGACGCGATGGTCCGAAACGGCCACATCACAGCGGAGGAGGCCGAGGCCGCCAAACAGGTCCCCTTCGACGACAGCCAAATCCGTGACACGCCGACTGGTTGCGTTGGCACTGAATATCCATTCATTTGCGAATACGTCTACCGCAGCCTTCTCCAAATGGGCGAGTTCGGCAGCACCGTCGACGAGCGGGAGCGCAACATCAAGCGTGGTGGCTATGAGATCTTCACAACCATCGATCCCCGGGTCCAAGACTTGGCCCAAGAGGCCGTCAGCCGCTACGCCGCCCCGACCGACCCTGTCATCATCGGCATGTCCGAGGTCAAGCCGGGCACGGGCGAGATCTTGGCCATCGCCCAGTCTCGCCCCGTCATGGGGAACGACTCTAGCGTCGGCGAGACAATGTACGACTATGAAGTCAACCAGGCGATGGGCGACTACAACGGCTTTCCGGCTGGTTCGACGTGGAAACCGTTCACCGCGATAGCCGCCATGGACAAGGGCATACCGCCGACTAAGACCTTCAACGCCCAGGCCAAAATGACGTTCAACGCCCCCAGTTTCCCCGACTGCGACGGCACTCCCGGCGCCGCCAGCATCGTCGACACGTGGAGCGTCGTCAACGCCAGCCCCAGCGGCGTCATGAACATGTACACGGCGACCGAACAATCGGTCAACACGTATTATGCCCAGCTTGTCCTCACCATCGGCCCTTGCGCTGCTGCCAAGATGGCCCAGGCGGCCGGCGCCGAAATAGCGGCCGGCGGGAATCTGGTCGACTCTATTTACAGCGGGTTGCCCTCCATCACGCTGGGCGTCGTTCCAACAACCACACTGTCGATGGCCACGGCCTACGCCACCTTCGGCGCCCGAGGCAAGCATTGTTCACCAATCATCATCCGCGAGATCCACACCCAAGATGGCGGCTCCATCCCCATGCCGGTGCCCGGGGAAGACAATTGCCAGCAGACAATCCGGCCCGAGATAGCCGACGGCGTCAACCGGCTCTTGCGCGGTGTCGTCTTCAGCGGCTTGGCCTCCAGGACGCGGGTCGACGGCCGCGACCAAGGCGGCAAGACCGGGACGACAGAGACTAACGACAATGTTTGGACCGTCGCGTACACCCCCGAGATCGCCGGCGCCGTCCACGTCTCCTACGATCCCGGCCCCGAACACGCCGCTTTCTGGGATACGCGCGCCCACTCGGTGACGAACCTGACGTTGCCATCGGGCATCTATTTGGCCGGCACGTCGAGCACGACGCCGGCGCAGATCTGGAAGGAAGCCATCGGCCCGCTTCTGGCTGATCTGCCCGCGACGGCGTTCACCCCGCCGACTGACGAGGTGCTGCGCGGCAAGCCGATCAAGGTGCCAAGCCTCAGCGGCACGGACAAGGAGGTCGAGGCGCGCGTCAAGGCCGCCGGCTTCACGACGACGCAAGCTGAGACCTTCGATTCACAGCCGGCGGGAACGTATCTGAGGACGAGCTGTGAACCATACATAGGCGGCCTCTGCACGATGTACTACTCGAAAGGCCCCCGCGACGGCGAACCCAGCGCCAGCGCGAGCGCCTCTCCCCGCTAGCGTTGCGCAGCCGCTCAACGCCACCGTCTCGTGCCAGCGCGCCAGGCGCCCGGCCGCCGCTTCAGCTGACAGGCCGGAGCCGCAGCCTAAACAATTGTCATTGAAATATGAGGAAAGAGGCGAGACGTGTCTCACACGAAACAGTTGGCCGGCGCCGCGGCGCTGGCAGGGGCGGCGGCCGTGTATGCCGTGGCGGTCGAGCGTCGCTGGTATGCCCTGCGGGAGGTCACAGTCCCTCTGCTCGCCCCCGGCCAGCGGGCTTTCCGCATCCTCCACCTCTCTGACCTCCACCTCACGCCCGGCCAAAATGACAAGGTCGAGTGGGTCCGCAAACTGGCCGACACCCAGCCTGACCTAGTCGTCAGCACGGGTGACCACATCGCTTTCCGCGAGGCTCTGCCAGCTCTGGCCCGCGCTCTTGACCCGCTGCTGTGTTTCCCCGGCGTCTATGTTTTCGGCTCGAACGACTATTACCGGGCCCGCTTCAAGTGGCCGCTGACGTATTTCACAGCTCACCGGCCCCCTTTGTCGGCGCGCGACCGGTTGCCCGACGAGGCTCTGCGTGGTCTTTTGGCGCTGGGCCGCTGGCGGCCGGCCGAGGGCCGTTTCCTCCTCAAAGCGGCCGGGCAAACAGTGGAGATACGCGGCTGCGGCGATGCCCATCTGGGCCTTGACGATTACATGCCGGTCGGCCCGCCGGACCCGGCGGCTTGCCTTTCCCTCGGCGTCACCCACTCTCCGTACACCCGTGTTCTCGACGCCATGACCGCCGACGGGGTCGGCCTCATCCTGGCCGGCCACACACACGGCGGCCAGGTTTGCGTGCCGGGCTACGGGGCGCTGACGACGAACTGCGACCTGGACCGCCGCCGCGCCAAGGGCCTGACGTGGTGGCAAGCCGACGGCCAGACGGCTGCCCTCCATGTTTCCGCCGGTCTTGGCACGTCGCCGTACGCTCCGTATCGCTTCGCCTGCCGCCCCGAAGCGACCCTCTTGACCTTGGTGCCGCGGGCCGGTCTGGGCTAGACTCGCCCCTGGCTTTCAGAAGACGGGGTGTGGCGCAGCTTGGTAGCGCGCTTCGTTCGGGACGAAGAGGTCGCAGGTTCAAATCCTGTCACCCCGACACAAAAGTGGCTCTGACTGGGGGAAACACCAGTCAGAGCCACTTGTTTTCCGGGCCAAAGCAGCCCAACGGCTGGAGGCGCTTCCGTGTTCTTTTGCCTCCCCCGAGCGAACAGCGCGCCATCATCGCCCACCTCGAAGACGAAACTGGGAAGCCCAACCGGGCGATCCAGCAGACCCGGCGCGAGATCGACCTGCTGGCTGAGCACAAGACCCGCCTGACCGCCGCCGTGGTGACCGGACAGATCGATGTCCGGGCCAGCGCGGCCGCCCTGCCGGAGGCGCCGGAAGCTGATTTGCCAGAGTAGGCCGGCGGCGAAGAGGACAATGGAGGGGACGACTTCGCCCCGAATGAAATGGAGGAGGCATGAGTTACCAGCCGTTCCCCGCGTTCACGGATTGGGCTGTCCAGTTTGACCCGAGTGCAGTCGACCGGTATGCCGAGCGCTTGCAGCGGGCCAAGGCGTCCGCCAGCGAGGAAGCGCAGCGACGGGCGCTGGAAATCGCCACGCGCTACGCCGCCGTGGACACCGGCGCTCTCGAAGGCCTCTACACCACCGAC
>JAIRXC010000135.1 GCA_031268515.1 Propionibacteriaceae bacterium
TGGAAGCGGTCGGCTATCCCCCCGACGCCGACCTGGCCCGCCGGGCCGCCGAGGCCCGGCAGCACCGTGACGCGCCTTGCCCTGGCCAAGAGGACCGTCTCCCGCCGGCCGACTGCGTCAGATCGTCGCCAAGCCCGCCCGCGGAAGGCCAATCAGCGCTTCTACGGCCCCCGCCGGCCGCCACGCCCGCACCCTTGTTTTCTCTTCCGGGCCGACCTGGAAGCGCCGGCCGCTTGGCGCCCCAACCTCCAAACCCGCTTCCTCCCACCCGCCAATCCAATGCTTCCAACCTGCTGGCTCCCTCAATTCCGCTTGCCGGTGGCGCGCCCGGCTGGACAATCGCCAGACGATGACCCACTATTTCGAGACTCCGGCCGAAGACGGCCCCGAACACCTCGTCCCCATGCGCCTTTGGGGTTTCGATGTCGAGCTCCTCTCGGCTCCGGGCGTCTTCTCCGGCCGCCGCCTCGACCCCGGCACCGCCGTGCTCCTGAGGACCTGTCCGCCGCCGGCCGGCGGCCGCGAAATCCTCGACCTCGGCTGCGGCATCGGCCCGCTGGCCTGCGCCCTCGCTTTGGCGGTCCCGGAAGCCCGCGTCACCGCCGTCGACGTCAACCGGCGGGCCGTCGAATTGACCGCTCGGAACGCGGCCCGGCTGAAGGTGGCGGAAAGGGTCGCCGCGCTGGCCCCCGAGGCCGTCGACCCAGCCGCCCGCTTTGACGAGCTCTGGTCGAACCCGCCGATCCGGATCGGCAAACCGGCCCTCCACCGGCTCCTCCTGACCTGGTTAGAGCGCCTGACTCCGAAGGGGACGGCCAAGCTCGTCGTCGCCCGCCATCTGGGGGCCGACTCGCTGGCCGCCTGGCTTGACGCAGCGGGCTGGCAGGCCGAACGCCTGGGCAGCGCCAAGGGCTACCGGGTCCTGGCGGTCCGCCGCCAGGACGCCTGAACCGGAGCCGCGGACGCCTGGACTCACACTCGCCTACGCCCCCGACAGTGGCTGCCTTATAGACCGGACCCGCGGACGCCTGGGCTCACAGGTCCGCGCCCGGACCGATCGGCGTTAAGGTGGAGCTATCGTCCATCAACAATGAGAGGTTGATTCTTCATGACCGTATACACGCTGCCCGACCTCGACTACGACTATTCCGCTTTGGCGCCCCACATCGCGCCGGAGATCATGGAACTCCACCATTCGAAGCACCACGCCGCTTACGTCGCCGGCGCCAACACCGCTTTGGAGAAGCTGGCCGCCGCCCGCGCCACAGGCGACTTCAGCGCCCTCAGCAAGCTGGAAAAGGACCTCGCGTTCAACCTCGGCGGCCATATCAACCATTCGGTTTTCTGGAAGAACCTGTCGCCCGACGGCGGCGGCGAACCGACCGGCCCTGTGGCCGTGGCGATTGAGGCCGCCTTCGGCGGTTTCGCGCCTTTCCAGGCTCATTTCCGCGAAACCGCCCTCGGCCTCCAAGGCTCGGGCTGGGCGGTCTTGGCCTGGGACGCGCTCGGCCAGCGCCTCGCCATCCACCAGCTCTTCGACCAGCAAGGCAACCTGCCGGCCGCCCAGATCCCGCTGCTCCAACTCGACATGTGGGAGCACGCCTTCTATTTGCAATACCGCAACGTCAAGGCCGATTACGTCAAGGCCTGGTGGAACGTCGTCAACTGGGCCGATGTCGCCGCCCGTCTGGACCGCGCCCAAACCCAAACCCCTGGCCTCATCTGACGGCCTGACCGGCACCGCAAAAGCCTGCCTCGGCCGGCCTACGGCCGCCAGAATCCAACCGCCGGCCTAAGGGACTGCCGTCCCGCCCGGGCAGCCCCTTAGGCCGGTTTGCGCTTGCCCTACGGCCAAGAGGCCAGCTTTAGGCAGGCCCAGCGCGTTAAACCAAACCCCGCCTACAGGCGCAGAACCTAGGCGGCAGCCGGAGAGCAGCCGCGCCCCGGTCCGTTGCGAAGCGGACCGGGGCGCGGCTTTGGCAAGCGGGGCGCTTAGGCGATTGTCGCGATGGCTTGGCCTTCCTTGACGACGGTGCTCTCCGGCAGCAGCCGGGCGAAGACGCCGGCCCGGTCCGCGATGATGGGGTTTTCCATCTTCATGGCTTCGAGGACGCCGAGGCTTGTGCCCTTCTCGACCCGCGCGCCCGTTTCCACGAACCAACGGGAAAGGACGCCGTTCATCTGGGCCAGGACAGCGCCTTCGGGCGGCTCGTCCGGGGCGGCCTCCTTGACGGGGCCGCCGGCGGGGGCGGGGCCGGCGCCGATGAGGGCGGCGGGGAAGCCGAGGCGGATCCAGCGGCCGTCGACCTCGAACCATTCGCGCCGCACCTTGGCCCGCTCGACCCCCTTGGGCAGCGGCTGGACCAACTCTCCCAGCCAGGGGCAATCCTTCTCGATCCAGCCGGTGTGGACCGAAAATCCCTCGGCTTCGGAAGCGGTGAATTCCGGTTCCACGAGGATGCGCCGATGGAAGGGGATGAGAGTCGGGACGCCGTCGATGTCGGCTTCTTTCATGGCCTGCCGAGCCCGGGCCAACGCCTCTTCCCGGGTGTTGCCCCAGACGATGATCTTCGCGATCATCGAATCGAACTCGGGCGGGACGAGGCCGCCAGCCGTGACGCCCGCGTCCACGCGGAGGAAGGGGCCGCCGGGGATGTCGAAACGGCCGAGTTGGCCGGCCTGGGGCAGGAAGCCGCGGCCGGGATCCTCGGCGTTGATCCGGAACTCGAAGGCGTGGCCGAAGCTCGGCAGGACGTCAGGCAGTTCGTCCAAAGAATCGCCGTCGGCGATGCGGAACTGCCAGATGATGAGGTCGAGGCCGGTCGTCCGCTCGGTCACCGGGTGCTCGACCTGGATGCGGGTGTTGACTTCGAGGAAGCTCAGGGAGCCGTCGGCGCCGAGCATGAACTCCATGGTGGCGACGCCGCGATACTTGACCGCCTCGCCGATACGCCTAGACGCCGTCACGATCTGCTCGTGCTGAGCCTCGGTCAAAAACGGCGCCGGGGCCTCTTCGAGGACTTTTTGGTGGCGGCGCTGCATCGAACAGTCGCGGGTGCCGACGACGACGACGCGGCCCCGGCCGTCGCCGATGACCTGGGCCTCGACGTGGCGCGGCCGCTCCACGAAACGTTCGGCGTAGCACTCGCCCCGGCCGAAGGCGGAAACCGCCTCGGAAACCGCCGATTCGTAGCGCCGTTTCAACTCCTCCGGCCGGCGGACGACCTTGAGCCCCCGGCCGCCGCCGCCGAAAGCAGCCTTGATGGCGACGGGATAGCCGTATTCCTCCGCGAAGGCCTGGACCTCTTCGACCCCGCTGACAGGTTCTGGAGTGCCGGGGACGAGAGGAGCGCCGACGGAATCCGCGATCCGGCGGGCTGCCACTTTGTCACCCAAGAGGGCGATGTTGTCAGGGGTCGGGCCGATCCAGATCAGGCCGGCGGCCTCGACAGCGGCGGCGAAGTCGGCCCGCTCGGACAAGAAGCCATAGCCGGGGTGGACAGCGTCGGCGCCGGAGATTTTGGCGGCGGCGAGGATCTTGTCGGTGTCGAGATAGGTTTGCAGCGCCGTCGTGCCCTCAAGGGCGTAGGCGTAGTCGGCCAGGCGGACATGGAGCGCGTTGGCGTCAGGGTCGGCGTAAACAGCGACTGATTCCAAGCCGTGCGACGCGCAGGCGCGGATGATGCGGACAGCGATCTCGCCTCGGTTGGCGATGAGGACTCGCTTCATTGGGAACCTCCCTCACATGATGGGCAGCGGAGCGAGAGGCTGCGACGCGCCTCGCCGCCGCTACGCGTGCGACGCCTAGGCCGTCCAAATATTCCAAGGAAACGTTGCCGGCCCAGGTGGACAAGCCACAGCATAGTGGCTAACCGCGCTTCTCCCACCCGCTTGAGACGAGGCGGAAGCAGGGCCTACGCCGGCCGCCTGGAGCCGGACGGGCTGACGGCTGCAGCCGGCGTCACCGGCGGCCAGCCTTGGCGGCCAATTCGGCGTGGAGGGCGAGCATCGCAGCGACGGCGTTGTCCCAGGCATACAGCTCCGCCCGCGTCCTGGCGGCCTCTTGCAAACCTGCCGGATCGGCGGCTCGCCGGGCGGCCAGGCGCTCAGCCGCGTCAGCTAAGAAAACCGGGTCTGGCGGCGCCCACTCGGCGCACGTCCCGTCGACCAGTTCCCGCGCCCCGCCCACGTCGGCCGTCACAACCGGGACGCCGCAGGCCAAAGCCTCGAGGACCGCGAGGCCGAAGGTCTCGGCCGGGCAGACGCTTAAAGAAACGTCGGCGGCCCGGTAGGCGGCGGCCAAGGCGGCGCGGTCGTCGGCGTAGCCGTGGAAACAAACGGGCGACCCGTCGGCTAAAGCCTTGAGCTCGCCCAAGTGGGGGCCGGCCCCCCAGACGTCAAGCTGGACCGGCCGGCCGCGGCGGTCCAGTTCGACAGCCGTGGCGACAGCCAAGTGAGGGGTCTTCTCGCGCGACAAGCGGCCAGCGTAGACAAGGCGCAGCAGCGGGGCTGGGGCGAGAGGCGCCGGAGCGGGGGAAAAAGCCGCCAGGTCGACGCCGAGGGAGACGATGACGGGTTCGGCCGCCGTGTCAGCCCACTCGCCGGCGCTGTAGCGAGTCGTCACGACGATCCGGTCGTACGCCCTGGCCAAACCGACGTTGAGCCAATGGACGGGCCGGACCATGTCGTGGCGGACGAACAAGGAGGCCATGGCGTCAAGGCGCTCATGGCTGAAGAGGACCGACCCGGCGTGCCGGCGGCGCGCCCAAGCGGCGGCCACCGTCAGCGTCCATTTGTCTGACACCTCGACGCTAGTCGGCCGAAAACGGTCGAGGACATCCCAAACCTTGCGGGGCGACAAGACAAGGCGGTAGCCGCCCGAAACCGCCGGCGACTCTATCGTCACAACGACGCCGCTGTCGTCTTCCCAAACATCGTCTTGAGCGCCTGGCACCAAGAGGAGACGGGCCGCGCCGGCGGCCGCGTAACCCCGGCCGAGTCGGTCGACCGCCCGCCGCAACCCCCCCGACGTGGGGCCGACGAAGTTGGCCAACTGGGCGATCCGCAATCTGCTCACCTGGCCATTCTGCCCGCCGCCCGTCCTGGCCCGGGGAAGCGCCCCGGCGCGTCCGAACGCCGACGCCTCAGCGCTCTTTGACACTTACCCACCCCCTGCCGGGTGTGGTTTTGGGCACGCTGGCGCCTCAGCCTGCGACGACGCCCCGGCCACGAAGGCGCGAGTCTCCGCGGCCACACCCCGATCCTGAGGATGCGACGACGCCCCGGCCACGAGGGCGCGGGGCGTCGTTCTGCGTCAAAGCGGGGTTTACTTCGCCGGCGCCGCCTCGCCCTGGCCGGCTTCGGCCGGGCTGGCCGGTGACTCGGCGACGGCTTCGGCCGGGGTAGCCGTAGGCTCTGACTCGGCTTCAACCGGGACGGCCGTAGGCTCTGGCTTGGCTTCAACTGGGGCGGCTTCGGCGCCCTTGACAGCCGGCTTGGCCTTCGCGGCCGGCTTGGCCTTGGCCTTCTTAGCCGACTCGGCCTTCTTGGCAGCCGCCTCCTTGACCCGCTTCTTGGCAGCGCGGGACTCTTCGACCGACTCCGTCACGACCTCGATGACGGCCATGGGGGCGTTGTCTCCTTGGCGGGGGCCGACCTTCGTGATCCTCGTGCAACCACCGTTGCGATCAGCCAGTTCCGGCGCGATCTGCGTGAAAAGGTGGTGGACGACCGAGCGGTCCGAAATCGTCCGGATGACAAGCCGACGGGCGTGCAGGTCGCCGCGCTTGGCCTTGGAAATGAGCTTTTCAGCCAGCGGCTGGAGCCGCTTGGCCCGGTGCTCTGTCGTTGTGATGCGGCCGTTCTCGAACAGCTGGCTCGCCAGGTTGGCGAGGATGAGGCGCTCGTGGGCGGGGCTGCCGCCGAGGCGCGGCCCCTTGCTGGGCTTGGGCATGGTGGGTATCTCCGGTGGCTTGGCTGAGTTGCCTCAGTACTGTTCGGTTTCGGTGTAGTCGGCCTCGTCTTCGCCTTCGCCGCCGAAACGGCCGAACGAGCCATACGGGTCGAGCCCGGGCATCGAGTCCTTGAGCGAGAGCCCGAGCTCGTTGAGCTTCAAGGTGACCTCGTCAATCGACTTCTGGCCGAAGTTGCGGATGTCCATGAGGTCTTGCTCCGAGCGGGAAACGAGTTCCGCGACGGTGTGGATGCCCTCACGCTTGAGGCAGTTGTAAGAGCGGACGGTCAGGTGCAAATCCTCGATCGGCAAGGCCAGGTCGGCGGCCAGTTGCTCGTCCACAGGCGACGGTCCGATCTCGATGCCCTCGGCCTCGAAGTTCAGCTCCCGGGCCAGCGAGAACAGCTCGACAAGGGTCCGGCCGGCCGAAGCGACAGCGTCACGCGGCAGAATCGACGGCTTCGTCTCGACGTCGAGGATGAGGCGGTCGAAGTCGGTCCGCTGCTCGACTCGGGTGGCTTCGACCTTGTAGGTCACCTTGAGGACCGGCGAGTAGATCGAGTCGACCGGGATGCGGCCGATCTCAGCTTCCGGGCTCTTGTTCTGGATCGCCGAAACATAGCCGCGGCCGCGTTCGACGACGAACTCGATGTCGATGGAGCCGTGCTCGTTGAGGGTGGCGAGGTGGAGCTCCGGGTTGAAGATCACAACACCGGCGGGCGGCGCGATGTCGGCCGCCGTGACGGCGCCGGCGCCGGCCTTCCGCAGGTACATAGTGACCGGCTCGTCCTCGTCAGAGCCGAGGACGAGGGACTTGATGTTGAGGATCAACTCGGTCACGTCCTCGACCACCCCTGGGATGGTGGAGAACTCATGCGAAACCCCCTGGAGCCTGATGCTCGTGACGGCGGCGCCGGGGATCGAGCTGAGCAAGGTGCGCCGCAACGAGTTGCCGATCGTGTAACCGAAACCAGGCTCCAACGGCTCCAGTATGAAACGGGAGCGGTAATCGTTGAGGGATTCCTCAGACAGCTGAGGACGTTTGGCGATAAGCATGTGGGTCCTTTCCACCGACCGCTATTTGACGGTGTTCGAGTTGGGTTCTCGCCAGTTGCCGGGGCCGGAGCGCGATGAAACTGGCGAGGCAAACCGCGCCGGGCCTCAGTCGCCAAGGCCCGGCGGACGGTCAGCGTGAATAAAGTTCGACGATCAACTGCTCTTGCAAGTCGATGACGATCTGCTCGCGGACGGGCAGCTGGTGGACGACAATCCGCATCGGCGTGAGCGTCGCGGTCAGCCAGGCCGGCACGGAACGGCTGTCGTGCAGCTCGCGCGCGATGACGAAAGGCTGGATGTCAGCCGACTTCGTCCGGACCTCGATGATGTCGTACGGCGAGACGCGATAGCTCGGGATGTCGACCTTGTGGCCGTTGACCGTCAAATGGCCGTGGGAGACCATCTGGCGGGCCTGCCGGCGCGTGTTGGCGAAGCCAGCGCGGTAGACCACGTTGTCGAGGCGGGATTCGAGGATCTGGAGGAGGATGTCGCCGGTCTTGGCGGTCGACCGGGTGGCCTCCTCGTAATAGCGGCGGAATTGCTTTTCGAGGACGCCGTAGGCGTAACGCGCCTTCTGCTTCTCCCGGAGCTGCTGGGAATACTCCGAGTCCTTGGTCCGGCCGCGGCCGTGCATGCCAGGCGGATAAGGGCGGCGTTCGAATGATTTGTCGTTGCCGACGAGGTCGGTCCCCAAACGGCGGGACTTCCGGGTCAGCGGGCCGGTGTAACGGGCCATGGTGGTGTGTCCTTTCGAGGTGGGGTTAGACGCGACGGCGCTTCGGCGGCCGGCAGCCGTTGTGGGGCACCGGGGTGACGTCCTGGATGGCGCCGACTTCGAGCCCGGCCGCGGTGAGCGAGCGGATGGCGGTCTCCCGGCCCGAACCCGGGCCCTTGACGAAGACGTCGACCCGCTTCATGCCGTGCTCCATCGCGCGCCGGCCGACGGCCTCGGCGGCCATCTGGGCGGCGTAGGGGGTGGATTTGCGGGAGCCCTTGAAACCGACGGCGCCAGCCGACGACCAAGCGATGACCGCCCCCGTCTGGTCCGTGATCGAGATGATCGTGTTGTTGAACGTGCACTTGATGTGCGCCTGTCCAACAGCGATATTTTTCTTTTCCTTGCGCCGCACCTTGGTTTTGGCGGCAGCGCCCTTACGGCCTGCGGTAGCCATGAGTCAGTTCTTCTCCAATTCTCAGTGGGTGCGGCTCAGCGAGCCTTCTTCTTCCCTGCGACGGCCTTTTTCTTGCCCTTGCGGGTGCGCGCGTTCGTCCGGGTGCGCTGCCCGCGGACAGGCAGGCCCTGGCGGTGCCGGCGGCCTTGGTAGTTGCCGATTTCGACCTTCCGGCGGATGTCGGCCGCGACGGAGCGGCGGAGGTCGCCTTCGGTTTCGTAATGGCTTTCGATGTGGTCGCGGAGGGCGACCAATTGCTCGTCCGTCAGCTGGTGGACGCGGGTGTCGCCACTGATGCCGGTGGCTTGGAGAGTTTCGGCGGCGCGGGTGCGCCCAATGCCGAAAATATAGGTGAGGGCGACCTCGAGGCGCTTGTCGCGCGGCAGGTCGACACCGATGAGGCGTGCCATAAGGCTGCTACCTTTCCGGTTCTCGGGCACGTAGCCCGCGAAGGTGTGGAACGTGACGCGTTCCCTTGAGGGGACAAGCCCCGGGGCCTCGGCCTTCGTCCGAGGGCGGACCAGGCGGAACCTGGTCTGCGTTCACGTTGTCTTCATCTGTCTCCCTCGGCGCTTTAGGCGCCAAAGGAGCCGCTCAACCTTGGCGCTGTTTGTGGCGCGGGTTTTCGCAGATCACCATGACACGACCGTGCCGGCGGATGACCTTGCATTTGTCGCAAATCCGCTTGACGCTCGGTTGGACCTTCATGGAGAGTTTCCTTAGCAATTCGTCGCCGCCGGACGGATCAGGCGGCGGGGCGTGTCAACAGTGGGTCATTTGTGGCGGTAAACGATCCGCCCCCGGGTCAGGTCGTAAGCCGACAGCTCCACGACGACTCGGTCCGACGGCAAGATGCGGATGTAGTGTTGCCGCATTTTCCCGCTGATTGTGGCCAAAACCTTGTGGCCGTTCGCCAACTCGACGCGGAACATCGCGTTGGGCAGCGCCTCCACAACGGTCCCCGCGAGCTCGAGGGCTCCTTCTTTCTTGGCCATGAACCTCTCAATCGGGCCTGGGTGCGTACCGGCAGCCCGCCAGCAGGCATACCGAGGGGCAATGATACGCCTTCAGCTGGGAGCGCCCAAATCCGCGGCTTCGGCCGCCGCTCAGACCGCCGCGGCCGGGAAGCGGGGACGGCCGCGCGGCAGCCGCACGGCCGGGGGCAGGGCGAAGGTCACCGTCTCCGCGGCGATGGCCTCGGCGACGACCTCGCCGTAACCGGCCGCGCGCAGGCGGGCCACGACCTCTTCGACCAAGGATTCAGGCACCGAAGCCCCCGAGGTGACGCCGACCGTGTCGGCGTCCGCCAACCAGGCCGGGTCGATCTCGGACGCGGCGTCGACCCGAAACGCGGCGCGGGCGCCGGCTTCGAGGGCGACCTCGACAAGGCGGACCGAGTTGGATGAATTGCGCGAGCCGACGACGACGACGAGGTCGCAACGCGGCGCGATGGCCTTGACGGCGAGTTGGCGGTTCTGCGTGGCGTAGCAGATGTCGCCGCTCGGCGGATCAGCCAGGCGGGGGAAACGTTCGCGCAGGCGAGCCACCGTCACTTGCGTCTCGTCCACGCTCAAGGTGGTCTGAGACAGCCAGGCGACGCGGTCCGGGTCGTCCACCTCGACTCGGCCGACGTCGCTGGGACGCTCGACCAGTTGGATGCGCTGGGGAGCCTCCCCCATCGTCCCTTCGACTTCCTCGTGGCCGGCGTGGCCGATGAGGAGGATGCTGACTTTGGCCTCGGCCAGACGGCAGGCCTCGCGGTGGACCTTGGCGACGAGCGGGCAGGTGGCGTCAACGGCTCGCAGGCCGCGGCGGGCCGCCTCCGCGCGCACGGCGGGAGAGACGCCGTGGGCGGAGAAGACGACGGCGGCGCCGACGGGGACCTCGTCCAGTTCGTCGACGAACACGGCCCCCTGGCGGCGCAACTCCGACACAACATGCTTGTTGTGGACTATCTCTTTGCGGACGTAGACAGGGACGCCGTAGAGGGCGAGCGCCCGCTCGACGGTGGCGATGGCCCGGTCAACCCCGGCGCAATAACCCCGGGGCGCGGCCAAGAGGACGCGTTTGGGCCGGTCGGCGGTCATGGCGCCAGTTTACGAGACGGCCTGGGACGGTCAGATCAACTCGATGAGCTTTGCCGGGTCGATCTCATGCGGCTTCCCCGGGCTGACGGCGTGGCCCAAGAGCACCGCGAGGCCGAACTCCCAACCCTCGGGGAAGCTCAGCTTGGCTTTCAGGGCCGCCCCGTCCGGGCCGGCGAAAGCGGCCGCCAAGAGAGCGACGACGCAGCTGTCAAGGCCGAGCGACTGGGCCGCGAGGACAAGGTGGGAAATCACGATGCCGACATCGAGGTCGACCGAGATGGGCCCCTCGCTGGGCTGCTTGGCCACGACGATGATGGCGGGGGCGTTGTAGAGGAGCTTGCCGCCGCGGGCCAAGACACGCTCGTAGCCCGCCTCGTCCCAAGCCTTGAGGGCTCTGAGGCCGGCTTGCTCCAACTCAGCCAAGACGGCCGGATCGGAGATGGCGACGATGCGCCACGGCTGGAGGTTGACGCCGCTGGGGGCGTGCAGGCCGGCCGCCGCGACAGCGTGGAGCGCCTCGGGCGGGATCGCGGCCCCAGAAAAGGCCCGGCAGGCGTAGCGTTTTTCGATGGCTTCGAACGTCGTGTTCACGTTTCAGCTCCTTAACCGACGGACAAGGCAGAGTCTAGCCCCGCCAAGCGGGGCCGGAGCGCGGGTTTCCCCCAGCGCCGCGGAGGCTTTCCAGCGGCCGCATGACAGCGGCGGGAGGGGTCGGGGCTTCCCCACGGCGCCGCGGGGCTTTCGCCGATGCCCTATCGGCCTCTGACCCCGCCTTCCCCCAACGTCTCGCGGCTTTCGTCAACAGCAGCGCGGCGGCGGCTCCTGATCGCCGCGGGCCCGCCAAAACTCGGCTGCTGTCAACGGCCGGGAGCAGCCTTGGGCCTCGGCCAAGCGGCAGCGGGCCAGGTAGCGGTCGTAGGCCGTCTCCCCCGCCAGTTCTCGGACAAACCACACGAGGCTCCGCCAGAAGCGGCCAAGGCCTGTCAGATGCAGCCTCACGGCTTCAGGTCCCGGGCCCGGCGGCCGATCAGGAGAGCCGGGTCGCCGACCGCCGCGTATTCCTTCTCGACCTTGCGCTCCAACCGGCTGGCCAAGAAATGGCTCGGGGCGAAGAGGCGGGAAGGCATGAACGGGTCCTCCGACGTCGTCGTGTCCTTTGTCCTAATGGTCTGGACCGCCTTGACGGCGGCGGCCACGATGACGACAGCGGTGACGGAGACGAAGACGATCGACAATGTCCCTTGAATGGCCGAGTTGCGCAAAGTGGCCTGGGCGTTGGCCAGCGCCTGGCCTTCCAAGGAGCCAGAAGCGATCGCTTGGCGGGTGACGGACCAAAGCTTCCAGTAGCCGAGAGCCGGGTCGGCGGAGAAGATCTTCTGATACGAGGCGGTGAAGGTGACGGCGATGTCCCAGATCAGGGGCAGGCCGGGCACCCAGGCCCAGCGTAGGTAGCCCTTGCGTATGACCATGAGCGTGATGACCGACAAGGCGATGGCCGCGATGAGCTGGTTGGCGATGCCGAACATCGGGAACAGCGATTTTATGCCGCCCATGGGATCGGTCACGCCCATCAGCAAGATCGAGCCCCAGAGGGCGACGACGGCCGCCGTGCCCAGCCAGGCTCCCGGCTGCCAAGACGGGTTCTTGAACTTGGGGAACCAGTTGCCAAGGACGTCCGTGACTTGGAAACGGCCGACCCGGGTGCAGGCGTCGATGGTCGTCAAAATGAAAAGGGCTTCGAAAAGAATGGCGAAGTGATACCAAAAGCCCATCATGGAGTGGCCGCCGAGGAGCTGGCGCAAGATGTTGGCCATGCCGACGGCCAGGGTCGGCGCCCCGCCGGTGCGCGAGATGATGCTCGGCTCGCCGCAATCCCGGGCGATCTGTTCCAACGCCTCGGCCCCCGTCGTCGTCACGACGACGCCGTTTTCAGCCGTCTCCCACTCGATGGAAACCGCCTCGCCGGCCGCGTTCGTCACATCGAGTTGGCCGATGGCGATGGCGGCTTTGTCGGCCGGAGTGAGGGCCGCGGCCTCCTCGGGAGACATGGCCGCGATGACGGGGGCGGCCAAGGTGTCGATGGAGCCGGCGGACATGTTCATGGAGAAGTAGACGCCCTGGTTGATCGAGGCGGCGGCGGCCATCGCCATGACGGCGACGAAGGCTTCCAAGAGCATGCCGCCGTAGCCGATGAGACGGGTCTGGGACTCTTTCTGGATCATCTTCGGGCTCGTGCCGGAGACGATGACGGCGTGCATGCCAGACAAAGCGCCGCAGGCGATCGTTATGAAAAGGAAGGGGAACAAGGTGCCCGCGAAGGCCGGCCCCTTGGTGTTGGAGGCGAACTCGGTCAAGGCGGGGATCTCCGACCAGGGCCGGACCAAGACGATGCCAAGGGCCAGGACGAAAATGGTGCCGACCTTCATGAGCGTCGACAGGTAGTCACGGGGGGTCAGCATCAGCCAGACCGGCAAGATGGCGGCGACGAAGCCGTACGCCATGAGGGCCCACGACAACGTCACCGGCGAGAACATCAGGTGCTCGGCCCAACTCGACTGGCTGATCTGGCGGCCGGCCACGAGGGCGCCCATGAGGAGGACGAAGCCGATGACAGAGACTTCGAGGACGCGGCCGGGACGGAAGTAGCGCAGGTAGAGGCCCATGATCAAGGCGATCGGGATGGTCGAGCCGACGGCGACGACGCCCCAGGGCGACTCGGCCAAGGCGTTGACGACGACGAGGGCCAGCACAGCGACGGCGAAGGTGCCGAGGAGCAGCAAGATGACCATGGCGACGGTGCCGCCGACGCGGCCGATCTCGTCGCGGGCCATCTGGCCGAGAGAGCGGCCGCCGCGGCGGATCGAGAAGAACAAGGCCAGCATGTCTTGGACAGCGCCGGCGAAGACGACGCCGACGATGATCCACAAGGTGCCAGGCAGGTAGCCCATCTGAGCCGCCAAGACCGGCCCGACCAAGGGGCCGGCTCCGGCGATGGCGGCGAAGTGGTGGCCGAAGAGGATGCGCCGGTCAGTCGGGTCGAAGTCACGGCCGTTGTTGACCCGTTCGCTCGGCACGGCGTTGCGGTCGTTGGGGCGCATCAGGCGCTTCTCGATGTAGAGGGCGTAGAAGCGGTAGGCGATCGCGAAGGTGCAAACGGCGACGACGACGAACCAGACCGTGTTGACCCGTTCGCCCCGGCTAATGGCCAAGGCGGTCCAGCCCGCCGCCCCCGCCAAGGCGATGAGCGCCCACACGATGATCTTCAGCGGGGTCCAGGGTTTCTTGTCCGTGACGCTGACGGGGATGCCCTCGTCGTTGCGGAGGATGAGGGCTTGTTCTTCGGCTGTGTAGGAAGGAAGCTGTGAGGCCGGATCGGGTTCGGCCTGAGTGGGAAGCGTCGCCGCCATGGCAATCTCCTTGTGGTCAAACTGGCACACCGCGGCGACGGAGCCGCGGATCATCCAGGGGCCGGTCCAAGTGAAAATGAACCGGCCCGAATTCAAGCACACCCAAGGCGGAAGCAGCCGCCGTCTCGCTGGCCGGTACGCCGGCTGGCCAAATGCTTCCAGGGAGCCGACCGCACGCGCGGAGCGAGCCGGTCAAGGTGGGGTTCGGTGGCGGGCATGCAGTCGAGCCGGCCGCACGCGCGGGGCGAGCCGGCAAGGGCGAGAGCCCGGACAGCCCCGGGACCCTGACGTAGGATGCGCACATGACTGACGACGCCGCCTCGCTTGGCCTGCCCGCCCACGACGCCGCCGGGGCGCGAGTGCCGCAACAGCCCGCCTTGGAGGGGTTGGAGGCCAAGTGGGCCGCCCGTTGGCGCGAGGCCGGCGTGTACGCCTTCCGGCCGCCAGCGACGCGGGCCGAGGTCTTCTCCATCGACACCCCGCCGCCGACCGTCTCCGGTTCCCTCCACGTCGGACACGTCTTCTCCTACACCCACACCGACATCGTGGCCCGCCAACAACGAATGCTCGGTAAACATGTCTTTTATCCCATGGGCTGGGATGACAATGGATTGCCGACAGAGCGCCGGGTCCAAAACTTCTACGGCGTCCGCTGCGACCCGACACTGCCGTACGACCCTGATTTCACGCCTCCGGCCAAGCCCGACCCCAAACGGCAGATCCCGGTCAGCCGTCAAAACTTCATCGAACTGTGCCTCCAGTTGACAACCATCGACGAGCAGGCCTTCGAGGACATCTGGCGCCAATTGGGTTTGTCGGTCGACTGGAGCCGTCTGTATTCGACGATCTCCCCCGTCGCCGCCACCGTCGCCCAGCGGGGCTTCCTGCGCAATCTGGCCCGCGGCCAGGCCTACCTGGCCTACGCCCCGACTCTCTGGGACGTCACCTTCCGAACCGCCGTGGCGCAAGCGGAATTGCAGGCGCGGGAGTATCCCGGCTTCTACCACCGCGTCGCCTTCCACCGGCCGGACGGAACACCCCTCTGCATCGAGACGACTCGCCCGGAGCTGATCGTCTCGGTCTGCGCCCTCATCGCCCACCCGGACGACCCCCGCTACCAACCCCTCTTCGGCACGACCGTCCGCTCGCCGCTGTTCGACGTCGAGGTGCCGATCCTGGCCCACCCGGCGGCCGAACCGGACAAGGGCGCCGGCATCGCCATGTGCTGCACCTTTGGCGACCTCGTCGATGTCCAATGGTGGCGTGAATTGCAATTGCCGACACGGACGGTCATCGGCCGTGACGGCCGCTTCCAGGCCGAAACCCCCGACTGGCTGCCCGACCCCGCCCCCTACGCCGCCTTGGCCGGCCTGACGGCCTTCGGCGCCCGGGAGGCCGTCGTGCGGGCGCTGCGGGCGGCCGGCGACCTGGCGGGCGAGCCGACGCCGACGACGCGGATGGCGAACTTCTATGAAAAGGGCGACAAGCCGCTGGAAATCGTGGCGACCCGTCAGTGGTACATCGCCAACGGCGGCCGCGACGCGGCCCTCAAAGAAGCCCTGTTGGCCCGGGGCCGGGAGCTGGCCTGGACGCCCGAGCACATGCGGCGGCGCTACGAAGACTGGGTCAGCGGCCTAAACGGCGACTGGCTGGTCTCCCGGCAACGTTTCTTCGGCGTGCCCTTCCCGATCTGGTATCCGGTCGGTCCGGACGGCGAAACCGATTTCGACCACCCCCTTGTCCCCAGCGAAGACGCCTTGCCTGTTGACCCGATGCGGGACCCGGCCCCCGGCTACGACCCCGGCCAGCGCGACCAGCCCGGCGGCTTCACGGCCGACCCGGACGTCATGGACACTTGGGCGACCAGTTCCCTGACCCCTCAGATCGCCTGCGGCTGGGAACGCGACCCGGCCTTGTTCGCCTTGACCTTCCCCATGGACTTGGCCCCGCAGGCCCACGACATCATCCGGACCTGGCTGTTTTCGCGCATCGTCCGCTCCCATTTCGAGAACGGCTGCCTGCCTTGGCGGCGGACGGCGATCTCGGGCTTCGTCGTCGACCCCGACCGCAAAAAGATGTCAAAGTCGAAGGGCAACGTCGTCGTGCCGACGGAGATCCTCGACCGTTTCGGCTCCGACGCCGTCCGCTGGCGCGCCGCTATGGCCCGGCCGGGCGCCGATTCGCCCTTTGACGAAACGCAGATGAAAGTGGGCCGGCGGCTGGCCTTGAAACTCCTCAACGTCAGCAAGCTGATTTTGGGTTTCCCGGACGCCGAACCGGCCGCCTGGTCGCTGGCCAAGGTGTCCGCCCCGGCCGACCGGGCCCTGCTGGCCGGACTGCGCGGCCTTGTCAAGAAGGCCACAGCGTCCTTCGCGGCCTTCGAATACACCGACGCTTTGGAGGAAACGGAACGCTTCTTCTGGGCCTTCTGCGACGATTACGTCGAGCTGGTCAAAGAACGGGCCTACGGGGGCCGCGGCCCGGCGGCGGCCGACTCGGCCCGCTCGGCCCTTGGCCTGGCTCTAAGCGTTTTCTTGCGCCTGTTTGCGCCCATCGCCCCCTTCGCCACCGAGGAAGCCTGGAGCTGGTGGCACGCCGATTCGATCCACCTGGCCGCCTGGCCGGACCCAGCCGAGGCGGGCCCGGCCGCCTGGGACAACTCAACGTTGCTGGAGGCGCTCGCTCAAGCTCTGGCCGCCATCCGCGGCTCCAAGTCCCAGGCCAAAGCCTCGATGAAAGCAACCGTCGCGGCTGTCGCGTTCAGCGGCCCGGCGACGGCCTTGGAGGCCCTGCGCCAGTGCGAAGACGACTTACGGTCGGTCGGCCGCATCGCCGGCCCGATCACGTGGACCGAAGCCGACGGACCACTGTCGGCGGCCGTCGCCTTGCCCACCCCCGCCGTCTGACGCCGCCGCAGCCCGACCTAGTCCCACTCCCGCCGCCGAACCCGCGGCAGCCTCCGGGGCTGCGCCAGTTTGGCCCGACATCCCCGCGCCGGCCGCCAAACCGCGCGACGACAGCGTAGGCTTCTTGTCTTACGCGGCTGCCGCTTGCCTTACACGGTGACTTGTCTTAGGCGGCGGCCGTTCCGCGCCCGCCGCCGAGCCTGTCCCCCGCTTGCACGTTTGCGCGGCAGAGGACCGGCAAGTCGGGCAAAGCCGCACCGTTCAGACGTGTCTCCTGCCCCTTTGGGCAGCTAACGTGGCCTTTGCGAAGTTGCCGGCCAGGCAGCCCCAAGCGCCCTCGCCGCCAAGCCGCCAGGCGACGCTTGGCCGCCAGGCCGGAGCCAAGGGGCCGACGTTTCAGCCGAGCCCTGGCCCGCTGAGCCTCAAAGGCCTGAAAGGAGCACCCGGATGAGAAAGCTGAACGCCGATGTCGTCGTCGTCGGCGGCGGCTCGACGGGAACGGGCGTCGTCCGGGATGCCGCCATGCGCGGCTATCGCGCCATCTTGGTCGAGCGGGCTGACTTGGCCCAGGGCACGAGCGGGCGTTTCCACGGTTTGCTCCACTCGGGCGGGCGTTACGTCGTCGCCGACCCTTTGTCAGCGGCCGAATGCGCAGCCGAGAACGCCGTCATCAGCCGTATCCAACCGGCGGCGGTCGAACGAACAGGCGGCTTGTTCATTGTCGGACCAGGCGACGATCCGGACTTCGGCGACGTCTTCCTGGCCGGCGCCAAGGCCGCCCAGGTGCCGGCCGAGGAGATCAGCCCCGGCGCCGCCTTGCGCCTGGAGCCGCGCCTTGACCCGAAGCTGCGGCGGGCCTTCCAAGTCCTCGACGGGACAGTTGACGGCTGGCAATTGGTCTGGTCGGCAGCGGCTTCGGCCCGCCTGTGGGGAGGCCAGATCCTCACCTACACCGAAATCGTCGAAATCATCCGGGGCTCAGAAGGGGTGCGGGGCGTGCGGGCGGTCGACCGCAAAACGGGCGAGGCCATTGAAATCGAGTGCGGTTTCCTGATCAACTGCGCCGGGCCCTGGGCCGGCCGGGTGGCCACGCTGGCCGGAGTCCGCCCCGTTGAGGTCGTGCCCGGCCGCGGCGTCATGGTGGCGATGGCCCACCGCCTCGTCAACCGGGTCGTCAACCGCTGCGCCAAGCCCGCCGACGGAGACATCCTTGTGCCCGTGCACACGGTTTGCGTCATCGGCACGACGGATGTCAAGGTCGCAGACCCTGACAATTTAGCCATTCCCAGGGCGGAGGTCCGGCAGATGTTGGAGGCCGGCGAGGCCCTGATCCCGGGTTTCCAGCAGGCCCGCGCCCTCCACGCCTGGGCGGGAGCCCGTCCCCTCGTCAAGGACGACCGGGTGGACGATTCGGACACCCGGCACATGAGCCGGGGCATGGCGGTCATCGACCACGCTGCCCGTGACGGTGTGGCCGGCCTGGTGACGGTAGGCGGCGGCAAGCTGACGACGTACCGTCTGATGGCCCAACACGCCGTTGACGCCATGGAAAACCAGACCGGCCGACGCCACCCCTGCCGGACCGCCGACGAGATCTGCCCCGGCCAAACGCCGGGCCGCAACTACCTCGTCAGCTGCCGTTTGCAAGAGCGCGAGGCGGACCGGCTGGACGACCAGATCATCTGCGAGTGCGAACTGGTCAGCCGCCGGGCGCTCCTCGGCCTCTGGGACGAGTTCCCTCAAGCCAGCCTCGACGACTTGCGCCGTCAATCCCGCCTCGGCATGGGACCGTGCCAAGGCGGTTTCTGTTCGGCCCGGGCAGCTGGGCTGGCTTGCGCGACCGGCAAGGCCGACGGCGCTCAGGCGACCGGCCTCTTGCGGGATTTCCTGGCCAACCGCTGGCTCGGCCTGGCGCCGGTCCTCTACGGCGACCAGGTCCGCCAAACCGCCTTGGACTATTGGATCTTCCAAGGCGCCCTCGACGTCGACCACCTGCCGGCGGCGCCAAACCGGCCGGCCGAGCCGCCAGCGGCAGAAGACCAAGGCAGCCCGCCGACCCGCCGCCAGGCCAGTCTCGCCTGCTCAGCCGGACCGGCGGTAGCGGGCGAGGGGGTGTCGCTCTGATGGCGACGGCGTTGGTCATCGGCGCTGGTCTGGCGGGCTTGGCCGCCGCGATCCGGCTGGCCCAAGCCGGCTGGCAAACCACCTTGGCCTCCAAGGGGCTGGGCGGGTTGCCGCTCAGCGCTGGCACGGTCGACGTCCTCGGCTACGCCCCCGCGCTCCTAGGCGACCCCACCGGGCGAGTGGCCCGGCCCTTTGAGACGGCTGCCGCCTTAGCCGCCCACGACCCCAGCCACCCGTATGCGGCCATCGGCGCCGACCGGGCCGAGGCGGCGGTCGGCTGGCTGCGCGACCTGCTGCCGGAGCTCCTGACCGGGGACCTTAAAACCAACATCACCTTGCCGACCGCCGTCGGAGCGCTGCGGCCGACCTGCCTTGTCCAGCCGGCCATGGCAGCCGGCGACCTGGCTCAAAACCGTTCCCTGGCCATAGTCGGGCCGAGTCAGTTGAAGGATTTCTCCCCCGAGCTGTGCGCCGCCAACCTGGCTCGCCAGACTTGGCAGGGCCGGCCGCTGCTGGCGACGGCCTACAGGATCGACCTGCCGGCCCGGCCCGACGAAGCCGATTCCCCGGCCTTGGCCTACGCCCGCAGCCTCGACCAAACCGCCTACCAGCGCCGTTTCGCGGAAGCCGTCAAACGCCGCCTCAAGGACGAAGAAGCCGTTGGGTTGCCGGCCGTGCTCGGGCTGCGGGACAGGCAAGCTTGGCTTGAGGTGCAAGAGTCAGTCGGACGGCCGGTCTTCGAGATCCCGCTGCCGCCGCCGTCTGTGCCGGGGCTGCGCCTAAACGACGCTTTGACCGCGGCCGCCCAGACAGCCGGGGTCCGCCTCGTCCTCGGTTCCTCTGTCATCGGTTTCGCCGCCGCGGGCCGCCGGCTGAAGTCCGTGACGCTGCGCCAGGCCGGCCGGGACCAAGCCTGGGCGGCGGACGCCTTCGTCTACGCTCCCGGCGGTTTCGAGTCTGGGGCCCTCAGCCTCGACGCGGCGGGCCGCCTCGAAGAACGGGTCTTCCAATTGCCGTTGCGGGGAGCCGGCGGCAGCCGCCTAGGCGGCCAGGAAACCGCCGCCGACCTCGGCCGCCTCATCAACGCCGACTATTGGGCGGAGCAGCGATTATTCGCAGCCGGGGTGGCAGTTGACCAGGCGATGCGGCCGCTCGACGAAGGGGAAGCCGTCTTCGACAACTTACATATCGCTGGCGGGCTGCTGGCGGGAGCGGTCCGCTGGTCGGAGAAGTCAGGCGAAGGCATCGCCGTAGGCTCCGCGGCCGCTGCGGCCGACGCGATCACGGGGAGGCGATGATGTCTGGCCAGGACAGCTACGAGCACAACCTGCTGGCTCGAGCCAGCCTCGACCATTGCGTCAAGTGCACGATCTGCGAGACCCAGTGCCCGGTCGCGGCCGTCACCGCTTTGTTCCCGGGGCCGAAGTACGTCGGGCCGCAAGCGGAACGCTACCGCCAAGGCCAGTCCGTCGACCGCAGCCTCGACTATTGCTCCAGTTGCGGCACTTGCACCCTGGTTTGCCCCCAAGGGGTCAAGATCGCCGAACTCAACTCGGTGGCGCGGGCGGCCATGAAGAAAGACCACATGCCGCTTAGAGACCGTCTCATCTCACGCACGACGCTGATGGGCGCGGCCATGCGGCCGGTGGCGCCGCTGGCCAACGCCGCCTTGGCCTGCCGGCCTTTGCGCGTGTTGGCCGAGGCGGCTGTGGGCGTGCACCGGGACGCCGCCATGCCGACCGCCCAACGTCAGACTTTCACCGCCTGGCAGGCGAAACACCAACCGCCGGACGGGGCGGGCCGCCGGGGCACGCTTGTTTATTTCCACGGTTGCGCCGGCAACTACTTCGAGGTTGAGACCTCCATCAAGTCCGTCGAGTTGCTAGAACACTTGGGCTACGGCGTCCTCGTGCCAAAACAAGGTTGCTGTGGACTGCCTTTGCAGTCGAACGGCTTGTTCGACACGGCCCGCGCCTGGGTGCGCCGGCTCGTCGCCCAACTGGACAAGGCGCCGCAAGACCTGGTCATCGTGTCGAGCACGACCTCTTGTTCGGGGATGCTCAAGCATGAGGCCCGTGAAATCCTCGGGGTCGAGGACGCCGCCTTACGGGCGGTCGGGGCCCGCACCCGCGACCTTTGCGAGTTTCTCTTGGCCGAGGCCGAGCGGGGCGAGTTGCCGCTGGATTTCGCCCCTCTCGACCTGACGGTCCCCTATCACGCCCCCTGCCAGTTGCGCGGCCACGGCCTGGGGACTCCCGCGGTCCAACTCCTCCGCCTCATTCCCGGCCTGACGGTGGTCGAATCCGGGGCCGTGTGCTGCGGCATCGCCGGCACCTACGGCCTCAAGAAGGAGAAATACGCCATCGCCCAAGCCGTCGGCCAACCTCTCTTCGACAAGGTCAAAGAGGTAGCTGGCGACCTGGCCGTCTGCGACTCGGAAACCTGCCGTTGGCAGATCGAGAAAGCTTGCGGGGTGCGCGCCGTCCACCCGGTCTGGCTCTTGCACAAGGCCTACGGGCTGTCGTAGCGCTGAAGGCCGCCGGCGTCTGAAGCGGCCGGTCCGAGAACGGCCCTAGTCAGGCGGGCTGTTGGGCAGCCCGTTTGCGGGCGACCCGGGCCAGCGTCTTGTCCGCGACCACGTAGAGGTAGCCGAAGGCTTCGAGGGAGACGGTCAAGATGAGGATTTGGACGGCGACGCCGCCGACGCCGTAGGCCTGGACGTCCATGAACGCGTAGGGATAGCGGCGGCCTGACCCGAAATCGCCGCCCAAGGCCGACCAGGTGAAAGCGAAGGCGAGGTAGGCGTAGGGCAGCCCGGCCCAGCAAGGCGGGTCGAACCAATGCAGCTTGCCCTTGGGGGTGAAGAGGAACCAGTCGAAGATGACGAGGCAGGGCGTGATGATGTGGACGAGGTCGTCGGTCAAAGTGAACGGCACGTAGGCGCTGCCGGCCTGCTGGAAGGCGGCGGGCGCGAGGATCACAAGGTAGATGAGCATGGTGACCGTTATGGCCATCATGACGGCGGCGCCCCAACGCGGCGCTGGAGCCGACAGCCCGCGCGGCCCGAACCGGACGATGTCTTTGACCGTGACGACTGCCAGCAGCGCCATCCAAAGCAGGCACAAAATATTGCTCTGGGTGGTGTAGAAAGTGAAGGCGGCCGAGACCTCGCCGCCACCGAACAAACCAGTCAAACGGATCAAACCGATCGCAGCCGAGGCCACGGCCAGCAGTCGGACGGCCAGAGCCGCGTAACGCCAAGTCACTGTCACGGCCGTGATTCTACGGCCGCGCGGCCTGTTCCCGCCGCGGCGGCGCCTGCCGCGTCGGACCGCTAGTTCTGCAGGCCGACGTAGAGACGGGTTTCCCGCCGCCAAGCTGACTTCAACACGATGACCGCCGCAACCGCCACGGTGGCAGAGGCCAATGGCAACTGCCAAGAACTCCAGCCGAAGAAAACCGTCGAAGGGACGGTCGTGATGAGGATGACGGGGAAAACGGACGAGAGCAGGAGGCGCAGAACCGGCCCGTACATGCCAACGGGCACGCGGGCCAGATTGTGAGCCGCGGTGAGAGCGACAGAACCGTCGAACTTAAACAATGTCATCGCCTTATAGACGGTGAAGACTCCCAGGGCCCAAAAGATGACGCTGGCCGCCAGCAGGCAAACGATGAAACCGGCCACCGACCAGACCGAACCGGGGAAAGCCCCGGCCGCGACCGCCCAGGCGCCTAGCCCCAAGGCGATGAAGAATTTGTGGAGGTCGGCCACGCCGACACGGCCGAGCATGACGACGGCGAGCGAGTTCGCCGGCCACAAGAACTTGGCGTCGAGGCGGCCTTGGCGGATTTCCTGGCGGAAAGCTTCGGCGTTAGGGACGCAGACAACCCACATGATCGCGTCCATCCAGTACCAGACGGCCTGGAGGAAGAGCAGACGGGCTTCGGTCCAGCCGTCGCCCTCTCCCAGAAAACGGCCGGCTGCGAGGACAGGGGCGATGGCGAAACCCAGCCAAACCAACGAGACGCCGACGCCGATGATGCTGTCCCAACGAAAGGCGGCCGCCGCCTTGGCGTCGAGGCGCCAGGAAGCTCGCAAAAACCACCAGGTTTTCACATCCCCACCGCCTCAAAGCGGCGCAAGGCTCGCGTCCAAGCCCAGCGCCAAGCCGCCAAAAGGACCGCGATCCAACCGAGGACGACAGGAAACATCCACCATTGGAAAGCGACAACCCCCGACAGCAGTTCAGCCAGGCCGCCTTGGGCGGCCCAAAGTGGGGACAAGCGCATGGACCAAGCCAGCCAGTCAGGCAGGAAGGGGCTGGGGGCGATCAGTCCGGCCAGGACCCATTGCAAGCCGATGAACAATCCCATGATGCCACCCCACTTGCCGAACCAGAATGTCGACAAGGCGTAGACGGCGGCGGCCAAGGTCGCAGCTGACCAGCCCAGCAGCCCTAACACGGAAGCGAGCAGGACGCTGCGCCAATCGGCGCTGGAGCCCGCTTTCATGAACCAGGCCATGAGCGGCACGGCGACAACCAGCGGGGCGGACCGGATCAGACGGTTGACGATGGACTCCGTCGCCAAGGGGATGATCGGGGGCAACGGCATGAGAAGGAGGACGCTGAGTTCGCCGGAGTAGACGAGGGGGCCCAAACCGAAAATCAAACTGCCGCTGAGAGAAAGGTTGCTGGTGACCAGTTGGACCAGATAGTAGGTTGTCGTTTGCCCTGGGCTCATGATCCCAGAGCTGGCGGCGGCCGTATTCCACAGAGCCATGAAGGCGAGCGGCACAACCCAGTCCAACAAGGAAACAATCAATTCGACCCGGAAAGCCGCTGTCGCCTTCACCGTCAGCTTCGACCAGGCCCTAAAGCCAGTCAGCGCAACGCCGAGGTTAGGCAGAGTCATCGCCGACCGGCCAGACCGTAAGCCACGCGGCGCAGTTCCAGAGAGTCGCAGACCGGCACGTCGGCGTGCGATTGGCCGCGTCGGCCCATGGCAAAGCCGATCCGGGACAAAAAGCCGTAGGAGCGGCGGGGCGGGGCAAAACCGAGGCTGTCGGCCATGCCAGCAGTCAAAGTGAGCAATCCAGCTGCGCATTTAAGCGTCGTCGTCTTGCCTGGCCCGTTGAGGTTGGGCAACCCCAAGACCTGGCCAGCGGCGGCCTCAAAGGACGCAGCGGCGATGGCGTGGGCGAACCTATATTGACAATGGACCAGGGCCTTGGCCGTTTGGTG
>JAIRXC010000118.1 GCA_031268515.1 Propionibacteriaceae bacterium
TTTCGGCGGCCAGGGTTTCTTGGAATCTGTTTTGCCCAAGATCAGCGCCGTCCGCCGCCGCGCCAGCGCCGCCGGCCTCAGCCTGCGCATCCAGGTCGACGGCGGTGTTTCGTTGGAGACGATCGAACGCTGCGCCGAGGCGGGCGCCGACACCTTTGTGGCGGGCACCGCTGTTTTCCACGCCGGCGACCCCGACCAGATGGTCCAAACGCTGCGGGCCCGGGCCGAGGCCGCATTGGCGGCCCGAGCGTGAGCGGCCTCAGAGCCGGCGGCGCCGACTGGCCCGCCTCCTCCGCCTACCGTTCGACCCGCGGCTACGGCGCCGGCGCCCCCGTCAGCTTCACTGACATCTTGTTGGAAGGCCTGGCCCCTGACGGCGGCCTCTACTGGCCGGCCGCCTTCCCGCGCTTCGACCGGGCTGGCCGATCCGAGTTGCGCCGTCTCTTCGCCGCCGCTGGCTACGCCGGCTTGGCCGCCGCCGTCCTCGCCCCCTACACCGGCGGCCTGCCCGCAGCCGATCTGGCCGCCTGCTGCGCCCGCGCCTACAGGTCGGACAAGTTCGGCGGCCCCGTCGTCGCGCCGGTCAGCCCGCTCGGCCGCGGCCTCTGGCTGGCCCACCTCTCGAACGGGCCGACGGCTGCCTTCAAGGACCTCGCCATGCAGCTGCTGGCCGAGTTGTTCGAGCAAGAATTGGCGCGCCTCGACGGGCGTTTGACCATCCTCGGCGCCACCTCGGGCGACACCGGCTCGGCGGCCGAGCAGGCGATGGCCGGCAAGAGCCGCGTCCGCGTCGTCATGCTGAGCCCGCAGGGCCGCATGACCGCCTTCCAGCGGGGCCAGATGTACGGGTTGCATGACCCCAGGATTGTCAACGTGACCGTTCCCGGCGCTTTTGACGACTGCCAGGACCTTGTCAAAGCGGTCAACGCCGACGCCGCTTTCAAGGCCCGCCACGCCATCGGCGCCGTCAACTCGATCAACTGGGCCCGCTTGGCCGCCCAGGTCGTCTACTACGTGTCGAGTTGGCTGCAGGTCACTCAAGATGACGACGACCCGGTCAGTTTCTGCGTCCCGACCGGCAATTTTGGCAACATCATCTCCGCCCACATCGCCCGCCAGATGGGCTTTCCGATCCGGCAGATCGTCTTGGCCACGAATGAAAACAATGTGTTGGCTGAGTTTTTCGCGACCGGTGTCTACCGCGTCCGTTCCGCCGCCGAGACCCTTGCCACCTCGAGCCCGTCCATGGACATCTCGAAGGCCTCGAACTTCGAACGGTTTATTTTCGATCTGCTAGACGGCGACGCCGTCGCCACAGCCCGCCTCTTCGGCCAAGAACTGCCGGCCAACGGCCGTATCGACTTGTCGCAGACGCCGCTGCCAGAACGCGCCCGTGGACAATACGGTTTCCGAGCCGGCAGTTCTGGCCACGCCGACCGGATCGCCGTCATACGGGCCTTGCACGAGCGGACCGGCTATATCGTCGACCCTCATACGGCCGACGGCCTCCACGTCGCCCAAGCCTTCCTGGCAAACGAGCCGATGGTTTGCATGGAAACAGCTCTGCCTATCAAGTTCGCTGACACGGTCACCGAGGCCATCGGCCGCCCCGCCCCCGTGCCGCCGCGTTTCGCGGGCGTTTTGACGGCCGAACCCCACGTCGTCGAGTTGACCGGCGGCCTGTCCCAGCTCAAGGACATCATCGCCGCCCACGCGGCTTGAACTTCCCGGCTCGGCGGCTGCTTGCGGCCAAGGAGAAGCGAGGCGGTGATCTCCCACTGGCTGATCGGTTGGATTTCCCAGCTCGGCCGCTGCTTAAGGCCAAGGGCCGACGGCTGCTCTTGTCCGCACGCGTCAGCTTTTGGGCAGCGCTGGCTTCGGCTGTCGTCGGCGGCAGCGGTTAGGATGGGGCGCGCTAGACGCCAAGAGTTGGGAGTCATCTTGTCACTGAGTCCTCAGGAGGTCGCCCGGCTGGCCGATCTGGCCCGGATCGAGCTCAGCTTGGCCGAACAAGAACGCCTGGCTGGCCAGCTTGATGTCATCCTCGCCGCCGTGGCGGTGGTCGGCCCGGCCGCCCAAGGCGACATCCGGCCGACCTCGCACCCTCTGCCGCTTGTCAACGTTTTCCGGCCCGACGTCTTGGCCCCCGGCCTGGGCCAGGCCGACGTCTTGGCCATGTCTCCCGCCCAGGAGGGCGGCCGTTTCAAGGTGCCCCGGATCTTGGAGGAGGAAGCGTGACCGGCTTAGCCGACCTCGGCGCCGCTGAATTGGCGGACCTCTTGGCTTCCGGCCAGGTTTCGAGCGTCGAGGCGGTCCAAGCCTGTCTCGATCGCATCGAGGCGGCCGACGCGGCCGTCGGCGCCTTTCTCCACGTCGACGCCGACCGCGCCTTGGCCGCCGCCCGCGCCGTTGACGCCCGGCGGGCCGCCGGAGCTGATTTGCCGCCTTTAGCGGGCGTGCCCGTAGCCGTCAAGGACGCCTTTGCCATGACAGGCGCGCCGACGACCTGCGGTTCCCGCCTGCTCGAACACTGGCGCCCTCCCTACGATTCATCTGTCGTCCGCCGCCTCCAAGAGGCCGGCCTTGTCATCGTCGGCAAGACGAACATGGACGAGTTCGCCATGGGCTCCTCGACCGAAAACTCAGCTTTTGGACCGACCCGCAACCCGTGGGACCTGGGCCGTATCCCCGGCGGTTCGGGCGGCGGCTCGGCGGCCGCGTTGGCCGCCTACGAAGCCCCTTTGGCGATCGGTTCGGACACGGGCGGCTCGATCCGCCAGCCGGCCGCGGTGACAGGCACGGTCGGCGTCAAGCCGACCTACGGCGGCGTCTCCCGCTACGGCCTCGTCGCCATGGCCTCGTCTCTCGACCAGCCCGGCCCCTGCGCCCGCAGCGTTCTCGACGCGGCCCTCCTGCACGCTGTCATCGGCGGCTATGACCCCAAGGACTCGACGTCGATCGACGCGCCCGTCCCCGATGTCGTCGCGGCGGCCCGCTCAGGCGACGTCGCCGGTTTGCGGATCGGCGTCGTGGCCGAATTGGGCGGCGAGGGCTACGCTCCCGGCGTCGAACAACGTTTCCATGAGGCCGTCGCCTTGCTGGAGGCGGCGGGGGCGAAGGTCAGCGAGGTGTCTTGCCCGCATTTCGACCTCGCCTTGGCCGCCTATTACCTCATCATGCCGTCGGAGGCGTCTTCGAACTTGGCCCGCTTCGACGCCATGCGCTACGGCTTGCGCGTAGGCGACGACGGTTCCCGCTCGGCCGAGCAGGTCATGCGGTTGAGCCGGGCCCGCGGCTTCGGGGACGAGGTCAAACGGCGCGTCATCCTCGGCACTTACGCCTTGTCATCGGGCTACTTTGACGCCTACTACGGTTCGGCCCAGAAGGTCCGGACCCTGATCGGCCAAGATTTCACGGCCGCCTTTGAGCGGGTCGACGTGCTCGTGTCCCCGACCTGCCCGACCACCGCTTGGCCCTTCGGCGAAAGGTTGGCCGACCCGCTGTCCATGTACAAAGCGGACCTTTGCACGATACCGAGCAACCTGGCCGGCGGCCCGGCGGCTTCTTTCCCGGCTGGTTTGGCCCCCGAGGACGGGCTCCCGGTCGGCTTCCACGTCATGGCCCCGCCGCTGGCCGAGGACCGCCTCTATCTGGTCGGGACCGCCCTGGAAAGGGCCTTGGAGCCGTCCGGGGCGCCGTTGGCGGCCAGGCTGGTCGGAAAGGAGCTGACGCTGTGAGGGGAAACGGCCAAAGGGACGGCGACGAGACGGCGAGCCCTGTCGCCGCTGACGCGCCCGCGACGGGGCGGCCCTGGCAAGGCCTCATGGATTACGACGAGGCGATGGCCTTGTTCGACCCGGTCCTCGGGTTGGAGGTCCACGTCGAGTTGAACACGGTTTCGAAGATGTTCTGCGGCTGTTCGACGGCCTTCGGCGGCGAGCCGAACAGCCAGGTTTGCCCGGTCTGCCTCGGTCTGCCGGGGGCCTTGCCGGTCGTCAACGCCAAAGCGGTCGAGTCGGCCATCCGGATCGGCTTGGCGCTCGGCTGCTCAATCGCCTCCTGGTGCCGCTTCGCTCGCAAGAATTATTTTTATCCGGACATGACGAAGAATTTCCAGACCTCGCAATACGACGAGCCGCTCTGCTTCGACGGCGAGGTCCGCCTAGAGGTGGACGGCCAGGAGTACGCCATCCCGATTGAGCGCGCCCACATGGAAGAGGACGCCGGCAAGTCTCTTCACGTCGGCGGCGCGGCCGGACGCATCCAGGGGGCCGACTATTCCCTCATCGACTACAACCGGGCCGGCACGCCCCTGATCGAAATCGTCACAAAACCCGTCACAGGGACCGGCGCCAAGGCTCCCGCGGTGGCGCGGGCCTACGTGGCGCACCTGCGGGACGTCCTGCGCTCCCTCGGCGTCTCCGACGTCCGCATGGAACAAGGATCATTGCGTTGCGACGCCAACGTGTCGCTCAGCCCCAAGGGCTCAGGGGTGCTCGGCACCCGGACGGAGACGAAGAACGTCAACTCGCTGCGGTCGGTGGAAAAGGCGCTGCGACACGAGATCTGCCGCCAAGCGGCGGTCTTGGCGGCCGGCGGCCGGATCAAACAGGAAACGCGGCACTGGCACGAAGCCGGCGCCTACACGAGCCCTGGCCGCAGCAAGGAAGAAGCCGACGATTACCGCTACTTCCCGGAGCCCGATCTTGTCCCCGTCGCGCCGGCGGCCGACTGGGTTGGGCAATTGCGGCGAAGCCTGCCCGAACCGCCGGCGGCCAGAACGGAGCGCCTTAGGGCCGAGTGGGGTTTCACCGAGTTGGAGATGCGCGACATCCTCGGCGCCGAAGCCTTAGAGCAAGTGGCGGCGACAGTGGCGGCCGGGACAACGCCGGCGGCGGCCCGCAAATGGTGGCTGACAGAGCTGGCCCGCCACGCGGCCGAAACCGGCGTCGAACTGGCGGCTGTCCCCATGACTCCGGCCCAGGTGGCCGACCTCCAAGCCCTCGTGGACGCGGGGATCGTCAACGACAAGCTGGCGCGCCAGGTCATCGAGGGAGTCCTGGCCGGCGAGGGCAGCCCAGCCGAGGTCGTCGCGCGGCGCAACTTGGCGGTTGTTTCGGACACGTCAGCGCTGCAGGCGGCCGTCGAACGGTCGATCGCGGCCCAGCCCGACGCCGCCGCCAAGGTCCGCAGCGGCAAGACGGCCGCCGCCGGAGCCTTGATCGGCGCGGTCATGAAGGATCTCGGCGGCCAGGCCGACGCGGCGGCGGTACGAAAACTGATATTGGCGGCATTGGCCGACTGAGGCGCCGCGCCGCCGGGCGGCCAGTCCGTTTTCCGAGCGGCGCTCGCAAAGGCCGTCAGGCTCAAAAATCCGAGGTGGCCAGAGCCTCGCCCGCCCTGTGCGCCCCTGCCGGCAGGCCGGCTAGATGAGGGCCCTGGAGTCGGTCCAGACGAGGTGCTACGGTGTCTGGAAGCGGTTCCACAGCCATGACGGCGCTGGGCCCGCCCCTGTGACCGCTCGGGAAAGGTCCCTTCCATGCGCTTCGGCCATTTCGACGATTCGGCCCGTGAATACGTCATCGAAACCCCCGACACGCCTCAGCCTTGGATCAACTACCTCGGCTGCCAAGATTTCTTCAGCCTTATCAGCCATCGGGCCGGCGGCTACGCCTTCTTCCGCGACGCCAAGCTGCGCCGCCTGACCCGTTTCCGCTACAACGACGTGCCGGCCGACTCAAGCGGCCGGGGCCTCTTCGTCCACGACGACGGCGATGTCTGGAGCCCGTCCGCCAGCCCCGTCCGGGCGGCGTTGGACGAGTACGAGTGCCGCCACGGCCTCGGCTACACCCGCATCACGGGGGCGCGCGGCGGCGTGCGCGTTTCGACCCTCTACTTCGTCCCCTTGGACGCGGCCGCCGAAGTCCACAAGACCACCGTTTCCAACCTGACCGGCCAGCCCAAGCGGATCAGGCTCTTCTCGTACGTCGAATGGTGTCTCTGGGACGCCTTGGACGACCAGCTCAACTACCAACGCAACCTGTCGCTGGGAGAGACCGAGGTCGCAGGATCGGTCATCTACCACACCACCGAGTACCGCGAGCGCCGGAACCACTACGCCTTCTTCAGCGTCAACCAGCCCATCGCGGGTTTCGACTGCGACCGTGACAGCTTCATCGGCGGGCCTTGGCGGACGCTGGCGGAAGCCGTCGTGCCGCAGCGCGGCCAGGCTGGCAATTCGGCCGCCTCGGGTTGGCGGCCAATCGCCTCGCATGCCCTCGACATCGTCTTGGAGCCGGGGGAAAGCCGGGACCTGGTCTTCGTCCTCGGCTACGTGGAGAACCCGCCCGAGGCCAAGTGGGAGGCCCCCGGAACCGTCCGCAAGGACCTGGCGGAAGACCTCGTCGCCCGCTTTGCCACGGCTGAACAGGCCGACGCCGCCTTCGCCGGCCTGCGCTCGTATTGGGATGGCTTGCTCGACGGTTTCCGCGTCCGCTCCGACGACCCCAAACTCGACCGCACAGTCAACTGCTGGAACCCCTACCAGTGCCTGGTGACCTTCAACTTGTCGCGTTCGGCTTCCTATTTCGAGACCGGCATCGGCCGCGGCATGGGTTTCCGCGATTCCAACCAGGACCTCCTAGGCGTCGTCAGGCTGCTCCCCGAGCGCTCCCGCCAGCGCATCCTCGACCTGGCGGCGACCCAGTTCCCGGACGGTTCGGCCTACCACCAGTACCAACCTTTGACGAAGCGCGGCAACCACGACCTCGGCTCGGGTTTCAACGACGACCCGCTCTGGCTGATCGTCGGCGTGACGGCCTACCTCAAGGAAACCGGCGATTTCGCGATCCTGGACGAAGCGGTCCCCTTCGACAATGATCCGGCTTCGGCGGCGCCGCTGCTCGAACACCTGTTGCGCTCCTGGCGCCACGTCACCGCCAACCTCGGGCCGCACCGACTGCCGCTGATCGGCCGGGCCGACTGGAATGACTGCCTCAACCTCAACTGTTTCTCGACCGAGCCGGGGGAGTCTTTCCAGACGACCGAGAACCGGGCCGGCCGCACGGCCGAGTCGGTTTTCATCGCCGGCCTCTTCTGCTACGCCGTGCCTGGTTTGGCCGACATCCTGCGGCGGCTCGGTTTGGCCGAGCAAGCCGAACAAGTCCAGGCCAGCTTGGCCGCCATGGCCGACGCCATTGCGACGGCCGGCTGGGACGGCGCCTGGTTCCGGCGGGCCTACGACGCGGCCGGCCAACCGGTCGGCGCCGCTTCCGACGCCGAGGGCCGCATCTACATCGAGCCCCAGGGCATGTGTGTCATGGGGGGCGCCGGGTTGGCCGACGGCCGCGCCCGCCAGGCCCTCGACTCGGCCGCCGAACACTTAGCCGGTCCCCACGGCCTGGCTTTGCTGGCGCCGGCCTACCGTTCGTACCGACTCGAACTGGGCGAGATCTCGACCTATCCGCCTGGCTACAAGGAGAACGGCGGCGTCTTCTGCCACAACAATCCGTGGGTCATCATCGCGGAAACGATGGCGGGGGACCGCAGCCGGGCTCTCAGCTATTACCGCCGCATCACCGGCGCCTACCGGGAAGACATCTCCGAGGTCCACGGCCAAGAGCCCTACGTTTACGCCCAGATGATCGCCGGCCCCGAGGCGCCCCGACACGGCCAAGCCAAAAACTCCTGGCTGACGGGGGCGGCGGCTTGGACCTGGAACGCCGTCAGCGAGCACCTGCTCGGGGTCCGTCCGACCTTCGACGGCTTGGCTGTCCGACCCGGCCTGCCGGCCGACTTCGGGGCCTACGAGGTCGAGCGGCGCTACCGGGGGGCTTTGTACAAGATCGCCGTCCGCGGCCAAGGCGACGGCGTCGCCGGGCGTCTGCGTGTCAACGGCCAACTGATCGCCGGCGACGTCGTGCCGCTGGCCGCGCCCGGCAGCACAGTCGAGGTGGTCTGGGAGCCAGCCGCCGGCTAAGGCCCGTTTGAAGCTGCCAACCGGTCTCGCCGCGGCCGCCTGCGTGGGCTCTGGGAACCTCGGCTGGCAGGGTCGGCAAGCGCCGGTCAGGCGTTGGCCAGGCCAGAAACCTTGTTGTCAGCCAGCCTCGCCTAAGTGAAGATATCTTTGCGGTGTTTCTAGCCGATGGCGAAGAGGCGGGCGGCCAAGGGGGCGCCGGAGGCGTCGCGGCGCGGGTCGGCTGGCGGCAAGTTGCGGGGCTGGCCGTCGCGGTCGCAGGCCAAAGCGGGGCCGGGCCCGGCCCAGGCCAAGCGCAGGACCGCCTGTCCTTTGAGAAAGCGGTGGCAGCGGACGCCGCCGGTGGCCCGGCCTTTGGCGGGGAAGGCCTCGAACGGGGTGGTCTTGACGGCCCACTCGATCTGGTCGGCCGGATCGGGGCCGCCGGCGACGGTCGTGACTAAGGCGGTCGCCTTGTCTTCGCGGCGGATGGCGGCGAAGGCGAGGACGCGGGCCGCGGGGGCGAGGTTGACGCCGGCCATGCCGCCCGCCTGGCGGCCTTGGGGGCGGACCGAACGGGCCGGGCAGCGCAGCAGTTGGGCGTCGGAGGTGATGAAGACAAGCTCGTCGGCGTCGGCCGACGGAGCGGCGCCTGTCACCTCGTCGCCGTCTTTCAAAGCGATCATTTCCCAGGTGTCCCAGCCTTTGTAGTCGGGGACTACTCGTTTGGCGACGCCTGCCGCCGTGCCGATGGCTAGAGCGGGGGCGTCGGGGTCGAGGCTGAACAAGGCGACAAGGCGCTCCGAAGCCTCCAGGGCCAGAAGGGTTTCGGCCGGCTGGCCGGCCGCCAGTGAAACCGGCCCTTCGGCGGCAGGCAGTTCGCAGGTTTGCTCTTTCGCCAAACGGAGGGCCCGGCCTCGGTTCGTCAAGGCGCCGACCGAGCCGGCGAAGAAGGCGGCGGCGGAGGCTACGACATCGTGGGGCGCCCGGCCGGACAGAGGGCCGGCTTGGGGCTTCGGGGCCGGCCCCAAGGCCCGCCCGAGCAACCCTGTGGCTGATAAAAACGCCCATTCTGACATAGCCTCATCTTGCCTTTCTCGCAGTCGTGCCTTAACCCGCTCCGCGCGCCGGCGGCGCCGAATCGGCCCAGAGGCCAGATCTAACAGCCAATCAAACCAGCCTCGCGCGGCGGCGCCGAACCCCCCAAGCCGCCGCCGGGGCGCGGCGTGGAGCCCCAAGGTTTTTGTTCCCTGCCGATCCTCGCAAACCCGGCCCCGCCGGGCAAGGCCGCCGCGGAACCGGGCGGTCTCACACGGGATTTGAAGGGGGGCAAGGCGCCGCGGGGCCGGCCGGCGTGGTTCTTTTCTGTTTACGGCAGCGCCCGGCGCCGGCAGAGTTTCTGGTACCAGCGGGCCGAGTCCTTCCAGTGGCGTTCGCCCGTGGCGTAGTCGGTGTAGAAGAGCCCGAAGCGTTTGGCGTAGCCGAGGGACCATTCGAAATTGTCCATCAAAGACCAGGCGAAATAGCCTCGGACCGGCACGCCGGCGGCCAGCGCGGCGGTCAGAGCCTCGAGGTGCCGGCTCAGATAATCGATCCGCTGGGGGTCTCGGACCTGTCCGTCGGCGTCGAGCCGGTCCGGGAAAGCCGCGCCGTTTTCAGCCACGAACAGCGGCAAACCGGGCCAGCGGGCGTGGAGGCCGGCCAATAATCCGGTCAGCCCCGCCGGCTCGATGTTCCAGCCCATGTCGGTCAGCGGGCCGGTCGGCGGCAGGAATTCGACATCGTCCGCGCCGACCCAAGGAGTGTTCGCCGCCGGGCCGGCGGCGGCCGCGCGGACAGTGTCAGTCTTGTAATAGTTGACGCCTAGGAGGTCGAGCGGCTGGCGGATCAAGGCGAGATCGCCGTCGCGGACGAAACTCCAATCCGAGATGCCGGCGGTGTCGGCCAGCAGGTCTTCTGGATAGCTCCCGTCGAGCAGCGGATCAAGGAAGATGCGGTTGCCGACCGCGTCGATCCGGCGGCAGGCCGCGTGGTCGGCGGCGCTGTCGGAGGCCGCCTTGACGGCATGGACATTGAGGACGACGCTGACCTGGGCGTCGGCGGCGGCCGCTCGGATGGCTTGGGCGCCGAGGCCGTGGGCGAGGTTGAGGTGATGGGCGGCGGCCAAGGCGGCGGCCGGTTCACGGCGGCCGGGGGCGTGGACGCCGGACGCGTAGCCGAGGAAGGCCGAACACCAAGGCTCATTGAGGGTGCACCAGAGTTTCACCCGGTCGCCTAAGGCTTGGGCGACGAGGCCCGCGTAGTCTGCGAAGCGCTCCGCCACAGCCCGGTCCGGCCAACCGCCGGCCTCCTCCAAAGCCTGGGGCAGGTCCCAGTGGTAGACGGTGGCGACGGGTTCGATGCCGCGGGCCGCCAATTCGTCGACGAGGCGGTCGTAGAAGGCGAGGCCGGCCGGGTTCGGCTTGCCCGAGCCGGTCGGCTGGACGCGCGGCCAGGCGATGGAGAAGCGGTAGGCGTCCACCCCGAGGTCGCCCAGCAGCGCGACGTCCGCGGGCATCCGGTCGTAGTGGCCGCAGGCCGTGTCGCCGGTGTCGCCGCCGTCGATCCGGCCGGGGGCATGGGAGAAGACATCCCAGATCGACGGTCCGCGTCCGTCGGCGGCGACGGCGCCTTCGATCTGGTAGGCGGCGGTTGCGGCGCCGAAACGGAAAGCGGGTGGGAAAGCGACGGCCACAGGTCACCTCCGGGGTCGGCGGCGCGACGGCGCCATTTGGCTGGAAGGGCTTCCAGCGGCCATCGTAACGGCTGTCGGGAGCGCCGTCGGAGCCGGGGCAAGACGAGGCAAACAGAGCTGGCCGGCGAAGGAAGCGGGGTCTTTCGGGCTGTTTGCCAGCGCCGCGGCGGCCCCAAGGGTTTTAGGAAGCCGGCCGCAGAAGCTCGGGCGGAACGAAGCGGCGGCAAGCGGCGCCGGCTCAGCGGGGAAGCCGGCTGCGGAAGCTCGGGCGAAACTGTGTAACGATTCGATAAACCGACTTGCCAAGGGCGGTCAGAGGGAGCAAGATGTCCAATGGAAGCGCTTCCACAAGCTGTTTCGGACAGCGCCGCCAAGCCGTCACCCAAGGCCCTGCGGGGTCTTCGCACCCTCCTCAATCAATATCGACAGACAAAGGAGTCATTTGTGAACCGACGTACACCCAGGCGAGCCGCCTGTCTCGGCGCGGCTATCTTCAGCTTCAGCTTGGCCTTGACCGGCTGCGGCACTTCCAACGACGGAGCCGGCGACACCTCGACTTCGCCTGATGGCGAAGAGCAGATCGTTTTGACGGTCGGCACCTTCAACAACTTCGGCTACGACACGACGACGGCCACCATGCAGGGAGCCGACCTCTATAACAAGTACATGGACGAACACCCTGGCATCAAGATCGAGGCCACGGTCGCGGCCACCTCGGATGAGGCCCGGTCCGCCTTCAACACCGCCCTCGGCGCGGGTTCTGGCGCCTACGACATCCAGGCGGTCGACGTCGACTGGATGCCCGACATGATCAAGAACGCCGACAAGCTGACTGATCTGTCCGACGTCATCCCGGCCGGCCGCTTCCTCGACTGGAAGACCGCCCAGGCGACGACCGCCGACGGCAAGCTCATCGGCGCCGGCACGGACATCGGCCCTGAGGGCATCTGCTACCGCGCCGACCTCTTCGAGGCAGCCGGCCTGCCGTCCGACCGCGCCGAAGTGGCCACCCTCCTCGGCGGGAAAGACGCGACCTGGGACAAGTACTTCGAAGTCGGCGCCCAGTTCGTCGCCAGTTCTAATGGCGTGGCCTGGTTTGACTCGGCCGCTGCGACCTTCCAGGGCATGATCAACCAGGTCGAGGCTTCCTACGTCGACCCCGACAGCGGCGACGTCATCGCTTCGGACAACGCCGAAGTCAAGGCCCTCTACGACCAGCTGTTGGAAGCCTCCGCCAGCCAGAGCGCCAGCCTCAAGCAGTGGAGCGACGACTGGTCGGCCGGCTTCAAGTCGGACAAGTTCGCCACCATGTTGTGCCCGGCTTGGATCATCAACAACATCAAGAACTCGGCCGGCGCGGACTTCGTCGGCTGGGACATCGCCGACGTCTTCCCCGGCGGCGGCGGCAACTGGGGCGGCTCCTTCCTTGTCATCCCAGCCCAATCGGAGCACCCAGCCGAAGCCAAGGCCTTGGTCGAGTGGCTGACCGCCCCCGAACAGCAGGCCCTCGTTTTCACCGCGGCCAGCAACTTCCCGAGCGCTGTCCAAGCTGAAGCCGATCCCGCTGTGACCAGCAAGACGGACTCTTTCCTCAACAACGCTCCGGTCGGTGAAATCTTCGCTGACCGGGCCGCCGCCGTGACGGTCGTCCCCTACAAGGGCAGCTCCTACTTCGACATCCAGGCCAAGATGGTCGACGCCATCAACCGGGTTGACGTCGACAAGGTGATGGACGCCGCGGCCTCTTACACACAGTGGCTGGACGACGTCAAGGCCCTCGCCTGAGCTTCGCCTAAAACCCCGCGAAGCAGCCCGCAACGCTGCTTCGCGGGGCCCCCGATCTGATAAGCGTCGGCTTAAATCCCAAAATGATTTCGCCGAGCACCGCCAATGCCTTCCCCACGGCCCGGGGGCGGGGCCTGGCCGCCAGGCCGCCCCGCCCCTGCGGCGCCCCCGCCTCATACCTTCGTCCGGCGTCTCAAACCAGCGCAGAAAGCAATTCTCATGGTCACCCACGCAACGGCGCGCGAAGACCATCCGGCTGTCCAGAAGGCGCCTTTCCGCGCCCGGCTGTCCCGGATCGACGTCAAAGCCTCGCCGTATCTGTACATCTCACCGTTCTTCATCGTCTTCGCCGTCATCGGTTTGTTCCCGATCATTTACACCGCCTACATTTCGACGCGGAAATGGAACTCGATCGCCGGCGACCTCGGCGTGGCCGCCGCCTACGGGCAATCGGGGGAGACGAGTTGGTACGGCAATTTCGCCTGGGTGCTGGCCAACCATGATTTCAGAGACGCGCTGTTCAACACCTTCTCGATTTTCATCTTGTCGTCTGTGCCCCAGATCATCGCCGCGATCGTGTTGGCTTCGATCCTGTCGGCCAACCTGCGCGCCCGCACCTTCTGGCGCATGGGCGTCCTCTTGCCGTATGTCATCGCCCCCATGGCCGCCGGCATCATCTTCCGGCAGATGTTCGCCGATGAGACCGGCGTAGTCAACATCGTCCTCCAGCAGATCGGGATCAGTCCGATCAGTTGGCACGGCAACACGCTGGCCAGCCACATCGCCATCGCCTGCATCATCAACTTCCGCTGGACCGGCTACAACACCCTTGTCCTCCTCGCCGCCATGCAAGCCATTCCCAATGAGGTCATCGAGGCGGCCGTCGTGGACGGGGCCGGCCGGGCGCGGCAATTATTGTCAGTTGTCTTGCCCATGATCCGCCCGACCCTCATGTTCGTCATCATCACGTCGACCATCGCGGGCCTCCAAGTTTTCGACGAGCCACAGTTGTTCTCGATCTCCCAGAGTTTCGGCGGTTCGGACAACCAGTTCTTGACCGTCACCCAATTCCTCTGGAAAACCGGTTTCACGTCAACCTCGGATTCGAACATGAGCCGAGCCGCCGCCGTGGCCTGGATCTTGTTCATCATCGTCGTGGTGTTCGCCATCCTCAGCTACGTCCTGACCTCTCGCATCGCCTCGACGGGCGGCCCCGACAAACCCAAGCGCGGCCGGAAGGGGGCCTCCCGATGAGCAGCGCCCGGTCAGTTCCTTCTGTCGCCTTGACCCGTCAATTGGCCGGCCCGGGGGCCGCTCGCGCCGCCGCCCGCCGCCGTGGCCGGATCAGGCAGACGGGCGAAGGCCGCCGCCCCGGCCCCGTCTCCTACGCCGTCCTCGTCTTCATCTTGCTCATCTCGTTGTATCCGATCTACTACACGGTCCAGATCGCCTCGACCGCCAAGGAGACGATGCACGACTTCATGGGCCTGTCGCTCGGCTCGAATCTCTTCGATCACCTGGCGACGGCCTTCAAAGAGCTGAATTTCTGGCGCGCCCTCCGTAACACGGTCCTCGTGTCTTCTTTGTGCGCCTTGTCAGTCGTGGCCTTTTCGACCCTGGCCGGCTACTCTTTCGCCAAATTGCGTTTCCGGGGCCGGGGGCCGCTCATGGTCTTCGTCGTCGGCACGATGGCGATCCCGACCCAGCTGACCGCTGTGCCCTTGTTCATCGTCATGTCCAAGCTCAGCCTCACCGGCACGTTGACGGCCGTCGTGCTGCCGGGCCTCGTGACGGCTTTCGGGGTTTTTTGGATGACTCAATACCTCGAGGCGGCTTTGCCGTACGAACTGATCGAGGCGGCCCGGGTGGACGGCTGCTCGATGATCCGGACCTTCTTCCACGTCGCCGTCCCGGCGGCCCGGCCGGCGGCCTCCATGCTGGCCTTGTTCACCTTCATCGCCCAGTGGACGAATTACTATTGGCCTTTCCTCGCCATCGGCACCGCGGCCCAGCGGAAACCATTGCTGACCTTGGCGGCCGGGACCCTGAGCGCGGGCCACTATCAAGACAACACCCTCATCATGGCTGGCGTCGCCTTGACCTCCTTGCCGCTCATCATCTTGTTCTTCGTCGCCGGCAAGCAACTGGTCGCGGGCATCATGGCCGGAGCGGTCAAGGGCTGACGGACATCTGAAGTCGGCGCGGCCGGCGGAGTCTTCGGAACCGCCTTCGCGCCGACTCAGCCGGGTTGTCTTCAAGTCCGCCCGCCGCGGCGCCTCGGCTGGTGCGCCTTAGGGGAGCGCCTACGCGGGCGCCGCGGCTGTGGTCTGAGACCCGCCCCCGCGGCGCCGCTGCCGAAGTCTCGGCGGGCGCCGCGCGGCGGGCCGGGCGAGAGGGCAGGGGCGACTCGGGTAACGTAGTCGCCGTGATTTTCCGCCGTAAGAACGCCCCTCTTTCGCCTGCTTCCGCCGCCAGCCCCGCCGCTTCTGACAGCGCCTCGGAGCCTTTAGAACCCGTGGAACCCTTGGCGGCCGAAGAGACCTTGGAGCCCTTCGCCGAAGACGAGTTGCAAGACGAGTGGCTCGAACTCGACCTCAGCCGCGACTGGCGCGAAGACGGGCCGTTCGACATCGAAGAAGTCGACCTTGACGCGGACGAGGTCAACCGAGTCGACCTGGGGGCCCTCATCGTGACCCCGCAGCCGGGCCTTAAAATCCAGCTGGCCGTTGACGCCAAGGCCAAAACTGCCACGACTCTTATTGTCGCGGCCGCGGCCGACGCATTGCTTCAACTCCGTGTCTTGGCGGCCCCAGCCAGCCGCGGTTACACGGCCGAGGTGCGGGCCACCCTGGAAGAGGAAGCCACGGCCGCAGGCGGCACCTCCACGCTGGCCGAAGGGCCGTTCGGGACCGAGTTGCGCCGAATCGTCAAAGTGGCCGCCCCGGACGGTTCCACCGGGTCGGCGCCTTTGCGGGACTGGTTGGTCGAGGGGCCGCGCTGGCTCTTGCACGCCCAACTGGGCGGGCGGGCGGCCCTCGACGTCAACGCCCAAGGGCCGGCCGCCGAACTTGAGGAATTCTTCCGCAACCTCGTCGTCCGGCGGGGCGCCGAGGCCATCGTGCCGGGAAACCCCGTGTCACTCCGCCCGCCGGGCCAGCCGTGAGCGGTCCGGCCTCGGCCGGCTTGGTCCGGCGTGTCCTCAGATTATTCGCGTCCGACGTCCCCGCCGCAGCCCCAGAACCCGACCCCAGCGCCGCCGGCCCCTTTCCCATCGCCTCGTCCCGTGTGCGCCGCCGTGTCGACCTGGTAGGCGAGATCCGTTCGACTGGCGTCGTCTCCTACGGCACAGGGGCTTGGTTCACCGCCCAGTTGCACGACGCCAGCGGCTCTGTCGGACTCGTTTGGATGGGCCGGACCGAACTGCCCGGGGTGCTCCCCGGCCGCCGTCTGCGCGCCCGCGGCCGCCTGGCCAAGAACCGCGGCCGCCGCGTCGTCTTCAACCCCGACTACGCCTTGGAGCCCCAGCCCGACTCTCCCGCCGGCCTCTGAGGCCGCCGCGGACCGGCTTTTGCCGGCCGCCTCGCTGTGTCTGCTAAGAGCCCTTGCCCCGACGCCGAACGCCCGCCGCAGATGGTCCTGCTGTGCCTGCTAGGAGCCTTGGGCCCGCTGGCTGGCCGCTTTCTGGGAGCGTAGGACCCCGCTGTGCCTGCTAGGCGCCTTGCCTTCAGGCGTCGGCGGCGGCCGCTTCGTCCGGGTTTCCGGCCGGCTTGATTTCCTTCCGGCCAGACAGGTGGCGGAGAAGGTCGGCTTGGGCGTCGTGGGAGACGAGGTAGACGACGTCGTCGCCGACCCCGATCCGGCTGTCGGGGCTAGGCGGCAGGGGCTGGCCGTCCCGTATGAGGGCGACGAAGACAGCCCCCGGATAACTCGCCAGATCGGTTTGGAGGTCGCTGATCGGCCGGCCCGCCCAGGGATTCGTCTCCGGCACCCGCAACTCCAAGAGGACAGTCTGGGGGTTTTGCAAGGGCAAGACCCGGACCGGGTCGTCCGCCGCCAGGACCGCTTCGTCCACGAGGGCTCCGAGCAGCCGGGGAGCTGACACGGCGACGTCCACCCCCCATGACTGGTCGAACAGCCACTCGTTGTTGGGATGGTTGATTCTGGCCACGACGCGGGGGATTGCGAACTCCGTCTTCGCGAGCAGCGAATAGACGAGATTGGCCTTGTCGTCGCCGGTGGCGGCGACGGCCACGTCGCAACTTTCAAGATGAGCCTCAGCCAGCGTGCGCAGCTCGCAAGCGTCGGCCAGCAGCCACTCGGCCGTGGGGACAGATGATGGTTTGATGTGCGCGGGGTCGCGGTCGATGAGGAGGACCTCATGCCCGTGGACGATGAGCTCGCGGGCTATCGAACGGCCGGACTTGCCGGCTCCGGCGATGCAGATGCGCATGGGTTCTGTCTTCCTCTTCAATCGTTTCTTTACGCGTTTCTTTAGGGCCGGCCGCCGGTTTGGGCCGCCGGCCGGTTTGCCTGCCAGCCCTGCGCCTGGCGGGGGAGGCTGTAGGGGGCGTGTCCGCCGCCTTGGCGTTGCTTAACGATAAGCGACACGGCGGCGGCCGCCAGGGCGAGGGAGAAGGCGGCGCCGTGGAGCAGCCGCCGACTTGGCTGGCCTACGGCGCCGGCGCTGGCGGATTGGCCAAGATCTCCTCGACTGCGCCCGCCCGCTCGGAGGCGACGACGGCGTAGAGGATGTCGCCGTCTTGCAAAACCGTTTCACCGTCCGTCACCATCCCCTGCCCGAAACGCCCGACGATGGGCAGCGGGGCGTTGAGGCGGCGTTCGAGAGAGCGGATCGGCTGCCCGACCCAGCCGGGGCAGTAGCTGACTTCGATGAGGCGGACGGCCCCCGAGGGGTCGCGCCACAGCGACTCTGCGCCGACGGGGATGAGGCGGCGCAGGACCTGGTCGGCGGTCCAACGGACGGTTGCGACGGTCGGGATGCCGAGGCGTTCGTAGACGCCGGCCCGTTCGGGGTCGTAGATGCGGGCGACGACCGTGGGGACGCCGAAGCGTTCCCGGGCGATCCGGGCCGTCAAGATATTCGTGTTGTCGCCGTCCGCGACCGCCGCCAAGCCGTCGGCCTGTTCGATCCCGGCGGCCAAGAGGACGTCGCGGTCGAAGCCCATCCCGGTCAGGGTCCGCCCTCGGAAATCCGGGCCGAGGCGGCGGAAAGCGTCGGCGTCGCAGTCGATCGCGGCGACGGAGTGGCCACGCCGTTCGAGAGCCCTGACCAAGGCTGCCCCGACCCGGCCGCAGCCCATGATGACGTAATGCACCGGTTTTCCTCCTTGCGGCAGAAGTGTTCGCGCGCGCGGTGTCCTCGCGTGCGGGCGGCCCGTCCGCCCCTGCCCAGCGTAGAGTGGCGGCGGCCTTGGCGCGTCCACCGGCCCCGCCGGCCGGTCCGGAAGCGGGCCCGTCCGCTCGCCGTGAAAAATGGTTTTACGGGCTGCCGCCGGCCGGTCCGGGAAGCGGGCCTTAAGC
>JAIRXC010000195.1 GCA_031268515.1 Propionibacteriaceae bacterium
CTGGGCTTCTGGGGTGCGGCCCGCCTCCAAACCCGTGGGCGCGCCCAGCCCGCGGGTCTGGGGTTTGATTTCGGCGCCGCGGGCGTCGCCACGCTCGGTCACGATGTCGGTGGCGCCGAATTCCAAAGCCAAGGCTTGCCGTTTGGGGTTGCGGGACATGGCGATGATCCGTTCCGCGCCCAGTTGTTTGGCGGCCAAAACGGCGCAAAGGCCGACCGCGCCATCGCCGACGACGACGACTGTCCGCCCCGGCCCGGCTTCGGCCGCGACCGCCGCGAACCAGCCCGTGCCCAGGACGTCCGAAGCAGCCAAGAGCGACGGGATCAGATCGGCCGCCGGCTGTCCCGGCGCCGCGACGAGAGTGCCGTCGGCCAACGGGACGCGAACCCGTTCGGCCTGAGTGCCGATCTCCCCCATGAGAGTGCGGTTGGGACAGTAAGATTGGTAGCCGGACTGGCAAATCTCGCAAGTGTTGTCCGACGTCCAGAACGACCCGACCACGAAATCGCCGACCTTGATGCGGCTGACCTGGCCGCCGACCTGTTCGACCACGCCGACGTACTCGTGGCCCATCGGGTGATCCTTCACTTGGTCGACGCCCCGATACGGCCACAGGTCCGAGCCGCAGATGCACACCGCCGCAGTGCGGATGACCGCATCGGTCGGCTCGATGATCGCCGGTTCCTCGCGTTCCACAACTCGCACGTCGCCAGGGGCGTGCATGACCACTCCACGCATGTTCTCATCCTTAGGTTTTGCTGCCGCCGCCTAGGAAGGCGGCGGTCACAGGGTCACCGCTTAGCCGCCGCCGTCGGAGGTCAGGGGTTACCGCTGCATCTACTTGGGAGTGTAAACCGTCACCGGCAGGGAAGTCGGCAGTGAGCTGAAATGAGCACCACCGCGGCACGCCTGACAAGCCAGTCTTATGACTCGCGGGCTCTTCAGCGAATCGAGACGGCTCGCATCAATGATTGCCGTATATGGAGTCACCGAGTTTCCAGATCGCCATCGGGTGGCGGCGAACTCGCTCCAACTCCTCATCGCTGAACAATAGCTCTGGCCTCCATGCGCGCGCTCTGAACGCCACCAGAAACTCTTCTTCAGCGGGAGCGAGGTTGATCAGCTCAACCAAATATTCACTGACTCTCTGCTGAGCGACGGTCAGATCGAACCAGTCGCGCTTGCGCAGCACAGGTTGCAGATCAGTTCGGATCTTCCTGACGGTCAGAGCGTTAATCGCGGTGCCTCCCTTCAACGCCAGCGTGTCTTTGAGCAACGGGTCGGAGTTGATGAAGGAGAGCACGTCCGTCAGGCGCAGGGCCTTCTCGTAGGTGTCGCGGATAAAACCCAGTTTGGCCGCCTGTCGCCCCAGGAGCGACTTGTCGTACACGGCCATCAGTTCTCTCCTCGCCTCAGGCTTTGTGGCACAACGAGCCGCCAACGGTGGTCATACACCCCAGCGGCGCCCCTGTCCAGGTAGCTCACGCCTTTGCCGACGTGAGACTCGCATTCGTTGAAGAACGACTCTGGCAGTCGCAACTGCTCCGCGCTCAAACCGAAAAGAAAACCAGCTTTTTGATACATGGCTTGCTTACCGTAGCTAGCCAGATAGACCAGCAACTTGTCCGGATCAACAACCGGGACCAGAGACAGGCAGGCGAGCACCTCTTCCAAACCGGCGATCTTGTCAATGTCGTTTATACTGTCCAACACGGTACGCTCGACATCGGTGACTCTCACTCCGTCGGGCTGGACTTCGACGCCGCTGTCGAGGCGGGCAGCGACGGACCGGTAGGAGACACCGTCGTAGTCGAATGGCGCGAACCTACGCGGACTGGACACAAAGGCCTCGTAGAAAACCTGGTTCGCCAGTCCGTGATACTCGAACGCCGAATGATGCGACACGCAAACCTCTACCCCGATGGCTGAGGCGATCCGATAGCGCGATGCGACCGGCTGTCCGTCGTCCAAACCGAGCGCCACCCACAGGCCGCGCCGCACCAAGTCAATCAACCCGCGCTTGCGGTACGAAGTCAACAGCGAATCAGCGGCCTTCTCACTGCCCGTCAACGCGACCACGTCGACGCGTGTGAAACACCGCAACCGCAGCAACTCCGCGTAATGCTTCACCGCCTTCACCCCCAGCACCCTTCAAAACTAACGAGCTAACCCTATCTGATACCAGGATAACTTACTAAAACCAAAGTCTAGCTCGGCAACGGCGTAACACATCAGGTCAGCGCTCGGCGGCATTCTTGACTCTTCACCGTTGCCGACGGAGAGCGCACCTAACGCTCCCTGGCCAAGCCGGCTAGGGGCCCTAGAGTTGGCCGCCGCAGCGGTCAAGGCGCCAACACTGGCAAAGTCAGAGGTGGTCCTGCGAGCAAGGTCTGGGTGACTGAGTCCGGGGTCACCTCGATCCGCAAACGCGAACCCTGGACCGTCAAGACAAAGCTCAGGCGGCGCCAGCCAGCGGGTAGGCGGGGGCTAAGCGAAGGGGTTTCGCCAAAGTCGCGGAGGCCGCCGAACCCTTGGACGAGGACGCCCCAAAGGCCAGCAGCCGAGGCGATGTGGACGCCGTCGCGGGTGTTGTGATGGCGGTCGGCCAGATCGACGGCCAAGGCTTCGCTGAAATGACGCAGAGCCTGCTCGGAGGCGCCGACCTCGGCCGCGATGACGGCTTGGGAGACCGCCGAAAGGGTGGAGTCACCCGTCGTCAAGGGGTCGTAGTAAGTGAAATCAGCTTGTTTTTCGGCGGCGCTGAAATCGGCCCCGCGGAGGAGCAGGGCGAGAACGACATCGGCTTGTTTGATGATCTGGCGGCGATAGATGGAAAGGGGATGGTAATGAAGCAAGAGGGGGCGGCGGTCAGGCGGCACGGCGGCTAGATCCCACGGCTGACGGTCGAGAAAAGCCTTGTCCTGGGGATGGACGCCGCGGTCCGCGTCCCACGTGACCGCCATGGCCTGGCCAGCCCGCCGCCAACCAGCCGCCTCGGCCGCCGTCACCTTTAAGCGCGCCAAGGCCGCGGCGGCGGCGGTTCCAGTGGCCGCATCGGCTTCGGTGGGCGCGCCGGCCGTCAGAGCCTCGGCCCAACGGGCCGCCGTCAGGAGGTTGAAGCGCGCCATGACGTTCGTATAAAAATTGTCGTCGACCAGCGCTGAATACTCGTCCGGCCCTGTCACCCCATGCAGGTGGAAACGGCCGTCCGGCCCGTCAAAACCAAGGCTGGCCCACATCCTGGCCGTCTCGACGACGAGGTCGAAACCGTCGCCGGCGGCGTAGGCCGCGTTCCCAGCGACCGCCGCGTATTGCGCTGCCGCGTAGGCGATGTCGGCGTCGATGTGGAATTGGGCGGTGCCGGCCGGGAAATACGCGGAAGCTTCCTCGCCGTTGACGGTCCGCCAAGGGAAAAGCGCCCCCGCCAAGTCGAGTTCGCGGGCCCGACGACGGGCCGCCGGCAACATAGCATGACGGAAATCAAGCAACTGGCGGGCCCGGGCCGGGTCGGTGTAGAGGAGAAATGGGAAAACATAGATGTCGGCGTCCCAGAAGTAGTGCCCAGAGTAGCCAGATCCCGTCACTCCCTTGGCGGCAACACCTTGCTTGTCTAAGCAGGCTGAGGCTTGGGCCAACTGGAAAAGCGACCACCGTATCGCCTGTTGCAGGCCGGCCTGACCGTCGGTTGCCGGGTCGGCCAGTTCGACAATGACATCGCTACGCTCCCAGAAAGCAGCCAGCCAGCGGGCCTGCTCTGCCCGCAGGCCGGCCAATGCGGCGCGGGCGGCGGCGGCTAAATCGGCGCGGCAACGATCGGCAAGGTCGGCCAAGTCAGCCGGCGGCACGGCGACGCGGAGCCCGGCGGCCGTGACTCCGGCCGGCGGCCGCGGTGAAGCCAGGTAGGCAAGGTAGCTGACCGCCTGTAGGACCGAGCCGGCCGGAACGAGATGCGAACCGACGGCGAGAGGAGCGACCGGGGCTCCGGCGGCCAGAGAAGGGATCGGGGAGCCGGCGGCCAGAGCTGGGCCGGGCGAAACCGGGCCGGGCGAAACCGGAACTGGGCTGAGAGGAAGAGGCCCGCCGTCCAAAGTCAGCTCGGTTTGGCGGCCTAGGACGAGGCCGAGGCCGGAGTTACGGCAAACGTAGGCTTGGACTCGGGCCGGGCCGGTTTGCGACAAGGGTAATTCTTCCAAGCCCCCGTCGGCGGCCAGGTCGCCGCGGCGCGGGTCGGGCTTGTCTCCTAAAAAACCGGCGCCGAAGGGATTAGCGGTGGAAAGGTTGCCACCGAGGAGACTGTCCTCAGGAAGATTGCCTTCAGAGAGGTTGCCTTCGGCCGCAGCGGCGGCGCAACCGGCCGGGGTCAGTTTCGGGGCCACGGCCACGGCCAACTGGCTCCCGAGAGGCCGGACCGCGCAGGTGGCGACGGCCACGGCGGCCCGGCTGAGGCAAACCAGCCGGGTCGCCACCACCTCGACACGGACGCCGTCGGCCCGCCGCCAAACCGTCGTCCGGACCGTCTCGCCGGCCCGGAAATCAAGGCGCCGCTCGTCTTTCTCGCGCGTCCAGTCCGGCTCCGCCAAGGCGGTCCCCGCGACGGTGATCTGAAAGTCCGCCGCGTCCGGCAAAGCTTGGATGGTCTGGCCGACGCTGGCCAAACCGTAGGCGTATTCCGGGTGCCGTATCCGCCAGGTCTCGTGGAAACCGTTGACGAAGGCCGCCCGGGAACGGTCGGGGTCGCCGTCGCCGCGCAGGCCGAGACAGCCGTTGGCCACGGCGAACAACGTGGCGCCGACGGGGTCGGCCGGATCGGCGCCGCTGGCTTGACCGCCTTCCTTCAACAACTGTTCTTGAAAAACCCAGGGGTCGGCTGGGAAACGCGTCCGGTCGAGCGGATCGGCCACACGGCTCATGCCAAAGCCTCCTCGGCCAAAGGCCGCAGATCGGGCAGGACGATGTCGGCCCCGGCGCCGCGCAAATCCGCCCCCGCCCCCCGGTCCACCCCGATGACAAGGCCGAAACCGCCGGCGCGGGCGGCCGCCACTCCAGCCAAGGCGTCTTCAACCACAATAGTTTGCGCGGGCGGCAGGCCGAGACAGCGGGCGGCGGCCAAGAAATAGTCGGGAGCGGGTTTGCCACGCAAACCGTCGGCCGCGGCGGTTTCGCCATCGACAACGGTTTCAAAGGAGTCCGTAAGATCGGCGGCGGCTAGGACGGCGCGGGCGTTGCGGGAGCTCGAAGCCACAGCCAACCGGCAGCCCCGGCGGCGCAGGGCGGCCAAAACGGCGCCAGTTTCGGGATAAGCCGGCACGCCCGCCGCCAAAGCCGCCTGAAAAGCTACATTTTTCCGATTGCCGAGGCCGCAGACCGTCAAGCGGTCGGGCGGGTCAGCCGGGTCTCCGGCCGGCAGAGCGGTCCCGCGGCTGGCAAGAAGCGCGCGCACTCCCTCGTAGCGGGGCCGCCCGTCGATGTGGGCCAGATAATCGGCGTCACCGTAGGGCGGCGTCAGGCCCGCGGCGGTGAAATAGGCGGCGAAGAGGTCGGCCCAGGCCCGCCGATGCAAACTGACCGTGTCAAGCAGCACCCCGTCGAGGTCGAAGACAACCGCCGCCCAGCCGGCCAAACCAGACGCCAGTTGGCCCTCAGAGCCAAACCGGGCCGCTGTTGCTGCTCCTTCCCCAACACCGTAACCAAACTCAGCCACTGCTGCCGCCCTTTCGCTCCTGGAGTCAGGTTTAGTTGTCGTTGTTGGCTCTCTTTCGACCCCGAGGCCGGCCTGGACCGCCAAATTCGCCCCTGACACGGCCGTCACCCCTTGACCGAGCCGGCCAGCAAACCCCGCACAAAGAATCTTTGCAGAGCCAGGAAGACTGCCATGGGCACGGCCATGGAGATAAACGCGCCGGCCGACAGCAGATACCAAGCCGAACCGCGCGACCCCACCATGTCGGACAGCCGGGCCGTCAACGGGGCGACGGCCGGCGTATTGCCAGCGAAAGCCAGGGCCACGAGCAGGTCGTTCCAAACCCAAAGGAATTGGAAGATCGCGAACGAGGCGATGGCCGGGGTCATGAGGGGCAAAATGACGCGGAGGAAGATACGGACGTGCCCGGCTCCGTCGACGCGAGCCGCCTCGATCAGCGACCGCGGTATCTCGCGCATGAAATTGTGGAGCAAGAAGACAGCCAAAGGCAGGCCGAACATCGTGTGCGAGAGCCAGAGGACCCAGTAGGTGCCGTTAAGCCCCCATTCGACGTAGCGGGTCAGCAACGGAATCATCGTCACCTGGATGGGCACGACCTGGAGCGTGAAGACGGCCACGAACAAAATGTTCCGACCCCGGAATTCGATCCAGGCGAAGGCGTAGGCGGCCAGCAGGGCCAAGCAGATGGGGATGACGACCGCCGGGACGGTGACGACAAAAGAATTGATGAAATACGTCCCCAGTTTGTTTTGCGACCCCAGCGCGGTCGCGTAATTGCCGAGGCCGAATTCACCCCAATGGCTGGGCAGGAACGCTTCCCACCAGCCGCTGCGGCTGATCTCCCGCCGGTCGTCCCGGAAACTCGTCACCAACAAACCAGCGGTCGGCACGGTCCAGAAAAAAGCGATGGCCAAGGCGGCGGCCGAGACTCCCGGCGAGGATAAGCGGTTCTTGGCCTCGGCGGCCCGGTCGTCGGCGCGGCGCCGGCGGGCCTGGCCGCTGGCAACGGCCTGAGAGCCGGTGGTTTTAGCGCCAGCGACTTGCGCAGCGGCAGTTTGGGAGCCGACGGCGAGCTGGGCGGCGGCGGGCTGAGAAGCGGCGGGGCGGCTCATCGCACATCCTCCGATCGTTTGAGCTGGCGGACGTTGAAGACGATGACCGGGATGATGACAACAAAAAGAACGACGGCCAAGGCTGCTCCCAGGCCTTTGTTTTGATTGCTGAAGGACTGGGTGTAAAACTCGTTGGCTACAACTGACGTATCGTAATTGCCGCCCGTCATCGTCCGCACGACGTCGAAGGCCTTGAGGCTCGTCATGGCGACCGTCGTGAGAACAACAACGATCGTGGGTCGGATCATCGGCACTGTGACATGGGCGAACATCTGCCAGCTTGTCACACCGTCGACCCGGCCGGCTTCCACGATGTCCTCGGGGATCGCCTTGATCGCGGCGGCCAGGACCGTCATCGCGAAGCCGGCCTGAATCCAAACCATGACAACGATCAGGAATATGTTGTTCCAAGGAACGTTCATGAGCCACTGGGGGGCGGACACGGTCTGGCCGACCAGGTGGGCCAAGCCGACGTAGGCCTCCGACATCAGGCCGACCTTATTGTCGTAGACGAATTTCCAGATGATCGAGGCCCCGACCATGGAGATGGCCATGGGCATAAACAGGAGAGTTTTGGCTAACTTCTCGAACCGAGTCCGGTCGATCAGGGCGGCGTAGAGGAGTCCGATGCCGGTCGCCAGGACAGGCACGAGGACCACCCACAAGACCGTGTTGCGCAAGACGATGAGAAACTGTGGCTCGGTGACGATACGGATGTAGTTGGCGAAGCCGACAAATTCTGTGCCATTTTTGTTTTTGAAGGAGTTGGCGACCGTGACGAGGGCCGGCCAGACGAGGCCGAAACCCACGGCGGCCAAGACCGGGGCCAGGAAGCCGAGCGCGGCCAGCCAGCGCGGCAGCCGCTTGGGGGCCGAGAGCAAGGTGAGCAACAAGCCGACGACAGCGACAAACAACGCAATGGCGATGAGCATGACGAGCAGCTTCTGCCCCGCCCCTGAGGGGTGGAGGAGAAAGTCCATATGAAACTCCTTCGGCTCTTGTGACACGGCGAATTAACCGGAAGCCTGGCTCGTCCAGGCCACGTCGGGCCCGAGCAGTCCTACCGCCTGCTCAGCCCGCTGGTTGGCGTTCGCCCCGGCCACGTCGGGGCCCGAAATCAAGGGCCCCGACGTTTGGGGACTGCCAAAAGCTTCGTCGGATTAAAGCGGCTTCTTTTTAAATGACCAGCGCGAAGCCGCGTGGCGGCGAGGCTGTTTTAGTTCTTAGGCCAAGACGCTTCGATGGCGTCGAGGACGGCCTGCTCAGATTTGCCCAGGGCGAAATAATCCGTCAGTTCGCGCCAGAAGGAACCCGCGCCGACCTCGGAGGGCATGAGGTCGGAGCCGTCGAAGCGGAATTCAACGCCAGGGTCCGACAGGACCTGGAAAGCCAGCTGGTCCATCGGGGAGGCCAGGAGCGAGGAGTCGAGCCCGCTGTTGGCGGTGACCCAGCCCTGCGGCGTGGCTGCAGCTTTGGCGTTAGCCCATTCCGGACTCGACAAGAAGGTCTGGAAGGCCACAACCTCGGGCCGGTCGGCGAAGGCAGCCACGAAATCGCCGCCGCCTACGACCGGCTGCGAATCGGCCGTCAGGCCAGGCAGCGGGAAGGCCCAGACATCGCCTTCGGGGCCGACCTTGATCGACGGATCGAGGGTTGTCCAGTTGGTTTGATAGAAGGAAGCGGCGCGGTGGAGGTAGCACTGGCCGTCGAGGATCGGGTAGCCGGCGTCGGTCCAGGCCTCGGCCGCGATCGACTGGACATCGCCGATGCCGGCGTTGACGTAGGCGTCATTGCGTAAAATCTTGCCCATTTCGGTCAGGGCTTCGAGGATGGCCGGATCGTTGAAGGCGATGTCGTGGCTGACCCACTTGTCGTAGGTCGGGCCGCCGGCGAAACGCAAAACCATGTCTTCAACCCAGTCCGTGGCCGGCCAGCCGGTCGCCGTGCCCGATTCGATGCCGGCGCACCACGGCTTGACGTCGCCGGCCTGGCTGATCTGCTCGGTCAGGGCGAGCAATTCGGCCCAGGTCGCGGGGATCTCGTAGCCGGCCGCCTCGAACATGGCGGGCGAATACCAGACGAAGGATTTGGCCGAGGCGCCCAGCGGGGCGGCGTAGAAGACGCCGTCAACAGAGCCGTAGGCCTTCCAAGAAGCGGACCAATACGTGTCGACATTCTTGCTCACGGCGGCCGGGGCGGGCCTGACCTTGCCGGTTTCGACCATGGTCGCAAGAAGGCCAGGTTGCGGCACTATGGCGATGTCGGGGGCTGCGCCGGCTTCGACCCGGACGGGTAATTGGGCCTCGAAATCGCGTGAGCCTTCGTAGGCGATGACCGCGCCCGTGCACTCGCCGAATTTGGCGAAGGACGATTCGTATTCCGCGCCCTCGGTGTCGATGAAGGTCGCGTAGACAGTCACGGTCGTGCCGCTGAGGTCGCCGTAGGCGGTGTAGGCGGCGCAATCAGGCGGGGGGCCGGCGGGAGTCAGGCTCGTGTCGTCGGGAGAAGGCGAACAGGCGCCGAGGCTGGCGGCGAGGGCTAGGGTGGCGACGAGGCCAAGGGCGGAACGTGGTCGATGGGTCATGTTTCCTCCACTGCGTCGTGGTGTCGGCGACGGGCTGAGAAGGCCCGCCAAACCCAATGTAAGCGCTTACGGGATAAGTCTGCAAGCGCTTACATGTCACGGTTTCATAACATCTGGCCGACCACCACCGGCAGCTGCTGCCTCCGGGCCACGACAGGGCCCGAGCGCAATCGGCTTCAGGAACGCCCGAACGGCTTCAGGAACGCCCGAACAAGCGGCCCGTCACCACAGTGATGAACGCGCCCAGGCAAGCCGGCAGATCACGCAGCTCCCACCCTTCCGGGCCGTGGTACCAATCGAGTTCCGTCGCGTCGGCGACTTCCTCCGCGTTAGCCGCCACAAGAGCCCCGAGCCAGCGGTCCCAGCCGCCGAGGACGATCGCGTAAGGCAAGATGGCTGACCCTTGGGCCAAGGCTATATCGGGCCGCAGCGTCGTCGGGGCGTTGTGGAGTTGGCCGGCGAACTCGTCCAAACCGGTCAAGACCGAAGCCCCCTCGGAAGTCAACACGGGGATGTCCTGGCAGACGATGACGCCGATGAGGGCGACGGCCAGCAAACCCGCCCCCACCACCGCCCAGGTCGTCCAGGCGATGAGGGCGGCCGTGGCGAGGACAGCGGCGCCGAGTCCAGCCCAGGCGACTGTGGCCGCCTGGGAACGGGCGCCGGGCCGGCGGGAGAACCAGCCCGCTTGGACGACCCGTTGGTAGAGGGCGTCTTGGACCTCGCCGATGGCCGGGCTGACGGCGGCGGTGATCTGGGAGACACGGGTCTCCACCCCCGGCGGAGCCACCGCGTCAAGCAACCGCCGCTCGTAATCTTCGACCGGGTCGTCCGATTCCCGCCGCGTCACAATCCAGTCGGGCACGGCGTAGAGGCTGGGACGAGGCAACTCTGTGATCCGCAGATGGCCGCGGACGGCCAGGTCGATAAGGGTGGCGAGGACGTCGTTGGGGTCGACGCTGCGATCGATCAGCGTGCCGACCAGGCCGGGCCGGACACGGTCCAGCAAGGCAAAAGCCGTGTAGCCATCCTCGTCCGGGGCCAGCTCCGCGACCGGCGTGCCCAGCCCGCCCTCGCGCCTACGCAAACGCCGATTGACAGCGAAGAGAGCCAGATAGCCAGCCGCCACAACGGCGACCGTCAGGCCGATCCGATCCCAGCCCAGCGTGAAAGCGCGGCCGAGAGACCAAGCGTGTACGTAGGTCGCCGTCTCCGGCATCGCCCCCGCCTCGAACATGGCCCCCACGGTGACGAGGTCGCCCGCCGCCCGCGGCCCGTCGCTGAAGGTCATGGCGTTGTTGCCGTGGATGCCGCCGGCGTAGGCCTGGCAGGTCGCCAGGGCCGCCGCCGGCCCGGACTCGCAGACGTAATCCATGACCCCCGGCGGCAGATCAAGTTTGCCTGTGACTTCGGCCACGTCGAAACCGAGGCCCTGGAGGACACTCCAACTGAAACGGACCGAAGCGTCAGCGTTGGCGCGGGTGACGCCGGAGACGGTGTAGGAGAAGGCGACGGAACTGGCGCCGCCGGTCGGGATCGTCACAACCGCCCGCCCGTCCGCGGCTTGGACCGTTCCCACGACCGCCTGGCCGTCCACCGTCGCTTCCGCCGTCGTGTCAAAGCCATACGCGATCTTCTGGCCGCCGCCGAGGTCGGCCGTCGTCGCGAAACTCTGGACAAAGGGGTCCGGCGCGGCCCCGTCGAACGTGAATTCCGCCGTCACCGCGAGCGTGCCAGCCGTCGAAAGGGACGCCTCGATGGCAAGTTGGGCGGCGGCGGTCTCCGCCACCGCGGGCTGGGCCGTGCCGAAACCGAGCACGGCTGCCCCCACGAAGCCAACGACGAAAGCGGCCCGACTAGGCCGGGGCGCGCAATCCCAGAAACCCATGCGGGTCATGCTATAAGAAGAAGCCACACGGAGAAACGGCGGTCGAACAAGCTGCGATTTGACGGCAAATCGCAAAGATCACTAGCTGACTGCCGGTGACGGCGCGCTGACGCGTCGCAGACGGCTTATCCTGGGAGGCATGACCGGACCCGGGGCGGCCTGTCCTTCGGCCACGCCGCCAATGCCCCCCCGCGACGAAAGCCGCCTGCCCGCCGCCAGCGCCCCACCGCCGGACCCAAGCTCTCCAGCAACCGGCCCTACGGCCGCGCCCAACCCTGCTACGGCCACGCCCGACCCTGTTGCGACCACGCCCGACCCCGCCCCCGCCGGACAATCAATACGCTCCTGGCCCGCCCCCGCCGGACAGCCTGGCAGCTCTGCCTGGCCACAGTCTGTAGGACAACCCGCCACTGCCGGACAGCCTGACAGCCCCAGCTGGGCGCCCCCCGCCGGGAATCCCGCCACCCCCGCCGGAGAGTCGGTCAGGCCCGGTGCGACGCCCTCAAGTGGGCCATCTGCCAACCCGTTGCGGGCCGCCACGGGACAATCCGCCGCCACGACTGGACAGCCCCGCCGCTCCTGGCCCGGCCCCACCGGACAACCAGCCGGCCCCGCCGGGAATCCCAGCAGCCCCTGGTCCGCCCCCGCCGGCCAATCCGCCCCACCTACCGGGCAGCCCAACGGCCCCTGGACCGCCGCCATCGGGCAATCTAAAACCCCAAACTGGTCTTCTTCAAGCGGGCAGCCCAGCCAGTCCTGGCCCGCGCCCGCCGGACAACCAGCCGGCCCCGCCAGACAACCCAGCAGCCCCTGGTCCGCCCCCGCCGGACAACCCGCCGCATCTCCCGGACAGCCTGGCCGCTCTTGGCCCGCGCCCAGCGGCCAGCCCGCCGGCATAGCCGCCCAGGCCAGGACCGGCGGCTCGACCGGCCAACCAGTCGGAGCGCCCGGGCCGGCGTACGGCGTCCACTCCTGGCCCGCGCCCAGCCCGTGGCAACCTTCCGCCGGCCGCCCCGGCGGCTGGCCGGCGCCGCGGCCTTGGCCCGCCCCGGGCGGCTATGCCGCTCCCCTTGTCTCCGGCTACGCCAACCCCTGGCCGCCCCGCAACACCGGCTACAGCTCTCCTTGGCCGCCCGCCAGCGTTCCCAGCGCCCGTCCCTACGGACCCTACGGCCCCGGAGCCTACCCGGGCGCTTGGCCGCCCCCCGTACAGCGGCCGCGGCGAGCCCGCAACATCATTGTCCTTGTCTTGTCCCTCTTGCTCTTTCTCGGGCCGACCGTCGTCGGGCTCTTCCTCGACAATCTCACCCCACCGCAGGGAAACTCCCCCTACGAACCCCCGACCGGCTCCAACCCGACGACTCGGACCATCCCCGCCCCGACCGGGCTGCCGCCGCTGCCCGACCCAGCCACGGTCGAACAACGGCGGACGTATCTCTTCAGCAACGCCTTGTATGCGCAAACGCTCTCCGGCCAGGTTGACTGCACCGTCGGCGTCGACCTCGTCCGGGTGACGGACACCGATTTGGAGGCCTATCTCAACGACTTCGTCGGCTGTCTCATGGAGGCCTGGTCTGGCCCGGTCGCGGCCGCCGGCTTCGAATTGCCGCGACCGACTGTGACGGTCTACACAGAGCCGATCACGACCCGTTGCGGCAAATCGGAAACCGAAAACGCTTTCTACTGCGGAGCGGATCAGCAGCTCTATCTGGCGTATGACCTTTTATCTTTTTTCCCCCGCCTCCAAGACGCCCGTTTCATGGTCGAATCGATCATCTCCCACGAATTCGGGCACGCCGTCCAAGCCAGAACGGGTATTTTGCTGGCGGAATACCATTACGAGGACGAGTCCCCCACCACCGAAGAAGCCGACCAGTGGAGCCGGCGGACAGAACTCCAAGCTGATTGTTTCGCCGGCCTCAGCCTCCGCTCCATGGCCGCAGCCACGGGCCTTGACGACACCGACGCCGCCAACATCACGCAGTTGTTCACCTTGCTTGGAGATACGGGACTAGGCGGCGACCACGGCCAACCCTCCAGCCGCACCCGCTGGATCAACGCTGGCCTGGCCTCGGACACCCCGAACCAATGCCAAACCTTCAGCGCCGCGGCCAACGAAGTCGAATGAACCGCCCACCTGCAGAAACGACGCGGCCAGGGGCGCCCGCCCCCGACAGCCGACCGCCCACTAGGGCATCACAAGAACCGGCCGGTGACCCCGGCCGCCCGCCGGCCTCGCCGCCACTGCCAACCGACGCCGCCGACAACCGTCCCCCGGCTCCACCGGCCGACGCTGCCGCTGGAGGCACGCTCGGCCCCCAGACCGCGGCGCCTTCGTGGGCCTCTTCGGAAGCGGTCCGCAAATCCATGCGCGCCAACCGCAGCCGCGACACCGCGCCCGAGTTGGCGGTCCGCCGGCTGCTCCACCGCCGGGGCCTGCGCTATCGCGTCGCCTGCCGCCCCCTGCCTGGCCTACGGGCGACCGCGGACATCGTTTTCAGCCGCCAGAAGGTCGCTGTTTTCATCGACGGTTGTTTCTGGCACGCCTGCGGCGACCACTACCGCGCCCCGGCGGCCCACGCCGACTATTGGGAAGCCAAGATCGGCCGCAACGTCGAACGCGACCGCCGCGTCGGCGAAACCCTTGGCGCCGAAGGTTGGACCGTCCTGCGTTTCTGGTCGCACGAGGACCCAGCGGCCGTCGCCGAGGCCGTAGAAAAGGTTTTACGCCCCGCTCCCCGCCTTGGAAACGGTCAGGCGGCCGGTGTGGCAGGCGAGGTTGGCGGCTCGGCCTCCGGCCGGCCGGGACAGCAGGACGACGAGGACGAGCCCGATGACGTCGGCGAGGGAAGACAGCAGAAAAGCGACAGCCGGCTCGAAGGCCCCGAGGACGGCCGAACCCACAGCCTCTGACGGCTGATTCAGCCGCCAGAGGAAGGCGAACAAGGCTGCCTCGGCCATGCTGACGGTCAGAGCCGTCGCCAACGCGAACCACGGCGCCTCGCCTTTCCGGGCCGCGTTGACAGCCGTACAGGCGGCCAACGCGACCACTACGGCCGTTAGGACCGTTGTCGCCCAAGCCAGGGCCGTCGTGAGGCCGCCGTCGCCGAGGAGCCAAGGCCAGCCCAGACGCAACCCGGTCCAGCCGCTGCGTACGCCGTCGAGAGGCAGCGAGGCCCCGAGGACGGAGCCGACGAGGCCGGCGGCCGCTTGGCTGGAGACAACGGCGGTGATGAGGGCCAGCCGTGTGGAGCGGTGGGGCAGCGGGACGGCCCGGGTCCGGCCCAAGACCAGCACGATGGCGCAGGCGGTGCAAAAGGCGACGAACATGTAGGCCAAGATGTCGAAGTTCAAGGCCTCGGCCGGGGCGGCCGGGCTGATCGCCGTGGGCAACCAGGGGGCCGCCGCCCGCCAGGTGTTGGTGAGGGTGAAACCGGCGCCGAAGGCGACCAGGGTCAGGCCGGTCGCGATGTTGACGAGGCGGCTCGCCGGCTCCCGGGCGGACTTTGCCGCCGCCAAGCCCCGTACGGCCCTGCCCCCGGCGGCATCCCGCATGGACCTGGACCCCGCCGAACCCCGTATGGCCTTGCCTTCGACGGAATCCCGCACTGACCTGGACCCCGCAGAACCCCGTACGGAATCGGCTCCCGCCGAACCCCGTACGGGCTTGGCGGCCGCGGAACCCCGGCTGTAGGCGCGCGCGCCCCGGCCAAGGGCGATGGCGGCGGCGATCCAGGCGAGGGCCGAGGCGGCCAGGGAACCGGCGGCCGTCAGCGCCAAGGCGATGGAGGCGGCCGTCGGCGCGGCATCCGGCAAGCCGACGATGGCCGCGCGTAGGACGAGAATGTAGGAGGCGTGGGCGCCGGCCGGCACGGTGGTCACCGCGAAGGGGTAGACGACCGTGAGGATGATCCCGCCGGCCAACACGCCAGCGAAGACGGTTTCGACAATCCACGAAACCAAAGTGCCACGCCGCGGCGGCGCGGACTCCAAGTCAGCCGCCGGGGTGGGGAAGCGGGCCGCGGGTTTCGGCACGCCAAACTCCTTAAGACGGGGAAGCTCCGAGAAGCTCGAGGGTCGGATTCAGAAGGAACATGACCCACCCTAGCGGTCTTAAATCCCTCCGCGGCCCGGCCTTATGGCCTAAGCCCGGCGGGCGAGTCGATCCTTACTGGTTGTCAGCGGCGCGCCGAACCGGCTCGGGCTGACCGTTGACGGACCGCTGCGCCAATCCGGGGTCCGCCCCAACCCCGCCGTTTTCGTCGACTTTCGTGCTGCGATCGGCTTGAAGCCAGTCCAACATCTGCCCGCCCGTAGCGCGAAGGCCAAGCAGTGAGCATGGACTGACGATGACTCTCGCGGGTTCCTCGGCCAAGATTGTGTTCACGCCAGATAGCAGCGAAGGAAAAGTCGGACCGCGTTTGAAGTGCCACCCGTCCTTAGAGCTGCGTTCTTCCAGCGTCGGCCGCAGCGCGGCGAAGCTTCAGTTCGGCGCGCATCGCCTTGCGGATCATACTGTGCGCTTGCGCGTCTTTGAGGTGGCTTTGGCGAGTTATGCCTCCGTCGGGTTCCCGCAGCCATTGCAGACACGCGCCGGTTTCACCTTGCACATCCTGTCCCCCCATTTCGTCGCACCATTCCTCGATTAGATCGGCCTCTTCGTAAAAGGCTACGGTCTGTTCCTGGAAGATGTGCGCGGGGACGATGACTCGCGAACTGTAGTGGACCCAGCGTTGGAGCAGCAGATTCACTCCAAAAGGAGAGAGCGCGGCGACCCGTGTGGTGAGCAGATCGGGCTTGACTGTGTATAGATTGTCGAAGTCAGCGGCCTGATGTCGTGTTTGCGTCGTGCTATCAGGGCGCAGATCAGGCAACGGCATCAAGTTGAAAAATCCGCGAGCCCACTCGGGCTCGGAGAGTTCTTTTCGATTTGCCGCTTCAGCCACGAGCACTTGCCAGGCAAGGTCGACCCCATTGACGCGCATCGCGCAGGGGTGTTGGAGAACGACGACGCTTCGTGGCTTAACGGCGCCTGTGCGGCCCGGGAGCCGCACACCGGTGAAAACGTCTCCCGTGAAGATCGGCCTTGTGGCTGACACGTCTTCCCCACGTGCGCGATAGAGGGAATCCCAGTTTGGAAGCCCCTCTACGTATGGCGATTCGAGGTCCTTGCTCACGGGTCAGCTCTTCATGCGGATAGACCGATTTCCGTCGCCTGCCTCGAACACTTCGAAATCTGAGAGGTACCGCTCTCGCCAGTCGGGATCAAATTGCAACAGGAGCATTTCTGGGTCCGAATTACCGCTCGCGAGCTCGAACACAAGATCTGCCCGATCAGCTGCGTACAAGGTGATCGGCGTCACGGGAGCCGACAAGGCAAGCGGCGTCTCAAACCACGACGCGATTTCGTCGACCATGTAGTGGTCGGAAATCAAATCACAGGCGGCTAGCAGGCTGGCGACTCTCCAACGGCTGTCGCCCGAAGCCCTCTCACCCTTACGCCACTTTTGAACGGCGGGCACACTAACATTCACTAGTCTGGCAATATCTCGCCAAGCGAATCCGCGATCCGCCAGTTCACCGAGCATGGTTGCCACGCTTTCTTTGCAACGATCGGACGCTGCAACACGCCACTCGGCGTCCTGGATATCTCTGTGCAGGACGTTAAAATCTTCGTTGAGCAGCCGCGCTTTACTCCGCGCCCAACCAACATCTGCCGTCAGAGAAGCGGCCATAAGACTCGTCTCTGACAACGTCGCGCTTGTGATCGTGCTATTAGCTGTGGGTTGTGTGGCCAGCGCAGAGTCAGCGGCGGCCTTCGCGGCAAAAGTCTTAATCACGGCGCAGCACCTCCTCTCGAAGCCGATCCGAAATCAAACTCTCAAACACTCCCCGCACTGGTTCGTGCAACTCGTCAGTTAGACCAAGGATGACGTCGGGGCAAAACTCCGGCACCTCCTCTACCGCTTGCCAAAAGCTGTCAACGTCCAACTTGAAAAGCGGACCCGGCGGCGGGAGCGGTCGGCGCAATTCAGGCGTCGACTGGATGACGTAATCATCCTGCGCTCCGTACCTAAGCACAAGAGTCCTGTTGTCATCACGGGAAAAAACGACTAGGCCTTCGCTTCCGGTGGGCGCCAGGCCAAGATTTGCCCCGATGTGGGTCGGTCCGATCAGAGCCGCGTCGACCCACTCCTTCCAGGCCGGCCGGCTCTCGCCATTCTCAGCAGGAACACGGATCTCGTCGATATAGCGCAGACCTATGCGTTCAACACCCGTCGGCGCCGCGACGGCCAAAAGGGCTTCGAGCACTAAGCTGACTAATTCCCGCACCCTGTCGTAGCTGCCATATTTAGTGGTCTCGATCACGAAACCATCCGGTCTGACTGTTAGCGCAGTCCGTTTGTCGCGGCTTGTCCACCTTGGGAATGCGGCGACAACTGCCTGTTGTTGAATCGGCTGGCCGTTTGGGCCGGTTTGGACCGCCATCGCTGTCATGTTCACCTCGCTCCGCAGCGGCAAGGCGTCTCGAATGCACGCCGACAACCGCGTCACCTGGTCGGCCCCAAGAGGATCGCACGATGGGTGTCGGACTTCGACCGCTACCAGAATGATCGGCGGGTTAGGGTAAATCTCGCGTTCTTTCACGTCGTGACACTACCATTACTGCAACCAAAACGACAATCACCGGCGGGCGTGCTGGCGCGGCTGGAAAGCTCTGCGCCGTGGCCGCTCCCCCGTGGCTGCCGCCGGCGCGGCAGGCGTCCGCGCCTTAGGCTGTCTTTTCGACACGCGGGCAAGCCGCCCAACGCGGCCCAGAGACAACCGAGGAGGCGGCATGGCCGGAAAGACACGGCTCCGCCGGAGGCGGCCGCGTCTCCCCCTGCTCACTTTGCTCGGGCCGGCCTTCGTCGCCGCCGTCGCCTACGTCGACCCCGGCAACGTCGCAGCCAACCTGTCGGCTGGCGCGGTCTACGGCTACCGTCTCGTCTGGGTCCTCTGCCTGGCCAACGGGATGGCCGTCGCCATCCAGTACCTGTCCGCCAAGCTCGGCCTCGTGACCGGCCGCTCCCTGCCGGAACTGGCGGGCGACCGGCTGCCCAAATGGGGCCGTTGGGCGTATTGGCTTCAAGCCGAAGCCATGGCCATGGCGACAGATCTGGCGGAGGTCGTAGGCGGGGCCATCGCCCTCCGCCTCCTGTTCGGCTTGCCGCTGCTCCTCGGCGGCGCCGTCGTAGGGGCCGCTTCGCTGCTCTTGTTGGCCGTCCACTCCCGCGGCGAACGGCGTTTCGAGGCCGTCATCGTGGCCCTCCTCGCCGTCATCACGGTTGGCTTCCTGGCGGGTTTAGGCCGCTCCGACGTGGATTGGGCCGCCGCCGCCGCCGGCCTCCGGCCGAGCTTCGACGGGGCCGGTTCGGTCTTCCTCGCCGCCTCCATGCTCGGGGCCACGGTCATGCCCCACGCCATCTACCTACACTCGACCGTCGCCCGCAACCACCTGGCTGAAGTGTCCGCCGCGTTCCCGGGCCGGGGGCGCTTGCGTGACCTCATCGGCGCGAACCGCTGGGACGTCGTATTGGCCTTGTTCGTCGCCGGCTCCGTCAACATCGCCATGTTGATCCTGGCCGCCGCCAACTTGGCTGGCCAGGGCGAGGTCAGCCTCGACGGGGCCTACGGGGCCCTCCGGGGCAGTCTCGGGCCGGCCGTCGCCATCATTTTCGCCGTCGGCCTCTTGGCCTCTGGCCTCGCTTCGACCTCTGTCGGCGCCTACGCCGGCGTCGCCGTGACCGAGGGCCTCCTGCGGGTCAAGCCGCCGATCCTGGCTGTCCGGGCGGTCACCCTCGTCCCCGCCTTGGCCGTCTTAGCCGCCGGCGTCGAACCAACTCAGGCCCTTGTCTATTCCCAAGCCTTGCTGTCGTTCGGCATTCCTTTCGCGCTCCTGCCCCTGCTCCTTTTGACCGGTTCGCGCCGGGTCATGGGGGCCTACGCCAGCCCGCCTTGGCTCGCGGCTGTGGCTTGGACCGCGGCCGCCGCCATAGTGGCCCTCAACGTCTTTCTCCTTGTCTCGCTTTTCACCTGACCGCCCCGAGCGCCGCCTTGACCTTGGCCGCTATGGTTTTGCCTTCCGCCCGGCCTTGGACCCGCGCGTTGACCGCCTTGACGATGACGCCCATTTGTTTGACCGTGGCTCCGGGCAAGGCGGCGACCTCTGCCTCCACGACGGCGTCAAGTTCGGCGTCCGACAGGGCCGCCGGCAGGTACCTTTCGAGCAGGTCCGCCTCGGCCGTCTCCTGGGCCGCCAATTCGGGGCGTCCCGCCGTCGCGTAGATCTCGGCCGCTTCGCGCCGTTTGCGCAGTTCGCGGCGTAGGACGGCTTCTTCCTCTGCCTGCGCCAGCGACCGGACCACGGCGCCTGCCACCTCTTCGGCGGCCAGGGCGGCCAAAGCCATCCGCAGCGCCTGCATAGCAAATTTATCTTGTTGTCTCATGGCGGCGGTGAGGTCTCGTCGCAGGGTGTCTTTCAACTCGGCCATGCCCGAAGGCTAGCCCCTCCCCGGCCGCCGCGCCTCTTCGGCCGGGCTTCGGCGCCAAAGCTGGCGAAGTTGCCGGCTGGAAGACAAGACCAAGCCGTACGGGGACCGCAAGATTTCAGTGTTTTCAAAAGCTGTCAGCCGGGAGGGGATAAAAGCTTCCCGGACGGCTAGGCGCCTCGAGTTGGCAGTTATCATCGAAGAATGCGTCGCTTCGTGTGGCTTCTGACCGCTGTTTTCACCCTGTCCCTCGGCCTGCTGGCGGCCCCGGCCGCCCAGGCCGCCGCCGGTGACCGCATCAGCCGTCTCAGTTTCACCGTCGAGGTCCGCCCCGACGGCAGCCTCGATGTGGTCGAGACCCTTGAGGTCGCCTTCGCGGGGCGTGGCCACGGACCGTATGTCAGCTTTGTCACCAGCATGGCTTTCGAGGCCAGCGATCCTCGCAGCGACGACTGGTTGCGCAAACTCGACTACGACTTCGGCAAGGTGACGAGCCCGACGGGAGCGCCGACGAACACCCAAATCGAGCGGGACACGTCTGGGCTGCGGCTGCGCATCGGCGACGAGGACCGTTACGTCTCTGGCACTCAGACCTACGTCATCCCCTACACCGTCACCGGCGCCCTCAACGGAGCCGAAGAGACGGGGTCGGGCGACGAACTGTGGTGGAACATTGTCGGCACGGGCTGGGAGATCCCCATCGACGAGGTGGCCGTCTCGATAGTCAGCCCGACCGAGGTGACCCAGGTGTCGTGCTGGTCGGCTCCCGCTGTCGCCTGCGAGCAGGCGTCTAAAACGGGCGCCGCCGCGGCCTTCGGCCAATCGGGCCTCCTCCCCGGCAACGGCTTGACCATCGCCGTCGGCTGGCCCGCCGGCTCCTACCCGGGGATCAAGCCCATCGTCGTGGCGAAGCACCCGTTCGCGTTCGCGTTCGCCCCGGCTGTGTTGCCGCTGGCGCTGAGCGGGCTGCTGGCGGTCGGGGCCATTGTCGTCGTCCACCTGGTCCGCCGCCGCGGCCGCGACGAACGCTTCGGCGGCCTGCCGCCGGGCTCTTTCCCGGCTCCCGGCGAGGCTCCTCCGATCCTGCGGGAAGAGGTCCGAGACGCCCCCGTCCAGTTCCATCCGCCCGCGGGGTTGCCGCCGGCCCACGTCGGGGCGCTCGTGCGCGAGCGGGCGGTCATGGCCGATGTCACGGCCACCTTGGTCGACCTCGCCGTCCGCGGCCATTACCGTTTCGTCCAGTCTGAGAAGTCAAATTCTTTTACGTTGGAACGTGACTCGGCTGCGCCGCCGCCGACAACGCCTTTCGAACTCAAGCTTTATCGCAGCATCTTCCGGAACGGCGAAAACCGCGTCAGCCGCAGGCAACTTGAGAGGCGTAACTTCGGCACCGCCATGCTGGAGACCCAGCGGGGGATCGCCAGGGACCTGGTGCGGCAGAGATGGTATCGCCGAGACCCTGCCGTAATTGTTGCCAGTTGGCTAGTCATCGGCTTCGTCCTCGCGGCCGCCGGCGTCGTCGGCGGACTCGGCTTGGGTTTCTGGCTTGGCTCTGGCGGCCAGCGCGGCTGGGTTTACCTCGGCTTGCCGGTCGTCCTCCTCGGCCTTGGTTTCATGTTCCTCGCCCGCGCCATGCCCATCCGCACGCCGGTCGGGTCGGCTCTGGCCAGCCAGGGTTACGGCTTCAAGAAGTATTTGGAAACGGCCGAGGCTGGCCAACTGCGCTGGGAAGAAGGACAAGATATCTTCTCTCGGTACCTGCCCTACGCCATCGCCTTTGGCTGCGCCGAGCGTTGGGCCAAGGTCTTCGAGGAGTTGGCTCAGCAGGGCGTTTCGCTGCCCCAGCCGACTTGGTACTACGGTCCTTCGCTCTATTTCTATAGCCCCTACGCCTGGTCTTCCATCACGCAGTCGGTCGGCCATCTCGGAGATGTCGCTGTCAGCGGCTTGCCTCAGGCCACGGCCGGCTCTTCGGGCGGCTCGGCTTTCTCCGGCGGCTTCTCTGGCGGCGGCTTCGGCGGCGGTGTCGGCGGCGGCGGCGGCGGCACGTGGTAGCAGGCGGCGCCGGCTTTCGAATCTTCCGCTGTTTTGCCCATCATCCCGGTTGCCCGCCTCTGACAACGTCAGCGCCGCGACGCCACCCGCGGCAGCGCGCCTAGGCGGCGTCGCGCCAGCGGATGCGCGCCCAGGGGGAATGTAATACTGTGCGATAGCCAGCCAGGAAAGAGGACACAGTGATTACCTGCGCGCACTGCGGACATGAATTCTCGTCTGCTTTAGCGGCTTGCCCCGTGTGCCACATTCCCATCAACGGGATTCCCCAGTGGCTGTTACGCGGCCGCAGCGGCTCTGCCGCCATAACCCCTGGCCGCGGCGGCCAACCCCCGGTCACCGCCCATGAGGTGGCCGACGCCGCGCCGTTGCCGGTTTTCACGGTCAGCCCGCCGACCGATACGGACGAGCCAGCGGCCGTCCCGGAGCCAGAACCCGCTCCCAAACCCGAGCCGGCCCCTCAACCTCAAGTAGAGGTCACAACCCCCGTCGCGCCGGCCTCAGCTCCTGAAACTGCCGTGGCCGCGCCCCCGCCCGCCGAGCCAAAAGCCAAACTGGACATGCCCCCGCTGGAGCCCTCCAAGCCCACCACGCCTTCCACGCCAAAGTCCTCTAAACCCGCCGACCCGCCCCAGGCCGAAGAAGCCAAACCGGCCGTGCCGCCGCCGCCCGCCCCTGCCAGCACGCCCGCCCCTGCCAGCACGCC
>JAIRXC010000014.1 GCA_031268515.1 Propionibacteriaceae bacterium
CAGGCGGGCGCGATCAATCCGGCAGGTGTGGTCAACCAGGGGAGTGCGGCTAGCGCGGCCAACCAGGTGGACATGGCCAACCAGCCCAACCAGGTGGACTCGGTTAATCAGCCCAACCAGGTGGACTCGGTTAATCAGGCCAACCAGGCAAGCGCGTTCAACCAGGCGGTTGCGGTCAGCCGGGCCAAGACAGGGCAGCGGGCCGACGAGGCCGAACCTGAATTGTGCCCGAACGCCGCCACGGTCATCGACCTGCCTGGCGCCTACTCCCTCGATTCCCACTCGCCCGACGAACTCTTGACCAGGGAACTTGTCGTCGACGTGCCGCTCGAAGAGGGTCCCGACCTGGTCGTCGCCCTCGTCGACGCCGCCCACCTGGCCCGCTCCTTGTTCCTCGTCGCCCAATTGCGCGAGCAGTCCCGCCGCCTTGTCCTAGCCGTCACGATGGACGACATCGCCCGCCGCCACGGCGTCGAAGTCGACACCTACGCCTTGTCCGGCGCCGTCGGCGTGCCAGTCATCGCGATCGACCCGCGCCGCCGGGCCGGCCTCGACAACCTCAACCGCACCCTGATCGAGTCCTTGGCCCAACCGGCGCCGCCGCCGCGGGCTTTGGCCGCCGGCGCCCTAGAAGGCGGCGCTCTAGAAGGCGGCGCCGTAGACGACAGCGTCCTCGATGGCGACGACGAGCGTTTCGCTTGGATCGCCGACGTCGTCCAACGCGGCACCAAGGAATCCGGCGAGACCCAGGTCCGCCGCTCGGATCGGATCGACCGGCTCATCCTCGCCCCCGTCCTCGGCCCCCTCATCTTCTTGGCCCTCATGTGGGCCGTCTTCGAAGTCACGACGGTGGTCGCCGCTCCCCTCCAGGACGGTCTTGACGCCTTGTTCTCCGGACCGGTCACGAACGCCGCCGCGGCCCTCATCGGCGCCGTCGGCCTCGACGGCACCTGGGTCGAAGGACTCCTCCTCGACGGCCTGATCGCCGGCGTCGGCTCCCTTTTGACCTTCGTCCCCCTCATGACTTTCATGTTCATCCTCCTGGCCCTGCTCGAAGACTCCGGCTACCTCGCCCGCGCGGCCGTCTTGACCGACCGCGTCATGGGGGCCATCGGCTTGCCGGGACGCGCCTTTCTCCCCATCGTCGTGGGCTTCGGCTGCAACGTCCCGGCCATCGCCGCGACCCGCGCCCTGCCCAATGCCAACCACCGCCTCCTCACCGTCCTCCTCATACCTTTCACATCCTGCACGGCCCGTCTGACAGTTTTCGCCATGCTGGGGACGACCTTCTTCGACCGCTGGGCGGGCACGGCCATCTTCTTGACCTACGTCGTCTCGATCCTCCTGGTCGTCGGCGTCGGCCTGCTGCTGCGCGGCACTCTCTGGCGGCGTCTGCCCTCGGACCCGCTCGTCATCGACCTGCCGCCCTATCAGACTCCGACCCTGCGCCTGACCGCCTCGGTCACCTGGCTGCGGCTCAAGGGCTTCCTCCAGACCGCCTCCGGCATCATCGTCGCGACGATCGCCGCTGTTTGGCTGTTGCAATCGATCCCTCTTGGCGCCGGCGTCGGCGGCTTCGGCCAGGTGGCGGTCGAAGACAGCCTCTACGCCGGCTTGGCCAGCGCCATCGCCCCTGTTTTCACGTGGGCTGGATTCGCCCAGTGGCAGACAGTAGCCGCTCTTGTCGTGGGCTTCGTCGCCAAGGAAGCGGTCATCTCGAGTTGGGCTCAGACCTACGCCGTCGCCGACGGCAACGAGATTGCTTTGGGCGAACACGTCCGCCAGGCTTTCGAAGCCTCCTCCGGCGGGCACCCGACAGCCGCCGTGGCTGCCTTCATCGTCTTCTTCCTCGCCTACACTCCCTGCGTCGCCACCTTGGCGGCCCAGAAGCGCGAGGTCGGCGGCCGTTGGACTGCCATCGGCATCCTCCTCCAGCTCGCGGTCGCCTTGGCCTTGGCTGTGGCCGTCTTCCAGATCGGACGGTTGCTGTGACAAGGCGGCCGGGAAACCTTGTTGGATGCCGCCCCTTCGCCGCGCCGCTTCGCCGCTGGCCGGCGGGAAAGCCCCGGCTCAGCGGCTGCAGTTTCAACAAGCAAGGTGTTGATGGTCGGATGGCAGGGCGCTGATGGCCGGCCCGCTCGCCCTGGTTCGGGAGGCCTTCGCGCCCGACAACAAGGTTCATTCGGTTGGCGACATCGCCGGCCGCACCGGGCTGCGTCCCGACGTCGTGGAAGCCGCTCTTGAGCATCTCTTGTTCACCGGCGAACTCCAGGCCCGAGCCCTCAGCTCAAGCTGCCCGGCCGGCCGTTGCGGCTCTTGCGCCTTGTCCGAACGCAGCTGCCCGGCCAAGGAGCGCGGCCGGGGCCGCAGCTTGACGCTGCGCCGGACGGCGGACCGGGCTGACTAGGGTTGTCTCCAAGCCGGCGAAAAATCGCGTCTGAGCAGGTCTTTTCGCAAAGTCTTCTAGGATGGCTGGCGTGATCGCATCCGCTGCCGCCCCCGTCGGCGTCTTCGACTCCGGCTTCGGCGGCCTGACCGTGGCCCGCGCCCTGACGGACCAACTGCCCGGCGAAGACGTCATCTACCTCGGCGACACGCGAAACGCCCCCTACGGCCCTCTCCCCATCGCAGAGGTCCGCCGCCTGGCTTTGAACGGTTTGGACGCACTTGTCGGCCTCGGCGTCAAAGCCCTCGTCATCGCCTGCAACTCGGCTTCCTCAGCGGTGCTGGCCGACGCCCGCCAACGTTATGACATTCCAGTTGTCGAGGTGATCGTCCCGGCCGCCCGCCGCGCCGTCCGCGCCACCCGGACGGGCCGTATCGGCGTCATCTGCACCGAGGCCACGGCCGGCTCCGGCGCCTACGGCGACGCTGTCGCCGCCGCCAGAGGCGTCAGCTTGACGACGGCGGTCTGCCCTCGCTTTGTCGAGTTCGTCGAAGCCGGCGTCACCGGCGGCGCCGAACTGATCGGGGTCGCCCGCGCCTACCTGGCCCCGCTGCAAGCCGCCGACGTCGACACCTTGATCCTCGGCTGCACCCACTACCCTTTGCTGACCGGCGTCATCTCATACGTTTTAGGCGAGGAAGTCACATTGGTTTCATCGGCGGAGGAGTGCGCTAAACGAGCCTACGCCGTCCTGACCGCCGCCGACCTTGTCAATCCCCAAGCCCAAGGTGTCCGGCGTTTCCTGACGACAGGCAACCCCGAGCGCTTCGCCCGTATCGGCCGCCGCCTCTTGGGCGATTTCCTCGACCAGGCGGAAGCGGTCTCAGCTGTCGTCTGACTTTGGACTTTGGCGCTCTGGCCGCAGCTGGCGGGCCAGAGTCTAGCTGGGCGCGCCGCCGCGCTGAGGCGGTCCGTCGAAGCGGAACATGGCGAGGAATTGCCGAGCTCGGTCCGTGGCCGGTTGATTGAAGAAACGTTCGGGCGAAGCGGTCTCGATGACTCTTCCGGCGTCCATGAACAAGACCCGGTCGGCCACCGCGCGGGCGAAACTCATTTCGTGTGTGACGATGAGCATCGTCATGCCGTCGGCGGCCAGACCGGCCACGACATCGAGGACCTCGCGCACCATTTCAGGGTCGAGGGAAGCGGTGATCTCGTCGAGCAGCAGCAACTCGGGCCGCATCATGAGGCAGCGGATGATGGCGACGCGCTGCTTCTGGCCGCCTGACAATTGCCGCGGCCAGGCGTCAGCCCGGTCGGCCAGCCCGACTCGTTCGAGCAGCCCCAAGGCGCGGGCCGTCGCCTCCGTCCGCTCCTCTTTGGCGACCTTCAGCGGTCCCAGCAAGAGGTTGCCGAGGACATCGAGGTGGGGGAAGAGCTCGTATTCCTGGAAGACCATGCCGACGCGCTGGCGGATCAGCTCCCAGCGGACGCCCGGCCCGGTGATGACCTGGCCGTCTAGGCGTATCGAACCGCCGGCGATGGTTTCAAGGCCGTTGACGCAGCGTAGGAGAGTGCTCTTGCCGCAGCCGGAGGGGCCCACGATGGCGACGACTTCGCTTGTGGCGACATCAAAGCTGACGCCGTCGAGGCCGACGTGGCCGTTCGGATAGCGTTGGCGGACATCTTCCAGCTGCAAGATTGGATTGTCTGAGGTCAATTGGGCCACTTCTTCTCCAAATGTTTGGCCAAGCGGGAGATGGGGTAACAGGCTGCGAAATAAAGGACGAAGACGGTTCCGTAGACCCACAAGGCCGCGTCTGGATGGCTGAAACGGTTGGCGTCGATGATCTGCTGGGCCACCTTGAGGACTTCGACGACGCCGATGAGGACGATCAAGGAGGTCGTCTTGATCATCCTGGTGACCAGATTGACGGCCTGGGGGAGCAGCCGGCGGGCCGACTGAGGCAAGACGACCAGACGTTGGACTTGGTTGGCTGTCAGGCCCAGGGCCTGGGCCGATTCATATTGGTGGCGCGGCACCGACGTCACCGCGCCGCGCACCAGGTCGCTCAGCTCGGCGGCCCCCCAGGCCGTGAAGACGATGACAGCGGCCGCCTGTCCCGACAAGTTGAGGCCGAGGGCGGACGAAGCATAGAAATACGCCACGAAGAGCAATACCAGCTGCGGCATGATCCAAATGAAACGCAAGTAGGCGCGTAGGATGAATTTGACAACCCGGTGCTTCGAAGCCAGCAAGAGGCCGAAGGGAAGGCCGAAAACGGCAGACAGGCCGAAGGCGGCCAAGGCGATCCGCAAACTGGTCCACAGGCCTGCGAGCAGGCGGATGAAATTCCGCCCCTCGAACAGGACCTCAAGTCCCGAATTCACCATGTCGCAGCTTTCTTTCTAAGGCGGCCGCGGCCAAGGCGACGGGCAACAAGATGAGCAGATAGAACAAGACGAGCAAGGTCAGCGCCTCTGAGGTGTTGTAAGAAGCGCCGATGAGGTCCTTGGCCACGAAGACGAGGTCAGGCAAGGCGACTACGCTGACGACTGATGTTTCTTTTATCAAGAAGACGGTATTGGCGGTCAAAGCTGGCGCCGCCCGGGCCATGGCTTGAGGCAAGGCGACATGGCGTAAAGCGGCGATCGGTTTGAAACCGAGGCTGAGGGCCGAGCGGAATTGGAGCGGTGGCACTGCTTCCAAGCCGCTGCGCCAAGCCTCGGCCATGTAGCCGCCGCCTAGGAAAGCCAGTCCGGTTATGGCGCAGACAGCCGAGCTTAAGACAAGGCCGAGTTTTGGGAGGGCGTAGTAAAGGAAAAATAGTTGTACGACGAGAGGAGTGTTGCGTGAGACTTCGATGTAGACGGCGAAGAATTGGCGCAGGACCGGTGTCCGGAAATACAAGTAGATGGCCCCCAGCAAACCGATGACGAGCGAACAGGCGACGCCCATGGCGGCGATCCCGATGGTCAGGACCGCCGCCTGGGCGAACAGGGGCAGATAGTCGAGGAGCGTGTTCACGTCCATCGCTTCTATTCCGTCCCTAGTTGTCGCTTGCTGGTTGTCGTCTGGCTTGAGCCGCTTAGAGTTTGCCGCCCTCGACGACCAGTTCGTCCGGCGAGACGGCGTCGCCGTAGACCGGTTGCAGCGTCTCTTCGTAGTCGGCGTGGAAGAAGTTTTCCTCTCCTAGATCGGTCAGGTCGCTGTTGATCCAGTCAAGCAGAGTCGTGTTGCCTTTGGTGACCGCTCCGGCGATGACATCGGCGTCGCCCAAACTGGTTATGCCGGTGGTGAAACCTGGATTTTGCAACGTCCAGGCCAGGGCCTCAGTGTTGTCGGTCACCCAAGCGACGCCTCGGCCGTCGAGCAAAGCGCTGGTCGCTTCGGTGTACTGCTCATATTTGGCAACCGTCAGTTCCGGGTAATTCTTCTCCAGGTACGTCTCGGCCGTTGTGCCCTTGACGACGATGACCGTTCCGTCCTTGATTTGAGACAGGTCCGTCACGACCGCTGAATCGGGGCTGGCCACGCCGAGGGCGACTTTGAGGTAGGGGTTGGCGAAGTCGACTTTCTCGGCCCGTTCCGCTGTCACGGTGAAGTTTGCCAAGATGAGGTCGGCCTTGCCCGACTCCAAGAAGGCCACCCGCGAGGCTGCTTCGACGGGCACGAACTCGACGTCCAGGCCGAGGTCTTTGGCGATCCGGCGGGCGTAGACGACGTCGTAGCCGGCGTAGTCTCCGGCGGAGTTGACGTAGCCAAAGGGTGCTTTGTCGCTGAAGACGCCGATGCGGATCTGGCCGCTGGAGCGGATCTGGTCGAGGCTGCGGAAGTTGCCTGGGCCGGCGGTGTCGTCGCCGGCGGGACTTGCGGTGGCGCCGGTCGTCGGCGGGGGAGCTGACTCGCTGGCGTCGTCGGCCGCGTTAGCGGTCCGGTTGGAGCCGACGACGAAGCCGGCGATGAAGGCGATGGCGGCAAGCAGGACGCCGCCGCCGATTAAATAAGGAAGATTATGCCGGCCGGCTGGCCGGGCGGCGCTGGATGAATCGGACATGGTTGTCTCCTTAACTTAACGCGAATGAAAATCGATTGGGAAAATTGTTTAATGGAAGGGGTCTGGCAGGTCGCGGGTTGGCGGTCTGAGGCTGGCCGCTGGCAGACGGCCGGCAGCCAAGGCGGCTGAAATCACCGCCCCGGCAGAGTCTCTTCCGGCAGAGACTCACTGGATAAGACAAATCTTATTGCGACAGGCGATTTCAGCTGCGGCGGTTCGGCTTCAATCCGCTCCAACAAGCAGATGGCTGCTCTTCAGGCCAGGCGGCGCCAAAGTGGCGGCTTGAGGCTGGCGACGGCTACCGCCTACAACAACAGGATGTGCGACAACAGCCGGCCGTCGGGCGCGACGGCGCGAGACGGGCTGAGGGCGCTAAGACACCTGTTCGAGGCATGGCCGCGATCCTAGCACTTCCCTGGAGGGGGCCAGCGCGAATCTTTGTGACAGGATTTTGCGGCAGCCGGCTTTGCGGCAGGCAGCGTCGCTCCCGCGAATGGGCAAAGCCGCCGAGCCTCGTCGCTCCAAGTGATGTCGGAGGCGCCGACTAGGCTAGGCGCCATGATGCGAAGCGACGGCCGTCAGCCCGGCCAATTGCGGCCGGTCAGGTTCCAACGAGGCTGGAACGACCAAGCCGAGGGGTCTGTCCTGGTTGAATTCGGGCGCACCCGGGTGCTCGTGACCGCCAGTGTGACAGAGGGCGTGCCGCGCTGGCGCAAGGGCTCCGGCCAGGGGTGGGTGACGGCTGAATACGCCATGTTGCCGCGCGCCACCAACGAGCGCGGCGTTCGTGAATCGGTCCGGGGGCGGATCGGCGGCCGGACGCATGAAATCTCCCGCCTTGTCGGCCGCTCCCTCCGGGCGATGATCGATGTGGCGGCCCTGGGTGAGAACACGATTGTCATAGACTGCGACGTCCTCCAAGCCGACGGCGGCACCAGGACGGCCTCGATCACCGGCGCCGCCGTGGCTTTGGCCGACGCCGTGGACTGGTTGCGCCAGCGGAACTTGTTGGCCGGCGAGCCGCTCCGCGGTTCTGTCGCGGCCGTCAGCGTCGGCCTGCTGGGCGGCCAGGCTCTGCTCGACCTGCCCTACGAGGAAGATGCCGCCGCCGACGTGGACCTCAACGTCGTGGCGACAGGGGAGGGCGAACTTGTTGAAATTCAGGGAACGGCCGAAGGCGCTCCCTTCAGCCGCGCCCAGCTCGACATCCTGCTCGACTTGGCTCTGGCTGGTTGCGCCCAGTTGACGGAGTTGCAGCGGGCCGTTCTGGCCGAGGAAAGGCCGTGACGGGCCGGCGCCGAGGCCGGCCGTGACGGGCCGCCTCTTTCTCGCCAGCGGCAACTCCCACAAGCTGGCTGAGTTGCGCCGCCTGACCGCCGCCGCCGGCCTCGACTTGGCTGTGTTGAGTCCAGGCGACCTTCCGGCCTACCCAGAACCAGCCGAGGACGGGGCCGCCTTTGAGGACAACGCTCTCCTCAAGGCTAAGGCTGGTTGCGTCGCGACAGGGTTGGCGACCTTGGCTGACGACTCCGGTTTGGAAGTCGACGTCCTCAACCAGATGCCAGGGGTCAGGTCGGCCCGCTGGGCCGGTGTCGGCGCCTCCGACCTAGACAACCTTGAGTTGTTGTTGCGCCAGTTGGCCGATGTCGAACCTGCCCGCCGGCAAGCCCGTTTCGTCTGCGCCGTCGCCTTGGCCGTCCCGGACGGTCAGACGGTCGTTCTGCGCCGCACGCTCGAAGGCCGCCTGGCCGAGGCGCCTCGGGGCGACAACGGCTTCGGCTATGATCCGATTTTCTTGCCCGAGGGCGGCCGGCTGACGACGGCCGAACTGTCCGCCGCGGCAAAAGACGCCATCAGCCACCGCGGCCGGGCTCTGCGAGCCCTCCTGCCGACTCTGACGACGCTGGCTGAAGTAGCCGCCGACGATGACCTCGATCGGGCCGACTTCGGTTGGCCGGACCTTGGCCAAGACAACCAGGCAGAACCGACGGCGCCTCGTCCGCCGGCCGGCTTGGAGGGGGGAGGGGGGAAGTGAAGGCCTACCTCGACTTGCTCCAGCGCATCCTCGACCACGGCGTCGAGAAAACCGACCGCACGGGCACCGGGACGCTGTCTGTTTTCGGACACCAGATGCGTTTTGACCTCAGTGAGGGTTTCCCTCTTTTGACGACTAAGAAACTTCACACTCGCTCGATCTTCGGGGAACTGCTGTGGTTTCTGCGGGGAGACACGAACACGGCTTGGCTGCATGAGCGCGGCATCACGATCTGGGACGAATGGGCTGACGAGCAAGGCGAACTGGGTCCGATCTACGGCCGCCAGTGGCGCAGTTGGCCGGCTCCGGACGGCCGTCAGATCGACCAGATCCAAGCCGTCATCGACCAACTCCGCCGTCAACCCGACTCGCGCCGCCACATCGTCAGCGCTTGGAACGTGGCCCAGATCGATCAGATGGCTTTGCCGCCTTGCCACACGCTCTTCCAATTCTACGTCGCTAATAACAAATTAAGTTGTCAACTATATCAACGTTCGGCCGATGTTTTCCTAGGCGTCCCCTTCAACATCGCTTCCTATGCTCTCCTGACTCATCTGGTCGCCCAGGTCACCGGCCTCGGTGTGGGCGATTTCGTCCACACCTTCGGCGACGCCCACCTCTACCTCAACCACCTCGGCCAAGCCCGCCTGCAGCTGACCCGCCAGCCCCGTTCCTTGCCGGCCCTGTGGCTCAACCCGGCGGTGACCGAGATCGACAGCTTCGACCTGGCCGACATCCGAGTTGACGGCTACGATCCCCATCCGGCCATCAAAGCTCCCATCGCCGTCTGATCCACCACCGTCCTTTTGACGAGGAGATTGCCATGACCAAGCGGTCCGATCCGTTGGCCGGCCAAACCGGCCCCAACGTCTCTGCTTCTGACTCCGTCGCTTCTGCGCCCGTCTCCACCACAACCAACGCTGCCCCTGTCGCCGCTGCCGCATCTGTCTTCGACGCCGCTCCCGCCATCGTCGCCGCTCCTGTTGCCAGCGCTGTCCCCGCCTCTGGCCGCACCTCGCCTGTGGCTTCTGCCGTTCCCTTCGCCGACGCCGCCCCCGGCCGGACAGGCTCTGCTCCCGGACCGACCCCGCCCGCGGACGCCGTCGAGGCGGCCCCGGCCTTGTTGTCCCGTCTCGTCGGCACGCCCGCCGCCGCGCCAACTGCCAGCTCTCCCGTCGGCTCTGACTCCTTTGACGGCTCTGACCCTCGCCTCACCGCCATCGCGGCGGTCGCCGCCAACGGGGTCATCGGCGACGGCGCCGGCTTGCTCTGGCGGTTGCCGGAAGACTTAGCCCATTTCAAGCGGACGACCCTCGGCGGCGTTCTTTTGCTGGGCCGCCGCACCTATGACTCCCTCGGCGTCGCCTTGCCGGGCCGGCAGTTGATCGTCATCAGCCGCGCCGCCGGCCCCGGCGTCGCCTACTGCCCACTGTCTGAAGATAACTTGCCGAAAGGCGGCCCGGCGGGCCTTGACGGCCTCATCGCGGCCGGTTTGGAACGTTTCGAGGTCCAGGCCGGCCGCCTCCTGCCTCGGCCCGGGCCGGCGCCCGCTTTCGCCGCCGGCGTCTTCGTGGCCTCTTCGCCCGACCTGGCTTTGCGATTGCTGGCCTGGTATCCAGAGCGGACTTGGTGGTGCGCCGGCGGCGGCCAGATCTACGCCGCCTTGTGGCCGTATACGACTGACCTTGACTTGACTGAAGTCCACGCCAGTGTGGCTGGCGCCGTCTCTTTCCCAGTCGTAGACCCGGTTTATTGGATTGAGACCCGACGCCAAGAAGGCGGCGAGTTTGATTTCGTCGGCTATCGCCGTCGCACCTTTGACGCCCGCCAACGGCTGGCTGAGATCATGGTCAGCGCGCCGCGACCCGATCCAGGCGATGCGTAGTCAAGCTTCGATCCTCCACCTCGACCTGGACGCCTTCTTCGCCGCTGTCGAACAGCGCGACAAGCCGTCATTGCGTGGCAAACCGGTTGTCGTGGGCGGTTTGGGCGGCCGCGGCGTCGTCTCGACGGCTTCCTACGAAGCCCGCCGCTTTGGCCTCCACTCGGCCATGTCAATGTCCGAAGCCCACCGTCTCTGCCCTCAGGCGGCCTTCTTGAGCGGCCGTTTCCACGCCTATAGGGCTGCCTCGCGTCAGGTCATGGCCGTCTTGCGCCAGCTCTCGCCCCTGGTCGAGCCGCTCAGCTTGGACGAGGCCTACGTCGATCTGGCAGCCGGGCCGACGACCGATTTCAGCCCGGACGGCCTGAGGGCTTTGGCCGAGCGGACACGGGCCGAGGTGTGGCGGCGGACCGGCGGGCTGACTGCCTCGGTCGGCGTCGGTTCGAGCTTGTTCATGGCCAAGCTGGCGAGCGAGCAAGCCAAACCAGATGGCGTCGCCGTCATCGAGCCGGGCACGGAACTCGACCTCATCGCCGGCTTGCCTGTCCGCGCCGTCCCCGGCGTAGGGCCCATGACGGCGGCCAAACTGCAGCGCCTCGGATTGCGGACGGTGGCCGACTTGCGCCAAGCCCTGCCCGGTGAATTGCGCCGCGAACTCGGCCCGGCCGTCGCCGCCATGCTGGCCCGCCTGGCTTTAGGCGAGGATGATCGGCCCGTCAACCCCAGCCGCGAGGTCAAATCGATCTCCGTGGAGGACACTTTCGCCGAAGACGTGGACGAGGTGGCTGTCTTGGAGCCGATGATCGCCCGCGACGCCGCCGCCGTGGCGGCCCGTTTGCGCCGCTCCGGCAACTTCGCCCGCACGATCACGTTGAAACTCAAGCTAGCTGATTTCAGCGGCCACACCCGTTCGCGCACTTTGATCGGGGCTGTCGACTCCGATTCCGTCATCACCGAAGTGGCTTTGTCGCTCCTGCATGATCAGGCGCATCTGGTCCGGCAAGGCATACGGTTGCTCGGCGTCGGCCTGTCTGGTTTCACCCAGGCGGCCCAGGAAGCCTTGTTCGAGGTCGTCACCGCCCGCCTCGACGAATCACGTGTCGAAGCCGCTCCCGAAGTGGCCGGGCGGCGCCGCTCCGGCCACTACCAGGCGGGCCAGGACATCGTCCACGACGACCTCGGCCCCGGCTGGGTCTGGGGGTCGGGGTTGGGCCGCGTCACCATCCGCTTTGAGACCGCTGACAGCGGCCCAGGGCCAGTCCGGACCTTGTCCGCCGACGATCCCAAGCTGCGGGCCGTTGCCACGGCGGCCTGGGAGGAGGAACTAGGCGAGGGCGACATGGCCGCAGTGGCGACGGGCCCTGGTTGGTTCGACGGCGAGACGACGGTCTGCGACAATGGCTTGGCCGCGCCGGAGTGGTGAAACTGGCAGACACGCGGGACTTAGGATCCCGTACCGCAAGGTGTGAGGGTTCGACTCCCTTCTCCGGCACGCAAGAGGACTGGTGTAAACATTCGCAATTCCTCTGACCTCAATTCCGCTTGCCTTCTTTTTCGCGCCGGCGGGTGTTTGCTGTCGTGGCAGCTGGCGTCGTGGTCGTGGATGCTGTCTCACTAAGGGGTGAGATCGGTGGTGGCCCCGTATGACGGTCATACTTGGGCCGCAGCGGTGGGCACTGTGACGCCTGAACCTGTTCAGCGGGGTCTGTTTGGGATGTTCAGCACTTGGATTTCGCCGATGTGGATGCTCCGGGCCCTGGCCACCTCGACGGTCACCCAACCCTGCACCGTCCCACCAGCAGCCGACCAATGAGCCGACAGTGAAGAGGTCGCTGTCACCACATAGTCGCCTCGGTGGACATACCAATACGAGCAGGCTGGCCGGCCGACCGCATGGTCGCGGCTCCAGACCGTCGGCTGGCTGCCCGCGTCACGGCAGATGACCGAGTTGCCGCCGTCGCCGGGGTCGTAGACGATCTTGTCCAACCGGACGGTCATTTCCAGGGTCGTCCCGGCCACTGGCACAGACAGGTTGAGCCCTTCGGCGGTGAATTCTGGGCCGGGGTTGACAGCCCAAAACCCGGTCCAGTAGGCGACGATGCCCATTGGCGGGTCGGTGCTCCAGGGCCAGACTCCGATTTCGGGGGCTTGGACCACGTCTTGGAGGGCGGCCCAGGCGGCGGCTCCGTATTCTTCGGCGGTTGGTTCGGCGGGCGGCGCGGATGGCGCCCAAAACACTTCTTTAATATAGCCTTCGTAGGGCATGTAGCATTCCATGACGACCCCGTTAGTGTGGCTGCCGGTTTGGGCCCACCAGGTGGCTATGGGGTCGCGGGTTTCCCAGGGGTTGTCGGAAGCCATTTTGGCGTAACACTGGCGGGCCTGGTCAAAATAGCCGTCGTGCATTTGGCAGGGCATGATGTGGCCGCTGTAAACACA
>JAIRXC010000145.1 GCA_031268515.1 Propionibacteriaceae bacterium
CGTCATCACCCCGCCGGCGCGGCGCCGCCGCCGGGCGGCGGGCCGGCGGCCCCCGGCCGGACGACGGCTCAAAGCCAGCCGACGGCCCCAGGACAGACGACGGCGGGCGCCAGTTCACCGTCCAGTTGCTGCTCGAGGTGGCGGCCCGGCTGCGGGCCGACGGCGAACCGCTCAGCACCGCCACAGTGGCCGAGGCGGCCGAGCAGGCGCTGCGGCTGGCGGCTTTCCGGGGCCGGGCCCGGCCCGGGCTGACAGACGTCACCGACGCCATGTTGTCCTGTTTCGTCAGCGACGACAGCGGCCTGTCCGGGCCGCTGGGCGCCGCCATCGCCGCCGTCTTCGGGGGCGCCGTCCTGGGCGACCTGCCCGACGGGCTGGCTTCCCCGCCGCTGGTGGCCGAAGCCCGCGCTCAAGCCAAGCGGCTCCGTTTCGTGGTCGACGACGGCGCCATCCGCCAGGTCAGCCTCGACACCGCCCGTAAACCGGCTCAGGTCAGGCGGCGGGAGTTCCTGGCCACCATGCGGTTTGTCGGCGTGGGCTTCGCCCGCCAGATCGCCGGCGCCGATCTGGTGGCGGGGACCGGGTTGGGGCAGCTCTTCGAGCGTTGGGAGTACGCCTGGACGCCGCTGGTCGAGATGGCGCTGGTCGAGGCTAGCGCCGAGGGGGGCAGCCTGGCCGAAGTGCGGGCGGTACGAATCCGTAAACGCCTCCAGGCGGCTGACCCGTCGGCCGCCGCCGCGGCCCAGCTGGTCGCGGAACTGGTGCTGATGGGGGCAGAGTCCGAACTCCCCGCCGCCTTGTCCGCCCTGCGCCGCTGCTACGACGCCGACCCCCGGCTGGCTTCGGTGGTGGCGAGTTTGCACACCCTGACCGGTCTGGTCAGCGAGACCGGACGGCTGGCCCTCGGCGGCCCCGCCCCGGCGGTGCACGGCCTGCTCAATCATGGCCTGGCCGCCGTCGCCTACCTGCTCGGCCCGCTGGCGGACCTGCCGGCCGACCAGGCCGCCGAGGCCTGCCAAGCTCTGCTCGGGTTGCGCGCCCTGCTGCGGCGGCTGGCTGAACCCGACCTGGCCGGACAACTCGACTGTGAAGCCCCGCGCCGCGAACTACGCCGCCTACGCCAACAGCGCGCCGCCGGGGCCCAGCTGCACGGCTGCCTGGTCGGCATCAGCTACAGCGACGGCGAGTTGGAGGCGTCCGCCCTGCAGGCCGAGGTGGTCGCCCATCTGCACCCCGGCGCCGACCCCGACCGGGTGAGCGCCTTCTTGCTGGGGTTGATGCAGGCCGCGCCTGATCTGATCGTCCACGACCCTGACCTCCTGGCCGCGGTCAACGCCCGCTTGGCCGAGCTGGACGAGGTCTCCTTGCTCCGGGTGCTGCCCGACCTGAGGCAGGCCTTCACCTGGCTGCGGCCGACCGAGACAGCCCGGCTGGCTGAATTGGCAGCCGCGGCTGCCGGACTGCGGGCGGAAGACCTGGATGTCGTGCTGGACATCAGCCCAGCCGACCTGGCTCGCGCCCGGACCGTGGAACTCGATTTGCTAGCCAGCCTGAGCCGGGACGGCCTGGGAGGCGCGCGATGACCCAGCCGAACCGGGAACTGGCCCGCCGTTGGCGTCTGGTGCTGGGCCGCTACGCCGACCGCCAACTGCCCGCCGCCGCGGCCGACGCCGCTTTGGACGCCACCCTCGGCTACTTGTATGACCACGAGTACGTCGCCCGCGGGCACCGCCACGCCAAAGGCGGCGGCGGGTCGCTCGACCCGTCGGCGCTGACCGCCCTGACCTGGCTGAGCCAGGCTCGTGGGCTGTTCCCTGCCTCCACCCTCGAACGGATGGAACGCGACGCTGTCACCCGCTACGGCCTGGACGACCTGCTGTCCGATCCGAAGACTGTGGATGCTCTGGAGGCCAGTCCGGCCCTGGCCAAGGCGCTGCTGCGCTGCCGGGGCAAGTTGAACCCCGCCACGGCGGCTGGCGTGCGCCGTGTCATCGCGCGGGCAGTGGCGGATATCTTGGCCCGCTTGCGGCCGGTTTTCAGCACCAGCTTGACCGGTTCCCGGCTCCGCTCCCAACGCTCTCGGCACGCTTCCTCGCACAACTTCGACTGGCGTCGCACCATCGCCGCGAACCTGTCCCACGTCGACCCCGAAACGGGACGGATGCTGGTGGAAGAGGTGCGGTTCATGGCCCGCCAGCGGCGGCGCAACCTGCAATGGCAGATCATCATCTTGGTCGACCAATCCGGCTCGATGGCCGACTCGGTGCTGCACAGCGCGGTGTCGGCGGCGATCCTGGCCGGTCTGCCCGGCCTCAGCGTCCGGCTCATCTTGTTCGACACCTCGATCGCGGACGTCAGCCACCTGGCAGCCGATCCGGTCGAGGTGCTGATGACCGCCCAGCTGGGCGGCGGCACCGACATCGCCCAGGCGTTGGCCTACGCCGCCCAGCAGGTGCGGCAGCCGTCGCGGACGGTGGTCGCATTGATCAGCGACTTCGAGGAGGGCGGATCGGTGTCGGCGCTGCTGGCTGTCACGCGCGGCCTGGCTGCCTCGGGGGTGCGGCTGCTCGGGCTGGCCTCGCTGTCTGACGAGGGAGAACCGTGGTACGACCATGGCGTGGCCGCTCGGCTGGCCGCGGCGGGCATGGAGATCGCCGCCATGACCCCCGACCGTTTCGCTGAATGGCTGGCGGAGGTGACCCAGTGAGGCTGCCTGAGTGGGCCGGCGCCTACGCCAGTTTGGACGACGAGACCCTGGCCGAGTTGACGAACCCCGGCCTGGTGCGGCGGGGACGCCGCTTGGCCGCCGCCGTTGTTCCGGTTCGGGCTGGCCCGGACGAGATCATGCTGACCTGCCAAGGGGTGGAAGTCCGGTTGCGGCCGGGCGGAGTCCGGGCGGCTCGCTGCCCCTGCCCCGCCCCCGGCCTCTGCGTTCACATCGTGGCCGGCTGCCTGTGGGCCGGCCAGGCCGCCAGCGCCGCCGGGGCAACCGCCGGAACTGTCGCTGAGACTGCCAGCGAGACCACCGGAACACCCGCCGGGACAACCGGAGCGCCCGCCGGCGCCACTGAGCCCACCACCGGAACCACTGGAACCGCCGGACCCCCCGCCGACCCCGTCAACGGGACCACCGGAACACCCGCCCTCGCTGTCGAACCCACCAGAAGCCCCAGCGATGCCACCGGAACCACCGGAACACCCGCCGGGACAACTGGAGCGTCCGCCGGCGCCACTGAGCCCACCACCGGGACCACTACCCCCGGCACATCCGCCGAGACCACCGCACCCACCGTAGCCCCGGCTGAGCCCACCGTCGGGACGACCGGAACCCACGCCGGCGCCACCGAACCCAGCACCGGAACCACTAGAACCAGCACTGAGACCACCGCTGAAACCCCCGGCACACCCGCCGAGACCACCGCACCTGCCGTATCCCCGGCTGAGCCCACCGTCGGGGTAACCGCCCGCCCGCCCCGATCCGACCCCACCGCGGCACAGGGGGCCGCCGCCGCCGGGGTGGCGGCCGTCGTGGAAGGCCTCCTGGCCCAGGGCTTGGAGCAGGCCGTCGGGGCTGACATCGACCGGCTGACCCGGGCCGGGCAACGGGCCCGCCTGGCCGATCTTCGTTTGCTGGCCCGGCTGGCCGCTGCCGCCGCCGGCGGTCTGCGGGCCCTGACCGGTCGGGCCGACGACACCACTGCTTCAGCGGTGCTGTCGGCGCTGGCCCAAGCCTGGGCCTGCGCCCAAGCGGTCAGTTCCGGGACCGTGGCGGCCGCCGGGGAAGCCGCCGCCTTGCCTCAGCGCTTGATCCCGCTGGCCGCCCGCTGGGGGCACGCGCCCTCCGGCACCCGTAGTTTCACGCTGCACGCCTGGGATCCGGACGCCAGGCGACTCGAACAGGCTGCGAACGGCCGCGCCGCCGGCGCCGACCCAGGCTTCGTCCGCAGCTGGGACGCCCCATTGCTGTGGAAGGCTTCGGCCGCCCGGTTGTGCTCGGGAATGCTCACTGTCCACAACCCCAGCCGGCGCGACGACGGCAGCCTGGCCGCGTCCAGCGGCACTGCCGTCACCGCCGGTGGCTGGGACGGCGTCGATCTGGCCGAGCTGGCCGGCCAGGTGAACAGCGCGGACAACGGACTGGCCCGCACCCAGTTCGGCGCCGGGTCCGAGCCGCTGCGCATCCTGTTGCCAAAACGTAGTTTTGGTCTGGGCGCTCTCGAATTGGACGAGATCGCCCAAGAACTGGTCTGGCCGGTCACGGACCGGACCGGCCAAACCCACCGGCTGGCCTTGCCCGCCGACGAGGTCAACGCCCAATTGCTCACCTGGCTGGTCCAGGAAAGCAAACTCACCGCCATCACCAGCGTCGGCGGCCGTCCGGAAGCTGTCTTCCTGCTCGACAAAAAGGGCCTGCGGCTCGTCTCACTCACCCTCACGCCGCTGCCCCTGCGCCAACTCGAACCGAAGTGGCGTCGCCGCCTCCTCGGCCTGGACCGGCAACGCCGCGCCGCCGGCCCCGAACCTGAGCCCGACCGTCTCCGGCGTCTCTGCGCGGCCCTCGGCGATCTGGTGGACGACCTGGCCGCCAGCGGCCAGCACAGCCTCGGCCCCCACCATCTGGACACTCTCACCCGCCGGGCCCAGGAACTGGACGACCTCGGTCTGGCCACTCCGGCCGCCGCCGCTGTCGCCCTGCTCGACCAGGTCACCCCCGCCCGGCTGCTCTGGGCCAAACTCATCTTCGACCGAGTCACCGTCCTGCTTGGTTGAAAGACTAGTTGTGAACCCGGAGGCCGAATCCGCAGGTCTTGCCCAAGTTCGCGGTTCGCTTCTCACTGTATCGACCAGGTGTAGTATCTGTGGGGTGGACGCCGTACGGCAGCCAGAAAGCGAGAAGACAGAATGCCCCAAGTGAGCATCCGCGTTGACGACCAGTTGAAAGACCAGGCCGAGCAGCTATTCGCCCAACTCGGCATCAACATGTCCACCGCCTTGACTATGTTCCTGCGTCAAGCGGTCCGCGAGGGCGGCATACCGTTCACCATCACCACCAAGACCGACCCGTTCTACACGCCCGCTAACTTGGCGCACATCGAGCGCTCCATCCGCCAATTGGAAGCTGGGCAGACCGTCACCCGCTCAATTGACGAACTCGAGCGGATGGCTGATGCCTGATGTCGTATTCGCCGACTCCGCCTGGGACGACTACCTGTGGTGGCAGGGCCAGGACAAGAAGACCATCAAACGCATCAACGCGCTTATTCGGGACATCTGCCGTCATGGCCACTCCGGCCGCCGCTGTCGCCCTGCTCGACCAGGCCACCCCCCGCCCGGCTGCTCTGGGCCAAACTCATCTTCGACCGAGTCACCGTCCTGCTTGGTTGAAAGACTAGTTGGGAACCCGTACGATCTGAGTCGGGGTTTTCAGATCGGTCAAAGGAGGCGGTGGATAGAGCGTGATTTCCCATTCTGCGTAGGGCGGATCGACGGCAAAGCTCGGATCGCAGTAGCTTCTCAAGTAGTCGGTGGCCCGTTTTTCGGTGTATTTGGCGTTGAGCACCGTGCCGTTTTCGTCGAGTTCGATCACATTGCAGTAGATGGCCCAAACCATCTCGAAAGCACTGGGTTCCTCGCCGTACAGCGACAGGTAGTCAATGCCTTCAAGGGTGTCTTGCGTGCCGCTGGCCATGAAGTAGGCGAATGTCCGCGCGGCGCCGCTGAACGAGCCGCTCAGGTGCTGCTTTGGCAATGAAGTCATAGCGTATTCTATGCCGCTGTGACCGACAGATTCGGCGTGAACTGGAACGTCGTAGCGGATGAACTGCCCCGCCCGGCGTCGCCGTCAGGCAGTCTCGGTGAACTCCCTCGGCAATTGTGAGCCGTCAGAGAAGTTTTCGATGATCTTCGCCAAGGAACGCGACCCTCGCCTCGTTGCTGTCCGTCGGGGCGGGACCTTGACCGACGAGCACCACCGGCTGCTGGCGTTGTGGGCGGCCGACTGCGCCGAACACGTCCTCCGTTTCTTCGAAGACGCCAGGCCCGCTGACCAGCGTCCCCGCCGCGCTGTCGAAGCGGCCAGGGCGTGGACCCGCGGGGAAATGCCCATGATGGAATCCCGCGCCGCCGGCGGCCACGCCAACGGCGCCGCCCGGGATTTGGAAGGCGCGGCCAGGGAAGCGGCCCATGCCGCCGGCCAGGCCGGCTGTGTCCCACATGTGGCCGAGCACGCGCTGGGCGCCGCCGCCTACGCCATCCGCGCCGCGCGGGCCGCCGCCGGTGAAGAACGCGACGAGGCGGGGCGGGCCGAGTGCGCTTGGCAGCGGGAGCGGCTGCCTGACGCGATCTACGGTCTTGTGCTGGACGACCAGCGCCGCCGCAACGAGTACTGTTGGAGAGCATTCGATTTCCAGCCTCGCCCGGCGGAGTCCTAGAGCGGCAGCATGCCTTCCCGCAATGAGCGGATTATCTCCCAGCGGTTCTCGCCGCCGGCCCGGCCTGGGAAGCCGCCGGCGCGGAAAACCCGGTTCAGGTAGGCGACGAACGGCGTGTCAATCTCGGTTTTGAACAGCCCATCTGCGCACGGGTCAGGCAGCCGGAAGCCGTAGGGCGGACCGCCAGAAATGTTCGCCTTGGTCAGGCGATCTGGGGCGACCGACAGCACGAACGGGCAGCCCGCCGCCGGACCCCATTGCCGCCAATCGTCGCACTCGGATTCGATGGAGTCTTTGATCGACGACTGTGGATAGTGGGAGCCCTCCAACTGGATGACGAACGGATCAGCTTCCAGCGACTCAGGCCACTGCGGATGCGTGCCTGCCAACCACACGTCGCCAACCAGGCGCAGCCAAGACGCCACAGTCATCGGCAGCGGGCCAACGTGCTTTTCCAGCCAGTCGGCCAGATCAGCGGCCTTGGCGGTGGCGGGGATGAATGGGGCCAGAGGCTGCTTGTCGTTGTCGTTGCTGTGGAACCGATAGCCTTGTTCGGCCAACCGTTCGACCAGGGTCTCGACATTGCGCCGGGCCCGGCGAGCCATCTCGTCACAGACCGCCTGCGCGGCGGCGAAATGCTCCGTGTCACGCACCCGGTCACCCAGGAGGCGCAACTCGTGCCAGACCTGCTCCTGTTCGCCGCGCTGATACCGCTCCAGCCAGTCGTCACCGCCCATAGCGTCAATTTTGCCCTGCCAGCGACAAGGACGCGGCATTGATGGAAGGCCTAGAGATCGCCAGCGACAGTTTCTGAGCCGTATTGGGCAACAGGCTGTTGCCCAATACGGTGCGTGCGCTAACCGTTCGAATCAGACACCGTCCTCGGGCTTGGGCCGGTGACAGGGCCAGGTCCGGCCTTCGACCGTCTTGCCCTTGTCCTTGATCGCCTTGATCCTCAGCACGGCCTTGCCGAAGCGCCGGTGATTGGCCAGCACGCCGTCGTCGGGGTCCGAGCCGGGCTTCCGGGAGGCCAGCGGGTGCGGCGCTGCGCGTTCGCAGTCCGTCAACTCGGTCGTCTGTTTGCGCAACTCGTCGATCTGCTTCGGCGCCCTCGTCTCTCAGCGGTCCACCGTCGTGGACAGCCTTGGGTTTTGACATGGCGGCTCCTTGACGCCGGGGTGGCGGAGCGGTGCTATGAGTAGCGCTGCTGGCCGTGTTTGGAGGCGCTTGCCGGCCTTCTAGGCCAGTATGTCGCACAGGTACGACAGTTTTCGGCTTGAATCCCTGGTCCCTCGATTGGCCAACCTCCCCGATCAGCACGGCTAACGGCGCAGTTGGCTGGGCGGGTAGCCGACGGGGCAGGCCGTGTGACTCGGGGCCAGCCACAGTATTAACATGGTTAGTTATTATTGCAGCATCGTCAGACGCGAAACCAGCGACGTTGTGGCAGAGTTGCAGTCAAGTCTTCTGCTAGAAGATCCACATCACCGACGTTGACAGCATCACTGCAGGACACCGCGCGCCCTGATCCCCTTCGTCACTGCCGCCAGCGCTGTCCGCGCGGTCTTGGACCGAAACAAGCCAGTGTCTGGCCTTTGGGGCCGGTCCCATCGCCCAACTAGGCGGCGATCTGTTTTGGCGCAAGGCAAGTGGGGGTCCGCCGATAATCAATCGGCGGACCCCCACTTGCTCAGCTATTATGACTGGCTTTAAATTTTGCGAGGCCAGCTGAAGGCGGTCAGCTTCTGTGGCCGTAGGCGCTGGTCAACAAGCCGGAACCGAAGCAGACGAGCCCGAGGCCGAAAGCGAGCAACGCCCAAGCCGCCAACGCCGGCGAAACCCCGGCGCCAGTGCCCGGCAAACCGGTTTCAGCCGAAGCGGCCGGTTCACCTGGTTGAGGCGAGGCTGTCGGTTCACCCGGCTGAGGAGAAGCCGAAGCTTCCGGACCGGCCGGCTCGCTGGCTGTCGGCGTCGGCGCAGGCGCCGTCGGCTCGCCCGGTTGGGGAGAATCAGAAGGACCAGGATCAGCCGATCCACTCACTGCCGGCGTCGGCGTCGACGGTTCGCTGGGTTGAGGAGAATCAGAAGGTTCAGGACCAGCTGATTCGCTCACTGCCGGCGTCGGCGCAGCCGATTCGCTAGGTTGCAGAGTCGGCGTCGGCGCAGTCGCCTCGGTGACAGTCACAGTCAGGCGGCCGCTGAAATATTCACCATCATCCGATCCCCATTGGCCGATGCGGTAAGCACGGGAAGCGGACCAAGCCAGCTCTGCGGCACCAGGACCGGAGAAAGAAACCGTACGGGCAGCCGAGTCGACACTGGCGATGCCGTCGCCGCTGACAACCTCAAGAGCAAGAGGAGAGCCATCGGCCGCCAATTGGACAACCGGCCAAGGATAAGTCCCCGGAGCGACAGTCCAAACCGCCTCTTGCTCCCCAGCCTCTATGCGAAGGTTCAGACTGTCGATGGGATCAAGAGACCCCAAGTCTAAGACATGGTTGCCGGTAAGGAATAGATCGTGGAGGTTGGCAAGGTTAACCAGCGGCGACAAATCTGAAACCTGATTGTCATCGAACCCGAGCAATCCGAGGTTGACAAGGCCAGCCAGCGGCGACAAATCCGAAACCTGATTGCCATAGAACCAGAGCCAGCCGAGGTTGACAAGGCCGGCCAGCGGCGTCAAATCCGAAACCTGGTTCCCGCTAAAAGAGAGATTATAAAGGTCGGTAAGATTGGTCAGCGGCGTCAAATCCGAAACCTGATTGCCAGAGAACCAGAGATAGCTGAGGTTGGCAAGGCCAGCTAGCGGCGTCAAATCCGAAACCTGGTTCCCGCTGAACTGGAGACTATGAAGGTTGACGAGGTCAGCCAGCGGCGTCAAATCTGAAACCTGATTGCCATCGAATTCGAGAGCTTGGAGTTTGGAAAGGTTAGCCAGCGGCGTCAAATCAGAGACTTGATTGTCACCGAGGGAGAGAGAAACAAGGCTGGCAAGATTGGCCAGCGGCGACAGATCTGAGACCTGATTATCCTCAAGGGAGAGATCGAGGAGGTTGACAAGGTGTTCCGCCCCGGCAATGGAAACAATCCCCGCCTTGTCGCAGTCCACCGAGCCGTCCAGCGGGGCTAGCTGGTCGGCTGTGATAGGAGCATCCGCCGCCGCACCCAGATAACCGTTGAGGCAAGCCCGGAACGCCGGATCCGGGACCACGTTGCCAGGTTCTTCAGGCGCTCCGGCGACGGTCACCGTCAAGCGGCCGCTGAAATATTCACCAGCATCCGATCCCCATTCCCCGATACGGTAAGCGGACCAAGCCAGCTCTGCGACACCAGGACCGGAGAAAGAAACAGTGCGGGCTTCCGAGTCGACACTGGCGATGCCGTCGCCGCTGACAACCTCAAGAGCAAGAGGAGAGCCATCGGCCGCCAATTGGACCACCGGCCAAGGATACGTCCCCGGAGCGACAGTCCAAACCGTCTCTTGCTCTCCGACTTTCATGTAAAGAGCCAGCCTGTCGATGGAATCAAGCGGTGACAAATCTAGGATCTGATTCCCGTTGAGATAGAGAGAGACGAGTCCGGAAAGGTCAGCCAGCGGCGTCAAATCCGAGACCTGATTCCTGTCGAGATCAAGACAGCAGAGTCCGGAAAGGTCAGCCAGCGGCGTCAAATCCGAGACCTGATTCCAGGCGAAAGTGAGATGGTCGAGGTTGCTGAGATCGCTCAACGGAGCCAAATCCGAGATCTGATTGTTATTGAGGTAAAGGTTAGTGAGATTGACAAGACCACTCAACGGCGACAAATCTGAGAGCTGATTGACTCCGAGATTAAGATAAGTGAGACCGGCAAGACCACTCAACGGCGTCAAATCCGAGAGCTGGCCGCTTTCGACGGTAAGACTAGAAAGGTTGGTCAGATTGCTCAGCGGCGTCAAATCTGAGATGCTGGTAACATGAAGGTAGAATCCATCAATGTTGACAAGATATTCTGCTCCCGCGATGGAAGTGATCCGCTCGCCGTTAGGAGGGCAGGACACCCAGTCTGTCAGCGAGGCTAGCTGCTCGGCGGTGATGGGAGAATCAGCGGCTACCATCCAGTCGAGCCTACTGTTGAGGCAAGCCCGGAAAACCGGATCCGGGACCACACCGCCAGGCTCCTCCGCCACAGCCGCTGGAGACGCCACCGCAGCGAAAGCCAACACCAAAGGCAAAACAAAACCACCCAACAAAGCAGGAAAATGAGACAACCTGATTGTCATAGTAAAACTCCCAAAAAATCGACGGCGGCCACGGTCCTCTGAACCTGTCAGACGGACCACCCCGAATTCTCCCCCCCCCCCCCCGAATGCAAGCCCTCAAGCAAAACTCCAGCATGTGATGTCTCAGAAGAGTCCTGACAGCTCTGCCTCAAGACATCCCTGACAGTTGACATGTCAGGGTTTCCCTGACGGTTCGCCGGACCGGTGGGGTTGCTTGGCGCCGGCGTGGGTGATGCCGGGCAGCGGCCAGGGGTGTTCGGCAATGGCCACGCCGTCGTGGCCGATGAACTCCACCGTGCCGTCCTCCACCACGGCGTATACGAGTTTTCCAGCCCAGGCCGAGCCGAGGTGGAACTCGATCTTGCGGACCCGGACAGCGCCGTCCGCGCGGTCTCGGACCAAAACAAGCCAGTGTCCGGCCTTTGGGACCGACCCCATCGCCAAGCTAGGCGGCGACCCGTTTTGACGCAAGGCAAGCGGGGATTCGTCGACAACCAGTCGACGGATCCCCGCGTATTCAGGCCTGCGGTTTGGTTTTAGGTTTTGGGTGTGGCTTTAAAGTGGTCAGCTTTTACGGTTGGAGGCGCCGGTCAACAGACCTGATCCGAGGCCGATGAGAAGGAGGCGAGTCTTGAAGAGGCAATCAGCCCCGAAAAAAGTGACCCGGCGCCAGAGACGCCGGGTGGTCTATGCGTGGATGTATAGCATCTTTAGCTGCCCTGTGCCACTCTCAAGCAGCCTGGGCCGTCCAGCACTCCGCCTACCAGTCTGACGCCAAATGACAGCGCCGACTGATAAGCGCCCCGCTAAGCGATCGGCTTTAGGCCTTGGCCAGAGCGTAAGCGACCGGCAACTCCTTGTCAGCCGTCCAACCGGGGCCAGCCTCAGGTAGCCGAATCATCTCGACGGCCAAAACCTCGGCCGCGATGGCATCCGCGGCCGCCGCCACCGCCGCGCCGACCTCGTCCTCAGCCGACCAGCTCAAACGGATTCGGTCGGACACCTCCAGGCCTGACTGTTTGCGCAGTTCTTGGACTCCCCGGACGACCTCGCGCACCCAGCCGGCCCGGATCAGCTCATCGGTCAACTCCAGGTCGAGGGCCACCGTCTCGCCTTGCTCGCCCACCACCGACCAGCCCTGGCGGGGACGCTCCGACACCACGATCTCGTCAGCGGTCAGGACCGTGCCGCCGCCGTAGTCGAGCGTCACCTGGCCGTCAGCTGCCAGAGCCGCGGCCAGCCAGTCCGGGTCGGCCGCCGCCACCGCCGCCGCCACCGCCGCCGTTTCTTTGCCGAAACGTTTGCCCAAAGCCCGGAAATCAGCTTTGGCGGAATAGTCGACCAGGTCGCCGGCCGACGTGAAGGACTCGATCCGTTCGACGTTGAGCTCTGATCGCACCTCGGCCAGCAGCTCGTCGCCGAGACGGGCCAAGGCGGCCGACGAGACAAGGACCCGGGACAGCGGCTGGCGGATTTTGACCCGGGCCTCCGAACGGGCGGCGCGGCCCAATTCGACGATCCGGCGGGCCAAGGACATGGCGGCCGCCAAGTCGGCGTCGGCCAGCGTCGGATCAGCCACAGGCCAGGCGGCCAAGTGGACGGAGGCAGGGGCCGCCGGGTCCACGGCGACGAAGAGATCCTGCCAAACCCGTTCTGTCGTGAAGGGGGCGATCGGGGCCATCAACCGGGTCAAAGCGTCGAGCGTCTCGTGCAGGGTCGACAAAGCTGAATCGTCGCCCTCCCAGAAGCGGCGGCGGGAACGGCGGATGTGCCAATTCGACAGCTCGTCGATGAAATCCGCCAGCAGCGTCCCGGCCCGCAGGGTGTCGAAGTTTTCCAGCGCTTCGGTCACCTGCCCGATGAGGACCTGGGTGGCCGAAACCAGCCAGCGGTCGAGGACGTGGCGGTCCTTGACCGCGCCGCCGCCGCCCGGCCGCGGCGACCAGCCGTTGACGCGGGCGTAGAGGGATTGGAAGCTGACCGCGTTCCAATAGGTCAACAAAACCTTGCGGACCGTCTCTTGGATGGCGGCGTGGCCGACACGGCGGGAAGCCCAAGGCGAGCCGCCGGCCAACATGAACCAACGGACCGCGTCGGCCCCATGGCGCTCCAGCAACGGCAATGGTTCCAGGATGTTGCCGAGATGTTTCGACATTTTCTTGCCGTCTTCGGCCAGGATGTGGCCGAGGCAGATGACATTGCGATACGAGTTACGGTCGAAAACGAGAGTGCTGACGGCCATCAGGGAATAGAACCAGCCGCGGGTCTGGTCGATCGCCTCGCAGATGTAGTCAGCCGGGAAAGCCCCCTCGAACCGTTCCTTCGAGCCTGGCGCCCAGGGATAGCCCCACTGGCCGAAGGGCATCGAACCGGAGTCGAACCAGGCGTCGATGACCTCGGGGACGCGGCGGGCCAGACCGCCGCAAGCCGGGCAGGGGAAGGTCACCGCGTCGACAAAGGGACGATGCGGATCGAGGCCCGACTGGTCATGGCCGGACAACTCGGACAGCTCGGCCAAGGATCCGACACAGGTTTGGTGGCCATCGGCGCAGCGCCAGATCGGCAACGGCGTGCCCCAGTAGCGTTTGCGCGACAAGGCCCAATCGACATTATTGGCAAGCCAGTCGCCGTAGCGGCCGTGTTTGATGTGTTCAGGGTGCCAATTGGTGGCCTCGTTCTCCCGCAGCAAAGCTTCTTTGACGGCGGTGGTCCGGATGTACCAACTGGGCTGGGCGTAATAAATCAAGAGGGTGTGGCAGCGCCAACAGTGCGGGTAAGAGTGGGTGACAGGGGCCGCCCGAAACAGTAATCCTTGTTCTTCCAAGTCACGGATGACTGGTTTGTCGGCCGACTTGAAGAAGAGGCCGCCGACGAGAGGCAGGTCCGCCTCGAAGGCCCCGTCCGGACGGATCGGGTTGACGAACGGCAGCCCCCAGGCCCGGCAGGCCGCCATGTCCTCCTCGCCGAAGGCCGGGGCCTGGTGGACGACGCCGGTGCCGTCCGCGGTCGTCACATAGTCAGCCGTGATGACGAAATTCGCCTCCTGGCCGCCAAGGTCGACGACATCGAAGGGGCGGCGGTAGCGCCAGCGGGCCATGTCGCGGCCGCGATGGCGGGACACGACGGTCCAACCCTCGCCCAAAACGGCGTCGACCAGTGGTTCTGCGACGATGAGGGTTTCTTGGCCGTCGCTGGCGGCGACGTAGGCCACGTCGGGGTTGACGGCGGCGGCCAGGTTGGAGATCAGCGTCCACGGCGTGGTCGTCCACACCAACAAACTAGCTTGATGGGCGAGGGGGCCGGACAAAAGCGGCAGGCGTACGAAAACCGTCGTGTCGGTGACATCTTCGTAGCCTTGGGCCAGCTCATGATCGGACAATGTGGTGCCGCAGCGCGGGCAATAGGGGGCGACACGGTAGTCCTCGACCAGGCAGCCACGGGCGTGGATCTGCTTGAGCGCCCACCAGGCGGACTGGACGAACTCGGGGCTCATCGTCCAGTAGGCGTCGTCGAGGTTGACCCAAAAACCCATCCGCTCGGTCAGCTGGGACCACATGTCGACGTGGCGGCCGACCGACTCGCGGCAGCGCTCGTTGAAGGCTTCGACGCCGTAGGCCTCGATGTCCGGTTTCCCAGAAAATCCAAGTTCCTTCTCGACGGCCAGTTCGACGGGCAGGCCATGGCAATCCCAACCGGCTTTGCGGGGCACGCGGTAGCCCTGCATGGTCTTGAAACGCGGGAAAACGTCCTTGAAAGCGCGTGACTCGATGTGGTGGGCGCCAGGCACGCCGTTGGCGGTCGGCGGGCCCTCGTAGAAGGTCCAAACCGGCGCGTCAGGGCGGTCAAGGGAACGGGCGAAGGTGTCTTGCTGCGCCCACAAGGCGAGGATGCCGTGCTCAAGGGCGGGAAGGTCGACCTGGGGCGGAACGGCGTTGTAGACGGGCGCCAGAGGGTCCGCCAGGCGCGGGCCGCCAGTCGCCTGGGCGCCGGCGGCAGTCGAAACCGGCGGCGCGGCGGCGGCCGAGACAGTTGCGGCCGTTGGCGCAGGCGGCGCGGCGGCGGAGCCAGACGGTGTGGCCGGGGCGGCAGAGCCAGCCGAAACAGGCGGTGTGACGGCTTCAACATCAGCCGTTGCGTCTGGGCTGGGACGGGCCGAAGCGGTGTCAGCCATGGCGATCCTTCGCGGTTCAGGCCGCCTCCAGGCGGCGCTCCAGGCGAAGGGACGGACCCGGCCCAGGCCGTTTCCGCGGTACCACCCTCCTTGGGAGCCCGACAGGCCCCCCACTTCATTGGCGGCCGGCGGCCAGGTCTAATGAGTCAACTAAGGACCGTTCTTCTGGCGGCTTCGAGGTGATGGCCCCATCATCGCTTTGCCGATCGCGTCGGTCATCATATCAGCAGCCGGCCAGGAAACCCCGTAGAACGCCCTCGCCAACGCCCCTGGCCTCCCCTCCCGTCCAAGCCGCGCCGGGCGGGGTTTTCCTGCCAGGTCATTGGGCCGAGTAGCCGCCCGAGCCGACGGGCGTCAACTCGAACCACGTCGTGCCGGGGCTCAAAACCAGCGGCTGGCCGGCCGCGTCCGTGAACACCATGGGATCGCTGTCGCCGGCTTTCGACCACCGGATCGCCATGACGGCCCCCGCGCTGGCCAAGAGCCCGTCGCCCGCGCCCGTCACGATCGTCTCGGGAATTGGGTTGCCCGCCGGGTCGAGGCCGCCCTCGTTACGCACCTCGACGCTCAGGCAGATGACATGGTCGGCGGCCAACTGCTGGCCGCTGGCGCTGAGAGCCGGATACGAACCCTCGGAGCGCAACCACCGCCCAGAGCCGGCGTCCCACGTCCAATTCGGGGTCGCGCCGCCTGACAACTGGGCGCTGACACGTCCAGCCGGAGTCCCCGCCGCCGCTATGGAACTGGCCTGCCCAGCCTGGGCGTAGGCGAACAAAGGAGCCGGAGAATCCTGGTGGGCGCTGTCAGCTTGGGCCAAGAAAGCCTGGACGTCGCCGGCCACGTTGTGAGGGGCGACGCGGTCGGAGGTACGCCAAAAACCGGCGTCGCCGCGGTCGTTCGAGATCAACTGGGCTCCCGCCTGGCTCGCCCGCTGCAGGAAGCGATCTTGCCCACCGGAGAAGGCCAGGAGAGGGTGTAACTGGGAGACGATGGGGCCGTCCATGGGCCGGACCGAGCGGATGGGGGCGACGAGATCAGGCAACTGGGAGTGGTAGACGGCGATGTAGCGGGCGATGCCGCCTTCGACCAGCTGCTCGTAGACGATGTCGGCCTGCTCCAAGCCGGCCTGAGGGCGCGCGTCAATGGAATTTTCGACCTTGACGGCGATGGCCGGACGCGTGGCGATCTCGCCGGTCCGGCCGGTCAGGGGCCAAACCGGTTCCGGCGTCGGCGTAGGCGTCGGACTGGGGGCCGGGCTCGGACTGGGCGACGGGCTGGGCGTCGGAGTCGGCGTCGGGCTGGGAGCCGGCGCGGGCTGCCCCAGGGCGCGCAGGACAAACGCCCCCACGATCAAGGCGGCGACGATGACGACGGCCCCGACGATGAGCCAAGGGGAAACCTTGGCCCGGCGAGCGTGAGCGGTAGGCGAGGAGGCTGGGGTTGAGTCCATAGACGTGAGCCTAACCAACCGCGGACCGTCTGAGAAGACGCCTACCACGGCTTAAAAGAACCGACGAGCAGGGTAAGGCCGGGAGCAGCAGCTCGGAGCCTACTTGGCCAGCGGGGTGCGGGTCCACGCCATCTTCAGGGGCACGAGGTCGGGACCAGCGGCTCGGACACCTGCCCCGGCTTAGACGGACCGACGTCCCCGTTCCCGACCGAGAAACTGAACTAGACGCCGCCGGCCCCGCTTTAACGTGGAGAACGTCCCCGCCCTCGCCTTGCCCAGCCGGCCTGGCCGAGAAGTCGGGGCTGGACGCCGCCTGCCCCGACTTAGACAAGGACCGACGTGGAGGACGTCCTCGTCCTTGCCCCCGGCCCGGTTTAGGAAGATCAGCAGTTGCCGGCAAAGGCTTCCTCTGGAGCGGCCGAAGCGGACCGGGGCGGACGCTCAGGCGCCAACCTGGCGGCGGCCGGCGAAAGCGCGGCCCAAAGTGATCTCGTCCGCGTATTCCAGGTCGCCGCCGACCGGCAACCCCGAAGCCAAGCGGGAGACGTCGAGGCCGAGAGGGCCGAGCAGGCGCGACAGATACGTGGCCGTGACCTCGCCTTCCGTGTTCGGGTTGGTGGCAAGGATGACCTCGGCGACCTCGCCGTCTTCGAGGCGCAAAAGCAGTTCGCGGATACGCAGGTCGGCTGGGCCGCGGTTGTCGATGGGGCTGATCGAGCCGCCGAGGACGTGGTAGAGGCCCTTGTATTCGCGGGTGCGCTCGACGGCGACGACGTCCTTGGATTCCTCCACGACACAGATTTGGGAACGGTCGCGGCGTTGGTCGCGGCAGATCCGGCAAACCTCGTCCTCTGTGACGTTGAAACAGATCGAGCAGAAGCGGACGGACCGTTTGGCCCGCAGGATCGCGTCAGCCAGGCTCGTCACGGCTTCCAGTTCCTCGTCCAAGAGGAAGAAGGCGATCCGCTGGGCGCTCTTCGGCCCGATGCCGGGCAAGCGGCTCAACTCGCCGATGAGATCTTGGATCGGCCCCTCGTACACACGCCCTCCTCGGTCGGCCGCGCTGCCCCGTCGGACGGCGGCCCGCGCCACACGAGGGTAGCGGTTTGCGGCGGCCGCGGCCGTCAGGCCGGGCCGGCCGGCGGCGAAGGTCAGCCAAAACTTTGCGCGGCGGCCTCAGCCCGAAGAACAGCGCCGGCCGTGTGCTGGGGGGTTCGCCCAAAACCCGCGGGGCACGGCCACGGCGGCCCAGATCGTCGGGCCCGTCAAAACCCGCGGGGCGCGGCCGGAAACCCAGCCGCGCCCCGCGCGTCACCGTCAAGACGGCGTCCACAAGACGGCGCCAATCGGTCCGTCAACCCAAGTCGGCCGCCGTCAATTCCTCGATGACGCTGTCGGAGATGGGAGATTTGTCAGCCCCCGTGAAGGTGAAAGGCAGCTCCGAACCCTCGGGGGCGGCGTCCACCAGGACAACCTGTCCAGGACGAAGCTCCCCGAAGAGGATCTTCTCCGCCAAGCTGTCCTCGATGTCCCGCTGGATGGCACGGCGCAGCGGCCGGGCCCCCAAAACCGGATCAAAACCACGCTTGGCGAGCAGAGCCTTCGCGGCGGGCGTCAACTCGATGCCCATGTCGCGGTCGGCCAGACGCAATTCGATGCCCGTGACAAGCAGGTCCACAATCCGTTCGATGTCCTGCTCGGTCAACTGGTGGAAAACGACGATCTCATCGACGCGGTTGAGGAACTCTGGCCGGAAATGCTGCTTGAGCTCGTCAGAGACCTTCGCTTTCATCGATTCGTAATTCGACGTCGAATCCGTGCCCTGTTGAAAACCAAGGTTGACGGCCTTGGAGATGTCGCGGCTGCCGAGGTTCGTCGTCATGACGATGACCGTGTTTTTGAAATCCACGACACGGCCTTGGGCGTCCGTCAAACGGCCCTCGTCGAGGATCTGAAGGAGCGAGTTGAAAATATCCGGGTGCGCCTTCTCAATCTCGTCGAACAAGACGACCGAGAACGGCTTGCGGCGCACTTTCTCGGTCAACTGGCCGCCTTCTTCGTAGCCGACATAGCCAGGCGGAGAACCGAACATGCGGGAAGCCGTGTGCTTCTCCGAGTATTCCGACATGTCGAGCGTGATGAGCGCGTCCTCGTCCCCGAACAAGAACTCCGTCAGGGCCTTCGTCAACTCGGTCTTGCCGACGCCCGAAGGGCCCGCGAAGATGAACGAACCGGACGGCCGTTTGGGATCCTTGAGGCCAGCCCGGGTCCGCCGGATCGAACGCGAGAGGGCCCTGACCGCGTCGGCCTGGCCGATGATCCGCTTGCCGATCTCGTCTTCCATCTTGAGCAGCCGGGAAGATTCCTCCTCCGTCAGCTTGAAAACCGGGATGCCGGTCGAAGCGGACAGCACCTCGGCGATCTGCTCCTCGTCCACTTGCGAGGGGACCGTTTGATCGCCCGCTTTCCACTGGACTTCCATCTCGGACCGGCGGCCGATCAGCCGCTGTTCCTGATCGCGCAAACCGGCCGCCCGTTCGTATTCTTGGGCTTCGATGGCGGCGTCTTTTTCCCGCCGGAGCTGGGCGATGGCCTCATCGATTTCACGCAAGTTGGGCGGCGCGGTCATGCGCTTGATGCGCAGGCGCGCCCCCGCCTCGTCGATCAGGTCGATGGCCTTGTCAGGCAGGAACCGGTCGGAGACGTAACGCTCGGCCAGCTGGGCGGCGGCCGTCAACGCGGCGTCCGTGATCGTGATCTTGTGGTGGGTCTCGTAACGGTCGCGCAGGCCCTTGAGGATGTCGATCGTCAACGCGATCGACGGCTCGGCCACCTGGATCGGCTGGAAACGGCGCTCCAAGGCGGCGTCCTTCTCGATGTGCTTGCGGTACTCGTCCAGCGTCGTCGCGCCGATGGTCTGGAGTTCGCCGCGGGCCAGCATGGGCTTGAGGATGCTGGCCGCGTCGATGGCCCCCTCGGCCGCGCCGGCGCCGACGAGCGTGTGGATCTCGTCGATGAACAACATGATGTCGCCCCGGTTGCGGATCTCCGCCAGCACCTTCTTGAGGCGCTCCTCGAAATCACCGCGGTAGCGCGAGCCGGCCACCAAGGCGCCCATGTCGAGGCTGTAGATCTGCTTGTCGCGCAGGGTCTCCGGAACGTCGCCGCGGATGATCGCCTGGCTCAGACCCTCGACCACGGCGGTTTTGCCGACGCCCGGCTCGCCGATCAGGACCGGATTGTTCTTGGTCCGCCGCGACAGCACCGTCATGACCCGCTCGATTTCCTTGTGCCGCCCGATCACAGGGTCGAGCTTGCCGTCGCGGGCGGCCTGGGTGAGGTTGCGGCCAAATTGGTCGAGGATCTTCGACCCCGACTGAGCCTGCCCTTTCTCGGGCGCCCCAGCGGTCGCCGCCTGCTTCATCTGAAAACCGGACAGGAGTTGGAGCACGGTGTCGCGGACCTGGTTGAGGTCGGCGCCCAGCTTGATGAGCACCTGGACGGCCACGCCCTCGCCCTCGCGGATGAGGCCGAGCAGGATGTGCTCGGTGCCGATGTAGGAGTGGTTGAGCTGGAGGGCTTCGCGCAAAGACAGTTCGAGAACCCGCTTGGCGCGCGGCGTGAAGGGGATGTGGCCGGTCGGCGACTGCTCACCGTGGCCGATCATCTCTTCGAGTTGGCGTCGGACCGACTCGAGGCTGAGGCCGACCTGCTCGAGCGCCTTGGCCGCGATGCCCTCCCCTTCGTGGATCAGACCGAGCAGGATGTGCTCGGTGCCGATGTAATTGTGGTTGAGCATCCGCGCCTCGTCCTGAGCCAGGATGACGACGCGGCGAGCTCGATCCGTAAACCGTTCGAACATCACACCTCTTTACTCTTCGTGCAGCACGGCTTCAGGCGTGGAACGCCCGCCGCATTGAGTTCAGTCTACTCAACTCTGGGCGGTCGTGATTTCTTCCCGCCACGCGAGCGGGGAAACCGGGCCGCGCGGCCCGGGCCGGCCCCCAGACGAGACCCTTGCCGTACGCGGCAATGCGGCGATGCGGCTTCCCCGGACGGGAGCTGACAGGCGCCAGACGCGCTCCTTCGACTCGGGCTTCCCCTGGACGGCGGTTCGGGGAGCCCGGCCTCGGCGCGGCGCCAGCCGGCGTCTGGCCAGGTCCTGGCGAAACCGAAAGACGAATGCTGGCCCAAGGTTATTGGCGACGGCCGCCGCTTTGACGCTTTGCGATCCTCCAAGACGAGTGCGGGCCAGGGAAGTTGAAACTCCCTGGCCCGCACTCAAGCGAGTTTTGGACTCAGCGGGCGGCGTAGGCCTCCCGGATCTTGGCCGAAATACGGCCGCGGTCATTGACCTGGTAGCCGTTGGCCTTGGCCCAAGCGCGAATCGCGGCGATGTCATCGCCGCTGCCAACCGCTGAACGACTGCCAGCGCGGCGGCGGCCGCCGACCCGACGGCCTCTGCCGATCCACTTCGCAAAGTCCGACCGCAGATCGGCCGCGTTGGCTTCGGACAAATCAATCTCGTAGGAAACGCCGTCGATCGCGAACGCTACGGTGACCTCCGCGATGGAACCGTCGACATCATCGATGAGCACGACTTGAGTATGTTTCGCCATTATCACCCTTCCTTGGCCCTAGCCGGAGGATTGGTGGCCCTTGGGAACCGGCTCCGGCCTTTTTTCTGAGGGGAAGCTTACGCCATCGGACGCGGTTGTCCAACACGGCGCGGTTGGTTTGCAATTCACCATAGACAATTCTTAGCGCTGCTCTGCCAGCCCCGCGCCCTGGCCGCTGCCAGCGTGGCGGCGGGGAAAAAGTTAAGGCTGCAGACTCTGGTGTTCCACGGCCAGGGGAACCGCCGTCGAAGACGAGGGAGTTTTCTCACAGATTCCTAATGGAGACGGCCTTCCAAGCCGCGCCTAGGACCGCCGCGACCGCCGCCCGGAGACCGGCGGGAGAGATTTTCCCAGGCCCTCGGATCGTCTCCCCGAAGCTACTTCGGCGGCTTCCCTGCGGCGGATTTTCAAGGTTTGCCGGCGCGGTCTTCCGAGTTCCTATCGCCGTCAGCGTCTTCGCGCTTGACGGCGCCTCCGTGGTTGATTTGGCACTCGCGTTCGAGAAGAAGGCCGCCGGCCATGAGGACGATGGCGGCCAAGGCGCTGGCGGCCCCGATGATAACCCGCTGACGGGGGCCAGGGGCGCTGTCAAAACGGGGCCCGTTGACGACGGCGAGAACCGCGTAGGCGCCAGTCGAAGCGGCCCCGACCACGGCGCAGGCTTTCGCCAAAGCGACGGCGGCCAAAGCGGCGCGGGGGTCTGGGTAGCGCCGGAGAAGGTGGAAGCGGCGGTGGGCGAACCAGGCCCCGCCGGCGGCCAAACCGCCGGCGGCGGCCAAAACAATCGGCGTCAGCCAGGACAGGGCCGCCTGGGGTTGGCCAGCCGCGCCGAGGAGCGACAAG
>JAIRXC010000215.1 GCA_031268515.1 Propionibacteriaceae bacterium
CCCCCCCCGCAACACCCCCTCCTCCACCAAGACATCGGCCCCCCCCACCACCACAGCGAGCCCCAGCCCACCGGCCACCCCCACAGCGCCGGCCAGCCCCAGCCAGCCCCCAACCACGCCTTCGGCCTCCCCCACGCCCTCGGCCACAACAGCGGCTCCTAGCCCATCGGCTTCCCCCAGCCCTTCCACGACGCCCACGACTGCCCCGACGGCTTCCGCTTCGGCCAGCCGCAGCCCGTCCGCCACACCATCTACGGCGGGGCCTTTCTGCCCGGATTACGCTGCGGCTTGGGACGCCTACACCAAGGCCAACGGAGAAGCCGCCAACAGTTTGTTCAACGGCGACCCCAACAGCTTGGCCACCGCCTTGGCTGCCTTCAACAGGGCTCTGGCGATCCTCGACGGCATCGCGGACGCCAACCCGCCCGCCGCCGTCGCTTCTGCCTTGGCCGACTATCGCCAGGTTTACGCTGAACTGATCGACGAGTTCAACCGGATGGATCTGACGGCCTTGGAGAATTTGTCGGCTCGCGCTGACTTCTTCGAAGCGCAGCTCAAGCAAGCCGTCGCGGACGTCTGCGAGCCCCCGGCCACGCCAACCGCCACGGCCTCGGCGAGCCCCTCGCCCACGCCAACCGCCACAGCCACACCAAGCCCAACGGCCAGCCCCACGCCGACCGCCGCCACACCAAGCCCGACCACGGCCAGCCCCACCGCCACAACCAGCCCAACGGCCGCGCCCAGCCAAAGCCCAACCGCCACAACCAGCCCCACCGGCAACCCCACAGCAACGACCAACCCAACAACCTCCCCTAGCCAGAGCCCGACCGCCACGGCCAGCCCCACCGGCAACCCGACCTCCGGCCCCACCACAACGACTAGCCCAACAACCGCGCCCAGCCAAAGCCCAACCGCCACAACCAGCCCCACAGCAACGACCAGCCCAACGGCCGCGCCCAGCCAAAGCCCAACCGCCACAGCCAGCCCCACTGGCCAAGCCACATCGAGCCCGAGCGGAAACCCCACGGCCACACCCAGCCCGAGCGTCGCCCCCACGGCCACGCCGTCGCCGGCGGCCGTGGCTCTCAGCGTCGTCAGCCCGGGGAACGGCGCTGTCTTGAGCGGCAATAGGCCGACCTTTGCGGGCCGCGCTCAACCCGGTGCCCAGGTTGTCATCACAGACCAAGCGACGGGGACGGCCATCTGCGCCGCCACTGTGCCGGCGTCAGGCGACTGGACCTGCCAACCAGCTGCCGCCTTGGCCGACGGCGCCCACACCTTGCAGGTGACGGCGACGGGCGACGGCGGGGCCAGCAGCACGGTCACGCTTGCCATCAGGGTCGACACGACGACGCCGGCGCCGCCCAGCGGCCTTGTCGCCACAGGCTCCCAGATCAGCCCCTGGCTCCTCGGCCTTGGGCTCGTCGCCTTTGCCATCGGCGCGGCCGGCCTCATCGTCGCCCTCGCCTTGACGCGGCGCCGTTCCGGGAACCGCACGGCCGTCTGACCGCTCACCCGCCGAGCCTTCGTCAGGTTTTGCCTGACGAAGGCCAAAGGCCTCTTTGGAGGTGGGGACCAGTTTGGCGCGTCGAAGCCTGACCCCCAAGGTGCTCTAGGCTGGCCCCATGTCGAAGATCTTGGCCGCTGTCGCGTGGCCGTATGCCAATGGGCCCCGCCACATCGGCCATGTTTCCGGCTTCGGAGTCCCCTCTGATGTTTTCGCCCGCTACCAACGGATGGCCGGGAACGACGTCCTCATGGTCTCTGGCTCCGACGAGCATGGCACCGCCATCCAGGTCCAGGCCGACCGCGAGGGGCTGACACCGCAGCAAACGGCCGACAAATACCACCGGATAATCGCCGGCGACCTGCAGGGACTGGGCCTGTCCTACGATCTCTACACTCGCACCACAACGCGTAACCACACTGAAGTTGTCCAAGAATTATTCCGGGCCCTCCACGCCAACGGTTACCTCGTGCCGAAGACCCAGCTAGGCGCCATCTCGTCGGCCACCGGACGGACGCTGGCCGACCGCTACATCGAAGGCACCTGCCCGCTCTGCGGCTACCCTGGCGCCCGCGGCGACCAATGCGACAACTGCGGCCGCCAACTCGACCCGGCCGACCTCATCGAGCCACGTTCTCGGATCGACGGCGAAAAGCCGCTCTTTGTCGAGACGGAGCATTTCTTCCTCGACCTGCCGGCCCTGTCCGGGGCGCTCGGCCGCTGGCTGGAAACCCGGACCGACTGGCGGCCCAACGTCTTGAATTTCTCCCGCCAGCTGCTCAAGGATTTAAAACCGCGGCCTGTCACCCGCGACCTCGATTGGGGCATCCCCATTCCCGTCGCCGGTTGGCGCGACAATCCCATGAAATCGATCTACGTTTGGTTCGACGCTGTCGTCGGCTACCTCTCCGCCTCCGTCGAATGGGCCCGTCGGACCGGCCAGCCCGAGGCTTGGCGCGAATGGTGGCAGGACCCCGCCGCCAGCGCCTACTATTTCATGGGCAAGGACAACATCACATTCCACTCGGTGATCTGGCCGGCCATCTTGTTCGGAGCCAACGGCCAAGGCAGCCGCGGCGGCCAGCCGAGCAGTTTCGGCCTCCTCGACCGGCCGACTGAAATCGTCTCCTCGGAATTCTTGACGATGTCCGGCTCGAAGTTCTCGACCAGCCGTCAGACCGTCATCTACGTCGGAGACTTCCTCCGCGAATTCGGCCCGGACGCCCTGCGCTATTTCATCGCCGTGGCCGGCCCGGAGAATCACGACACCGATTTCACCTGGGACGAGTTTGTGCGCCGGACCAACAGCGAATTGGCCAACGAGTGGGGCAACCTCGTCAACCGGTCGATCGCCATGGCCCACCGCTACGACGGCGCCATCCCGACGCCAGGCCCCTTGGCCCCAGAGGACGCCGCTTTGCTGGAAACGGCGCGAGCGGCCTATGACGTCGTCGGCGCCGCCCTCGGCCGGGCCCGCTTCAAGCAGGCGATGGCTGAGGCCATGCGGGTCGTCTCGGCCGCCAACAAGTATCTCTCCGACTCCGAACCTTGGAAGCTCAAGGACGACCCGGCCCGGCGCGCCACCGTCCTCCACACCGTCCTCCAAGTGGTCCAAGACGCCAACACCCTCTTGACGCCGTTCCTGCCCCACGCGGCCCAGAAGGTCTACGAGCAATTGGGCGGCGAAGGGACTTGGGCGGCCCAGCCGCAACTGGTTGAGACGGCCGAGGAAGGCGGCGCCGACTACCCGATCCTAACCGGCGGTTACGACGCCCAAGAGGCCGTCTGGGCCACCTCTCCCATCCCCGTCGGCCGCCCCTTGGCCAAGCCAGCGCCGCTGTTCCCCAAGCTCGACGAATCGTTGGGACAGACCGGACCAGCCTGGGCCCCGATCGAAAACTGAACCGCCTTTCCGGCTCGCCGGCGCCTGGATCACAGCTGCCCTAAGCAACACGCGCTTCTGAGAGCGGCTTGCCCCTCAGCCGGGCGTCGCCCTAAACCGTCCGCTTCCGGGCAACCAGCCCGGCTCCACCGCCGAAGGCGCTTCCAAAGCACGCGTTCGCTTCGGCCGCTGAACCGACCCGCTGCGGCCGGCGGTCCAGCCTGGTCAATTAGACAAGGCGTCGGCGGCGGCGACGAGCTCTTCGGCTTTGGCTATCATCCGACGAGTCTCAGACTCCCAATTCAACTCCTGGCCGCGGTAGGGACCGGTGGCAAGCGAGATGACGACGGCGGCGGCCCGCAAGCGCAACTCGACCGGGTCGACGCGGTCGTCGAAAGCCGGCAGCCAACAGCCGACAAGGCGGGCCGCTTGGCGTTCTTGGGCCGCGGTCATGCGCTGGATGCAATGAAGGTGGCCGACCAAACAGGCCAGATCGTCGGCGCGGCGGCCAGGGCCGATCGTGTCGATGTCGATGAGACCGCTGACGTGGCCGGCGGCGACGAAGACCTGAGCCTCGTAGAAATCTCCGTGCGTGGGCTCTTCCCCGGGTGGCAGGCCGGCCAGGCTTTGGCTGATCCGGCTTGTCAAACGGCCGAGGCGGCGGCCGAGGTCGGGCAAGGCGGACTCCACGATCCGGGCGTAGTGCCGGACCGAGCTGGCCCAGGGCGGACGGCGCTCCAACTCGACCACGGCGGCCGGCATGGAGTCGAGCAGAGCGACGATCTCGGAGCCGGAAACCGGCAAGGCCTCGGTGAAAATGGCCCGCGCCAGCGGCGTCCCCGGCGTTTCCGCGATAGCCAAAATCGAGTCAGAAGTTGTGGCGAGGACGCGAGGGCTGGGCAAGCCGCCGGCGGCCAGGATGCGGTGGCGGTGGGCGACAGCCTCGAAGTGAGAGGCCCTAAGGACTTTGACATAGAAGGCAGGACCGGAGCGCACGGCGACGCGGAGGACGGCGCGGCGACGCGGCCGGTAGCCAATCAACTCGATCTGGACATCGGGCGGGGTGACGCCTTGGGCGATGCCGTAATCCCGGATGAGACCCGCCATGGCCACCGGGTCTGTGGCCCGGGCCAGGCCGGGCAGGTCGGGATCGTCGGGATAGAACCAGCAGACGACGGCGTGGCCGCCGTTTTGGAGCAGCTTGGCCCGGTGGTCGCCGTTGGACAACCCGTGGGCCCGGACGGTCAAACCGACGGTCTCACGGACGAGCTGGCCGGACCGGATGGCTTCGACGCGGTAGGTCGCTGTCGTGGTCCGGCCGGGGTCGGAGTCCACATGGTCGAGCCGCCAACCGGTCAAGGCGCCGCCCGTGCCCTCCACCGCCGTGGCGAGCAGGCGGCCGGCGGCGGCGGTCGTCAAAAGTTCAGCGCCATCGGTTCCGGTCATAGCCCTCCTCGCAAGACCTTGCAATGGGCACATTGTCGCACAACAGCGGCCGCCAAGCTGACGGCTTTGGCAAGGCTCACTGCGGCGTTCCGGCAGATTTCACCTTTTCCCCGTTATTTAGACACGACCCACAGGAAGCTGACGACAATACTTCGGCGGCTTTCACCCCAGAGGCGGGCCGCGAAGAAGGACGCGGTTCCTTAGGCGGCGGGCGGGACCGAAGCGGTCGGGCAGACGGCGATCCGGGCGGCCCGGCGGCCGTCCATTTCAGTCACCGTCAGATCGACCGAAGCCGGTTCGGCGCCGCCTCGGGCCAGTTCGACCTGGACTTGGGCGCCAACCTCGGGCAGTGCTCCGCGGCGGGCGACCCAGAAGCCGGCCAAGGTGTCGTAGGGGCCCTCAGGGAGACGGTAGCCGGTCAGATCCTCGAATTGCTCCAACGTCGTGAGGCCGTCCATGTCGCCGGGACGGGCGCTGACCTCGGCGGCGTCATATTCGTCTCGGATCTCGCCCACCAGCTCTTCTACGAGGTCCTCCAGCGTCACGAGCCCGGCCGTGCCGCCGTACTCGTCTCGGACGATCGCAAGGTGCGAACTCTGACGGCGCATGTCCGTGAGGGCGTGGAGGACCTTGACCGTGTCCGGCAGCGACGCGACGGGACGGGCCAATTGGCTGATGGGCGCCCGGCGGGCCTCGGGGTCGAGGTTCATGAGGTCCCGGACGTGGAGAAAACCAAGAATGTCATCGACGGATTCGCCGGTGACTGGGTAGCGGGAGTGGGCTGCGGCTTCGATCTTGGCCAAAGCTTTGTAGGCGGGGGTGGCGCCGTCGAGGAATTCGGCCTCGGTGCGCGGGACCATGACCTCGCGCAGGCTGCGCTCCCCCGCCGCGAAGACCTCGTCCACGATGTGGCGCTCCTCTGCTCCAAGGCTGGCCGCGCCTGTCACCATGGTGCGCAATTCATCGTCCGTGACCTCTTCGCGGGCGGCTTTGGGGTCGCCGCCCAAAAGCCGGACGATCAGGTCGGTCGAGACGCCGAGAAACCAGATGACAGGCCGAGCCAAACGGGCGATGACGTCGACGAGGCCAGCCAAATGGAGGGCGAATGATTCGGCCCGCTGCATGGCCAGGCGTTTGGCGGCCAATTCTCCAAGGACGATGGAGAAGTACGAGATGACGAGCGTCACCAGGACGAGGGCGATGACACGGGCGGCCCCCAGCGGCAGGCGGAGGCGGGCGATAAGAGGGGCTAGGTCGTCCGAGAGAGTGGCGCCGCCGAAGGAAGCGGACAGGAAGCCGGAAAAGGTGATGCCGATTTGAATAGCCGACAAGAAGCGGTTCGGATTGGCTGACAGGTCGGCCACTTTACGGCCGCGAGCGCCCCGCGTCGACAACTGCTTGACCTGCGCTTCACGCAAGGACACGAGCGCCATTTCGGCTGCCGAGAAGACTCCGCCGATGACGATGAAAACGGCGATCAGGGCGATGTTGACGCCAAGATTGGACATCGGGGCGGGCGCGTCTCCTTTTAGCCTTTGGCGGGGGTGGTCGTCACAACTCTAGAGCACCTTGGGGGGAGCAGGACCCGACAGGCGAGCCGAGCCATCCACTCGGGGTCTGACCGCAGCAGCGTAAGGAGTCCGCACAGCTTGCCGTTCCCGCCGGCTGACATGACCGCCCGGCGACGCCGTGACCGCCCTGGCCACAGGGAACGGCCACGGCCGGAGGTTGGCTCCAAGAGAGCCCAAGACCGCGGTCAGAGGCCACGCCGACGGAGGCGGTGTGCCGTGGCGAAGCCGCAGCCGGCGAGAGCCAGGGCGAGCAGGGCGGCCAGGCCCACGGTAGTCGCGGCGGCGGGGGCGCCTGTGCCGGCAAGACTGTCAAGGTGGTCGAAGGCCGCCGACACCTCGCCCGACAGATCGCCTACGAGGACGACAGTGTGCGTCCCTGGGGCCAGATCAGCCGGCAGCGCCGCTGTGAACTCCACGTGGCCCGTCTGGTCGGCCGTGTGGACGCCCAGCGGAACCGGCGTCGAGTAGAGGGTCGCCGTGACCGACTCGCCCGCTTCAAAGCCATCGGCCGCGACCGTTAGCGTTAGGCGGTCGACATAAGCGAGTCGCATTGTCAGCGGAGCCGCGGTCGGACCGGTCGTCGGCTGGCCTGTCGGGCTCGTCGTCGGCTGGCCTGTCGGACTGGTCGTCGGCTGGCTCGTCGGACTCGCAGTCGGAGACGCCGGCGGAAGCGTCGGCGAGGCCGATGGCGTCGCCGACGGCTCGAGGCCGCAGACGGTTTCCATGGCCGCTCGGAATTCAAGGTAGGCCTGATCGAACTCGCCCATTCGGTTCACCAGATCGAGCAATTCGTCGAACTGGGTGAGGTCGAACGCGACGGAACGCAACTTCGTGGCGTAGTCGAGTAGGTAATCGATGGTCCCTTGGACAGCTTGTGGCGGGTTGCCAGAACGCAACTGGGTGAAGCCAGCCACGAGGTCGCCCAAGGCCGGACGCATGGCCTCTAGATCACCGCCGGCCTGTTGGAGATTCCTGACCGCCTGGCTGATCGCAGTGAGGCTGGTCGTGTAGATCTGGCAATAAGGATCTGTCGGGGAACCCGAGGCGCTTGGCGTGACCGAAGGAGTCTGGCTCGTGACGGCCGTCGGTGAAGATGTCGGCGTCAGAGTCTGAGTCGGAGACGCCGTCGCCGTCGGCGCTGCCGTGGTCGGAGACGCCGTCGTCGAAGTCGCCGTCGGGGTCGGACTGGGGACTACCGTCGCCGTCACGGTCGACGTGGCAACCGCTGTCGGGGAACCCGACGGCTCGCTCGAAGGAGACACAGACGGTTCGCTCGACGGCTCCACAGACGGTTCGACCGAAGGCTCTGCAGACGGCTCGACACTCGGCTCAACCGACGACGACGGAGACGGCGCCACAGACGGTTCAACCGACACCGAAGGCGACGGAGACGGCCCAACCGACGGCGAGGGAGAAGGCGACGGCGCAACCGACGGCGACACAGACGGACTCACAACCGGCGACGGCGACTCCCAACCACAAACATCAACCGCCACCCCCTGCAAAACCCCAAAC
>JAIRXC010000174.1 GCA_031268515.1 Propionibacteriaceae bacterium
CTGCTCAGCTTGGCGGCCCAGGGGGTGCGGATCAGCCCGGCCCGGATGGCGCGCCCCAGCCAGTAGGTGCCTTGGGAACGGAAGGCCGCGACGCCGATGAGGAAAAGGGCGGCCAAAACGAAGGGCTGTCGGAAGATCCAGTCCATCATGGCCTTGAGCTTAGCGAGCCGGCGCGGCCGGCGCGGGCCGTCGGCGGCCAGCGGAAAGGACCTTGACGGCCAAAGGGCTCAGTCGAAAGGCTCTCCAGCGACGGCGGCCCGTACAAAAAGGCAGGTTCCATCCAGGCTGTCGGCCAGATTCCGGAAAAGACACTGACGGCAAGGGGCTCAGGGCTGGGTTTCAGGTCTGACGCGTCTGGCACAGTAGGGCAGGTGAGCGAGGCGACGGAACGGGCCAAGATCTGGACGGGCACGATGAGCGGGCATAACACAGGCGAACTCGTCTGCGCCCACGCCGACAGCCGAGCGGGATTGGCGCCGGGTTGCCGGGTCAACCGGCAGCAACGCGAGGCGGCCGAGCGGTCCCTTCTCGCCCCTGGGGCCGCTTTGGCCGAGGGGGCCGGCCGGCGGGCCCGGCCCGAGGACCCCGACCCCGAGCGGACCTGTTTCGAGCGGGACCGCGACCGCATCATCCACTCTGCCGCCTTCCGCCGCCTAGCCGGCAAGACCCAGGTGGTCGTCTATCCGACCGACCACCAGCGCACCCGCTTGACCCACGCCTTGGAGGTGGCGCAGGTCGCCGTCGCCGTGGCCCGCGGCAGCGGCGCCAACGTCGATCTGACTGAGGCGATTGGACTCGGCCACGACTGTGGCCACGGACCGGGCGGGCACGCTTCAGAAGACGCCTTCAGCCCCTACATTCCAGGCGGCTACGATCATGGCCCCTGGGGGGCTGATGTCATCTTGGCCGATCTCAACTTGTGCGCCGAAACCCTCGACGGCATCCGCAACCATTCGTGGTCGCGGCCGGCGCCGGCTTCGGCTGAGGGGGAGATCGTCAGCTGGGCCGACCGCATCGCCTACTGCGCCCACGACCTCGAAGACGCCATCCGGGCGGGCATCGTGTCGGCCTCCGACCTCCCTGCCCCAGTGGCGGCGGTCTGCGGCTGCAACCGCCGCGACCAGATCAACTTCTTCATCAGCGCCCTTGTCGACACGGTCGCCGCGACCGGCCGTGTCGGGCTTGGCCCGGACGCCGCCGAAGCTCTTGCCGGCCTGAGGGCCTTCAACTACGAGCGCATCTACAGCCGTCCCGAGTCCGTCGCCCAAGCCGAGGCGGTCATCGCTGTGCTGCGCTCTCTGGTCGGCTATTACGCGGCCCAGCCGGACCGCCTGCCGCCCGCCCACCGTCCGGCGGCAGCCTCCGAATCGGCGGCCGACCCGGTTGTCCTGGCCGCCGTCACCTACGTCAGCGGCATGACCGACCGTTTCGCCTTCGAGCAAGCCGAACAACTCCTAGGTTGGGATCTCTCCCGCCTGCCACCGGGCCTTGGCCGTTTGTCTTGACGGCCAAGGCCGCAGGCGCGGCCACGGGGCGCCGCGGTCCTCAGCCGGCGGCCTGCCAGGCCCTGTGTTGACGGCCAAGGCGCCTGGGCCCGGCCACGCCGCCGGCCGCCTGTCGCCGGGCATCGCAGCTAGGCTGAGTGTTTGACGGCCAAGGCCTGAGCGCGGCCACGCCTACGGGGTTTTAGGCGACAATCGGCAGATAGCGAGCCGGCGGCAGCGATTCCAAAGTGACGAAACCGGACGGGGCGGCTGCGACCTGGGGCAGCCGGTTGACGATCGTCGCACAGGTCAGTTCGACGGTCTTTGGCTCGACGACCCGGATCAAAGTCTGGGGCTCACCGCTCAAAGTCCATTCGTTCTGGTCCACCTGGCCAGGCCGATAGACCTTGCCGGTGACGTTCATGACGATCTCAACGCCCTCGGCCGTCTGAGCCGTGGCCCGGGCCGTCATGCCGATAGCCTGGCCGACCTCGATGACGCGCCCCAGCGTCGTCGACTCCAGCGGAGCTGTGGCGAACTCGGGCAGCAGGACCTGGGCGATGCCGGTCATGGTCAACCCGAGTTGGCCCGCCAACCAGCCCGGCACGTTCATGGCGTAGCTCGGGACGTTGGCCTGGGCGATCTTCTCGTCGAACTCTTCTGGGGTCAGGCCGACACCGTGGACAGTGGCCAAAGCGATGCCGTAGTCATCGACGTTGTAGCTGGAAGCCCCTTTCAGCGACGTCAGCCGCTGAACAGCGCCAGCGGCAACGGTGGCTAGGTTGCCCCAAAAGACATCTTGATAGCCGGAACCGGTCAGAGTGCACCCGTTTTGCTTGGCCAAGGCGTCGAGCCGGGCGGTGACCTCAGGCGACGTCGTACGCGGGAAGAAAGCTTCTTCGCACGTGCTGATGGCGTTGACGCCGCGCTTCGCGCAGGCGGCGAAGAACGGCTCCATGTCGCCCATGAGGCTCGTGAGCGTGAGGATCGCGATGTCGGCGCCACGGTCGAGCACGGCGTCGGCGTCGGCTTCGACCTGGACGCCGAGGCTTCTGCCCAACCCGGCCAATTGGCCGATGTCCTGGCCTATGATGTCCGGATTATTGTCAATGGCTCCGACGATTTCAAAACCTTTTTCAACCAAATAACGGATGATGACGACCCCCATAAGGCCGCAGCCATATTGGATGACACGTAATGGTTGGTTGCGCATTTCACATCTCCTTTGAGGCCCCGTCTTCCTTGAGCCATTGCACGGCCGCGTCGTTGCGGCGCTTTTTCACGTTAGCACGCCCTTCTGCGACGCCTCGGCGCGGCCTCTGCGACGGCGAAGATTCCACGGTCCCCAGGATCGTCAGGGCAGGATTTTCAGATCCGCCGCCGCCTCGGAAATCCAGCCTTAAAACCCCCTCTCCGGCCGGCTGCGCCTCGAGGGCTGAAGCCAAACCGCTTTCCCAACCCCGCAGGCAGCCGTCCTCAAGCGCCAAGCCAACGCCGTCCGCTCCCCCGCTTCCCCTAGGTCCGTCACCACCGGTCAGGGCCGGGGATCGGCCCACCGCTTTCCCAGGCCTGGCGGCAGCCGTCGGAAAGCTCCGTCCCGCCTTCCGACGGTTTCCTCAGCCCTCAAAGGAAGCGCCTAAACCCCCCTCTTACTAGCCCTTTTGCCGGATGCCGTCGCGCCCGCTAGCCTTGGCGTCGTTCGGTCCGCCCGCCGCCGACGCGCCACAGCCTCTGCAGGCCAGAAGCCCACGCTTTTCAACGACGCACCGATCCCACCTGCTCACCTCCCCGAGGACACCGGTCATGAAACTCCGCGCGACCAACCAGTTTCGAGCCCCCGCCGAAGCCGTCTCGCAGATGCTCATCTCCCCTGACTACCAAAAACTTTTAGGCCAACACCTTAACGCCGTCGAATGTTCAGCCGTCGCGGCCGCCGACTCCATCACCGTCACCTACATACTGCCGACCCTGGAGGATTATCGGATTTACGCCGGCCCGGAACTCAAATTGACCGGCTGTTTGCGCTGGACCACGCCTTTGGCCAACGGCCGGCGTGACGGCTGGCTCCGGCAAACGGCGGAGCATTTTCCGTCTTTGACAGAAGGCCCCGTCCGGCTGCGCAGCCGGAAAGGGCTGACACTAGTCAAATACGATCTCACCATGACTGTCCGCATCCCTTTTCTCAGCAGCCAACTCGCCAAATCCTTAGAAGAAGCCGGCCAACCCATGCTCATGCTCGGCGAAAGGCTGGGAGCTGCCTGGTTGGCCAGCCACGCCGGAGAGGGCGCGACTCCAGCCCTGGCTTCGGCACGTCAAACCGACTGCCCGGCGGAGGCAAACTGTCATCTTGACGCTCCGACGGCGCCTTCTCCCCTGCCCTGAAAGACCGCCTGCGGCCTAGCGGCGTTAAAGCCAAAGAACGCAGCCGCCGGCTCTAACCGTTGGCCAGGCGCGGTTCAGATGTCGATGCGGTCAGCGTCGAGTGAGTAGGCCTTGTCGATGAGGAACTCACGCCGCGGAGCGACATCGTTGCCCATGAGGACTTCAAAGGCCTTGGCGGCAACTTCGATATCTTCGATACGCAGGCGGCGCAGGGTTCGGCGCCGCAGGTTCATGGTCGTGACAGCCAACTGGTCGGCATCCATTTCGCCGAGGCCTTTGTAGCGCTGGGGCTCTTTGAAGCGGACGCCTTTCTTGGACAACTCGGCCATCTTACGCTGATATTCCGGGTCGGAATAGGTGTAGAGGTAGCGCTCCTGGCCTTTCTTCGGGTTGATGATTTCGAAGCGGTGCAGCGGCGGCACGGCCGTATAGACGCGGCCGGCTTCGACCAGGGGGCGCATGTAGGTGAAGAACAAGGTCGCCAGGAGACAGCGGATATGGGCGCCGTCGGCGTCGGCGTCGGCCATGAAAATGATCTTGCCGTAACGAGCCTGCTCGAGGTCGAAGGCGCGGCCGGAACCGGCCCCGACGACTTGGATTATGGCGGCGCACTCGGCGTTTTTCAGCATGTCCGTGACCGAGGCCTTTTGGACGTTTAAGATTTTGCCCCGGATCGGCAGGAGAGCTTGGAACTCGGAGTCGCGAGCCAGTTTGGCGGTGCCGAGAGCCGAGTCGCCCTCGACGATGAACAACTCGTTACGGTCCGTGTCGCCGCTGCGGCAGTCCGACAATTTCGGCGGCAGCGAACTGGAAGCCAAGGCGCTGCGAGCGCGGGCGGCTTCCCGGTGGACGCGGGCCTGGACACGGGTCCTGGAGGCCTGGACGACCTTCTCCATGACGGCGCGGGCCTGTGTCCGAATGGCAGGCTTTTGGCTTGTTAAGAACTCCCCCAGCTCGCGTTCGACGGTCCGGGCGACAAGCCGGGAAACCGCCGGCGTGCCGAGAACTTCCTTTGTCTGGCCTTCGAACTGCGGTTCGGCCAGGCGGACCGTGACGACGGCGGTCAGGCCCTCGGCGATGTCATCTTTGAGCACCTCGTCCGTCGCCTTGGTCAGGCGGGTGCCGTCGAGGGCGGCCGCGAAGGCCTTGGCCATGCCCCGCTCGAAGCCTTGGACGTGGGTGCCGCCCTTTGGGGTGGCGATGATGTTGACGAAAGAGGCCACCGTCGTCTCGTAGCCGCTGCCCCAACGCAGCGCGATGTCGATGTCAAGATCGCGTTCGACATCAGCCGGGGTCATGGCCCCGTTGTCGTCCAGCATGGGGACCGTTTCCGTGAACTGGTCGCGGCCGCGCAGCCGGATGATGTCGCAGACGGCCGGGTCTCGGGCCAAGAAATCGCAGAACTCGGCGATGCCGCCGTCGTAGCAGAAGCGTTCGACAACCGCCTCGCCAGCGCGGGCATCAGTTATGACGATCTCCAGGCCGGGCGCCAAAAAGGCGGTCTGGCGAGCGCGGGCGACCAACTTGCCCCAGCTCAACTCCGCGTCAGAGAGGAAGATCTGGCGGTCTGGCCAGTAGCGGACCCGAGTGCCTGTGACCCCCTTGGCCGTTTTGCCGACCCTACGCAGACCCGACTGGGCGCTGAAGGGGGCGGCTGGGCCGTCACCGGCGAAAACCCCCGGCGTGCCGCGGCGAAAACTCATGGCCCAGGTCACACCGCCCCGGTCGACCTCGACGTCGAGGCGGCTGGACAAGGCGTTGACGACGGATGCTCCGACGCCGTGGAGGCCGCCGGCGGCGTTGTAAGAGCCAGTGGAGAATTTGCCGCCGGCGTGGAGTTTCGTGAAAACAACCTCGACTCCAGCCAGACCAGTTTTTGGTTCGACGTCCACTGGGATGCCACGGGCTTGGTCGCGCACTTCGACGGAGCCGTCGGCGTTGAGGAAGACCTCGATACGGAGTCCGAAACCCGACAGGGCCTCATCGACCGCGTTGTCGATGATCTCCCAAAGGCAGTGCATGAGGCCTTTGGTGTCGGTCGATCCGATGTACATGGCTGGCCGTTTGCGAACCGCCTCCAGACCCTCGAGGACGAGCAGGTGGCGGGCTTCGTAGGCGCCAGAACTGGCGCGGGCCGGGCGGTGGGCGGCAGCTTGATCGGTCGGTGTCACCGGGACAGATTACCCGGCCAGCCTCCAGCTTCACTCCGGCTCGCGCCAGCGAACCGCCCCTGGCTCATTCGGGAACCTGCAGCCGAGCCAAACCGGCCTTAGATTGCGATGCTTTTCCCTGGGCCAGCCGTGGCCCAGGAGCCGAAACGCGGAGAGCGAAACGGATTATGACGAGCTGACCTGGCCCACCCGGCGCCGACATTCGGATCAAGCCTGTATCAGACCTCCGCCGTTCGACACACCTCCCGGCCCAACCGTGAGCCAAGGTCTGAAGCCTGTCCCCGACGCAGTCGCCCTCGCCTCACCGGCCAAGCTCGCCTTCTGGCCTGTGCCACCAGCTGGCAGGCAAACGCTTTCTGCTGTCTCTGACCCACATCAGCGGTTGAATAAGACACAAGTCCTGTCTTCCCGCCAGGACACACCTGGAAGATCAAGCCAGTGGAAGATAAGGCCAGAGAGCACCCAACCCAGCCTTTACGAGACGGTCTCCATCGGCCCCCATCGGCGCAATCCGGCAGCAAATCGTGGCGCCGCCTAAGCACGCGTCAAAGGAGGGATTGCAGGGCTAAAAGCTGAGAATGTAGAAGGGGGCCGGAGCCTTTACAGACTCCGACCCCCGGCAGGGAACCTCGCCGGCCACGCTGTTTTACGCACCTGGCGGATAGGGGGCGGGCCTCCTAAACCGACACCCTCACGCTCACAGGGGCTCCAACGCGGCGACTGGTCCTAATGAAAAACGCCCCTCGGGTCGCAGGCGCCTTTCATCTAAAAAGAGTACAGGGAGACGCAAACATTGTCTTTTGAAGACTAGAATGCGGCCCAAAAGCTGGTTAAAGCAACCGCCGGGCCGCCACAATGGCGTCCGGCGGAAAACCAGAAAGAAGACCGCTCCGAAGGAAAAGACCGTCAGGTCCAGCTGCGCATCTGTTCGAGGGATTTACGTTCGATCTGACGGACACGTTCGGCCGTTATGCCCCAATGGAGGCCGATGTCAGCCAGCTTGGCCGGGCTGCCGTCCACGAGCCCGTAGCGGCGGCGGACGATGTCGGCGGAACGTTCGTCCAAGCGGTCGACGAGGGCTTCGAGGCGCTCCCGCTCGTCGGCGTCCAGCACCTCGTCTTCGATCCACGTGTGGTCGGGGGCGGCCAATAGGTCAGCCAACGGGGTCAACCCGTCGTCGCCTACGGGAGCGTCAAGAGAAACGTGTTCACGGGCCAAGCGGATCAGTTCCGTCACCTCGGCCACGTCCATGTCGGCGGCTTCGGCGATCTCATGGAGCTGCGGTTCTCGGTCCAGTTCGCGGGCCAGGCTGCGGCGGGCCCGCTCGACGCGGGCGAGCTGCTCGGCCACGTGGACGGGCAAGCGGACGACCCGGCCCTGGTGGGCGTAGGAGCGGGCGATCGCCTGCCTTATCCACCAGGTCGCATAGGTGGAGAACTTGTAGCCCTGGGTGTAGTCGAATTTTTCGACCGCCCTGATCAACCCAAGGTTGCCTTCTTGGATGGCGTCGCTCAGGGGCAGCCGGTTACGGCCGAGCTTACGGGCGATTGACACGACGAGACGGAGGTTCGCTTCGAGAAAGGACCGCATGGCCATATCGCCCTCCTCGACCACGCATTGCAGCTCGTCGTCGGTGGCGTCAGCCAGCGGGGAATCCGGCAACCGGCAAACGTGGCCTTCCAGAACAGCCTTGGCCGCCACCCCGCACTCGATGGCCCGAGCCAGCTCGACTTCATCCGCCGCGGTCAACAGGGGCTCCCCCGAGATGGAGTGCAAATACAGCCCAACGGCGTCCGGCAATTCACCGAAGGCTGTCGCGTGAGAAGCCGTCGCTGGGGTGCTCGTGCCAACCGTCATGGCCATCCTTTCCTTGTCGTCATTTAAAGGAACGAAGCAGAAGGCATTTTCATTCCCTGGCTTGCTCGGGGGTTGGCTGAGGCGCCCCATGACACAAGGTGGGAGGCCCCCTTGATTCTAGGGCCTCCCACCTTGGGTTCTCCGATCAGGCGCCGCAAGCAGCGGCGCGCCGGATTAAATCATGCGCATGGCTGTCGCCGTTTCCTCCTCCCGCCGCCGCCTCCAGGCGACCACGATGAACAGCGCTCCGAAGAGGGCCAAGGAACCGGCGCCGGCGACGAAGCCCACACCGACCGGCGAACCGGTGGCCGGTATCGGCAGGACGACCTGGAAGGACGCCCGGACCGGACCGGACCGCTCGCCTCTCAGTTCGACCGTGTACTCGCCGAGAGCCGTCTCCACCGGGATTGTCCATGTGAACTCGACATCGCCATTGGCGTTGGCCGTCTGCCAACCGAGGTCAACCGCCTGGCCGTTGACGTACCAAACGGCGTGGACGCTCTCACCCGGCTGGAAGTAGGAGCCGTGCGCGACCTGCGCTTCGCCCTGAGCCACCGACGGCTTGAGGGTAAGCCCAAGGACGCGGACCGTGGTCGAGCTGGAGTTGCCGGCGTCATCAGTCGCGATGACCGTGATTTCGTCGCCCGGCTTGAGCGGCTTGTCCGGCACGCAGCTCCAGTGGCCATGAGAGTCCGAGACCGTCTGGCAAATGACGTGGCCGTCCTCGTCGTCTACGACTGTGACATCGGTGTTGGGATCAGTATCCCCTTCGACGACGTCATGGTCGCTTGTGTCAACGGTCGGCGGCGTCGGCGGCACCGTGTCCACCGTGAAGTGGACCACGGCCGGCTCTGAGAGGTTGCCCGCCCGGTCGACCGCCACGGCCTGAGCCGTCTGCGGGCCGTCCGGCAACGGCTTCGGCAGGGTGCAAGCCCAGTTGCCTTGGGCGTCTGCCGTCGTCGTGCACATGTTGTCATCGCCCACGCTGACGTGGACTGTCGCACCAGGCTCAGCCGTGCCTTCGACACTTGGCTTGTTGTCCTTGATCGTTGAACCTTCGGCTGGCTTGACGATGACCGGCCGGTCCGGTGGCGTCGTGTCGACCGTGAAGTCGACCCGCGTCTCATCGGACACGTTGCCCGCCGGATCCTTCTCCGTCACGATGATCGTGTGCTCGCCGTCGTCCAGCGGCAGCTGAGACTGGCAGGTCCAAGTGCCGTCGGCCTGGACCGGGACATCCTCGCAGAGGATGCGCCCGTCCTCGTCCTTGACCAGGATCGTGTTGCCGGGCTCACTGTCCTTGCCGGAGATGGTCGGCTTATCCGTGTTGGCGTAGCCGCCTTCGGTTGGCTCGGTCACCGTCGGAGGAGCCGGCGGCGTCCGGTCAATCACAATGACCCGGTGGTCCGTGCCGGTGTTGCCGGCCTGGTCCGTGGCTGTGGCCGTGATCGTGACCTGGCCCTCCGGCAACTGCTTGTCGAAGACGCAGCTCCAGGTCAGGTCGGCTCCAACCTGCGTCGAGCAGGAGTTGCCGCGGCCGTCATCGACCTGGATGAGGTCGCCGACGGTCTCGCCGACGCCTGTCACGACGAGCGGGTTGCTCGTGCTGCCTTGGACGCTGGCGCCGTCAGCCGGGCTCGTGATGTAGACGAAGGGGCCCGTGTTGTCAACCGTGTAGTTGACCACAGTCGGCTCCGACACGTTGCCGGCCGCGTCTTCGGCGGTGACGGACAACTGGTGGTCGCCTTCGCCTGGACGCTTGTCCTCTGGCACCTCGCAGCTCCAGTGGCCGGTCGCATCAGCGTGAGCCGTGCAGAGCGTCACACCGGTGTCACCGTCCTTGACCGTGACATCGGAGTTCGGCTCGGCCGTGCCGGCGACCTCCATTCCCCCCTCGGTGTTGACCGACTCGCCTTCAGAAGGCTTGGTCACCACCGGCGGAGCGATGACGGTGTCCACCGTGAAGTTACGCACCACGGGGGACGAAACGTTGCCGGCTTCGTCCGTGATCGTGCCTGTCACCGTGTGGGGGCCATCCGGCAGCACGGCTGTCGACTCGCAAGACCACGTCCCTTCGGCTGTGGCCGTCACGGTGCAAAGGACGACATCGCCCTCTTTGAGGACGACCAGTCCGGCCGGTTCGCCAGTGCCCTCGAAGTGCGGCCTCGCCTCATTGACGAAACTGCCTTCAGCGGGCCGGGTGATGTCGAAGCAGCCAGCCACGTCGTCTTCTAGGCAAGTGACCGGAGCAGTGGTGTCCACCGTGAAGTGGCGTTCCACCGGATCCGAGACATTGCCGGCTTCATCGGTCAGGGTGCCGACCACCGTGTGCGGGCCTTCGGCCAGCGGTGTTGTCGGCGTGCAATTCCAATCGCCGGAGCTGTCGACCGTCGTCTCGCAAAGCAGTTCGCCGGTGTCCTTGTCCTTGATTTCGACTGTGCCGCCCGGTTCGCCCTTCCCATCGAAGGTCGGGGTGGCGTCATTGATCTTGCTGCCTTCTTCGGGGTGCAAGATCTCGAAGCAGCCTTCCTCCGAGCCGATGCACGGCTTCACCGTGTCCACTGTGAAGTTCCGCTCCACCGAATTGAAGGCGCTGCCCAAACTGTCGGTCGCGGAAGCTATGACCTTCTGCGGGCCTTCGGGCAAGACCACGGTGGAATCGCAGGACCACGTGCCACCGCTCGCGTCATCGTTCGCAACGACTGTCGCCTCGCAGAGCAGCGCTTGGGTCGCGCTGTCTGTGACACTCACGGTGGTCGTCCCGATGCCGAGGTCAGCCGTGCCGCTGAACTGCGGTGTGCTGTCGTTCAGAAGCTGGCCCTCGGTCGGCAGGTCGACTGTCAGAACGAGGCCTGACAGCGGGCCGATGATCGCGAAAGCCCGTGTCGCCTCAGGTGACACATTGCCGGCCTTGTCGATCTCGACCGCCACGATGGAGTGGGGCCCCTCGAGAAGATCCCGCGTCGGCACGCAAGCCCACGTCCCGGCTTCTAGGACCTCAGCTGTGCACAACTCCACGCCGGCTTCCGTCACCGTCACCTGGCCGAGCGGCTCGCCGGTGCCCCGGATCGTCGGAGTGAAGACCGTGACAACCGCATTCCTCTGGAGTTGCTCACCCTCTGTGGGGGCGGTGATGACCACCACGGGCTGAACCGTGTCAACGCCGAAGTGGCGTTCAATCGGATCAGAGACGTTGCCGGCCTCGTCCGTCAAGACGGCCTGGACCGTGTGGGGGCCTTCTGCCAGTTCCACCTCCGAGCGGCAGGACCAAGAACCGTCCGGCTGGACCGTGGCTTCGCACAACTCGACGCCGCTGTCCTTGTCAGTCACGACGACGACGCCGCCCGGTTCACCGGTGCCAGAGAAGGTCGGCTTGTTGTCGTTGACCCACTCATCTTCATGTGGAGTCGTCAACGTGAAGCAGTCCGGGTTCTCATCCGTGCAGATCCGAGTGTCAACCGTGAAGTGACGTGGCAACTCGTTCGAGTCATTGCCCGCCGCATCCGTCATGACGCCCTTGGCCGTGTGCTCGCCGTCAGCCAAAGGCTGAGTCAGCGTGCAGGTCCAGGTTCCCTGGCCGACGGGGCCGCCGTCCACCTGAGTGATCGGCACATCGACGCAACCTGCCAACGGCAGATTGTCTTCGCGGATCGTGACCGTGCCGCCAGGTTCGCCGACACCGACAAAATCAGGCGTGGTGTCGTTGATCTTGGCGCCTTCTTGAGGCTGGGTGATGTCGAAGCAGCCGACCGCCGGAGCCTGTCCGTCTGGAGTCTCCAGGCAGAGCAGAGCCGATGTGTCGATGGTGAACGTCCGCTCGACCGGGTCGGCGGAGTTGCCCGCCGGGTCAGTGGTCGTCCCTTCGACAGTGTGCGAGCCGTTAGGCAGGACCTGAGTCGATTCGCAAGACCAGGTCTTGTCGGGCAGCACCGTCGTGACACAGAGCGTCACACCGTTTTCGGCAATCACCACCGTCGCGGCTGGCTCGCCCTTGCCGGAGAAGGTCGGCGTGCTGTCAGAGACAGACTCGCCTTCGGCTGGCCTCAAGATTTCGAAGCAGCCGTCGGCCGGGCCCACGCAAGGCGGCGTCGTGTCGACCGTGAAAGTGCGCTCCTCGTCGGTCTGGTTGCCGGCCGGATCTGTGATCGTGCCGATGACCGTGTTTTCGCCTTCAGGCAAAGGCTTGGTCGAGGTGCATTCCCAAAGGCCGTCGTCGCCGACCACCGTGGAGCAGAGTTCCTCGCCGGTCTCCTTGTCAGTGACCGTGACGGTGTCGCCGGGCTCGCCGGTCCCCTCAAATGTTGGGGTGTTGTCGTTGACGAGCTCGTCTTCGGCTGGTTTGACAATGGCGAAGCAGTACGGCGCGGTCGGGTCGTCGGCGCAGAGCGGCGGCGGCACTGTGTCGACCGTGAAATTCCGCTCGGCCGGATCTGAAACCAAGCCGTTCGGGGTCGTCTGAGTCGCCTCGATGGAGTGGGGCCCGTCCGCCAGTTCAACGGAGCAGGACCAAGAGCCATCAGCTTGGACCGGAGTCGTGCAGAGGACTGTGCCGTCTTCCGTCACTTCGACCATCGCCCCCGGCACGCCGGCGCCGTCGATGACAACAGCCGAGTCGTTAAGGTAAGCCCCTTCGGCCGGATGGTCGATCGTCGGCGCGTCCGGACGGTCAGGGTCGACCGTGAAGGTGCGGCTAATCGGCTGCGACGTGTTGCCGGCGGCGTCCTCAGCCTGGGCGACCACGGTATGCGGTCCCTTCGGCAAGTCCACTGTCGAATCGCAGGACCAGGTCAGGTCGGCCTGGACCGTCGCCGTGCAGAGGGTCGTGCCTCCCTCCTTGACTGTCACCTGAGCGCCCGGCTCATCGCTGGCGCCAGAGAAGGTCGGCGTCGTGTCCGGCACCGTTGAGCCTTCGGCCGGACGGTCGAAGGTCAAGCTGGGAGCGATCGTGTCAACCACGAAGGTGCGCTCCTCTTCGGCCTGGTTGCCGGCCGGGTCTGTGATCGTGCCAATCACCGTGTGCTCGCCCTCCGCCAAAGGCGTCGTCGACGTGCAGGTCCAGTGCTGGTTGGAGTCAACAGTGGCAGAGCAGAGCTCCTGACCGGTTTCCTTGTCGACGATGCTGACGGCGTCACCAGGTTCGCCCGTGCCTTCGAAGACCGGCTGGGTCTCCGGCACCGACTCGCCCTCGGCCGGCCGCGTGATGGTGAAGCAGTCGGGGTTGTCAGGATCGTCCAAGCAGAGCGGCGGCGGCGTCGTGTCAATGACGATGTTGCGCACCGCCTCGGGCGAGACGCCGACCTCATCGGCCTGGGTGGCCGTGATCCGGTGCGCCCCGTCTTCCAACGGCTGGGACGGCGTGACAGACCACGTGCCGTCAGGTTGCACCACGGTCTGGCCGACGACGACGCCGTCGACCTTGACCTCAAGGTCAGCGCCCGGCTCGCCGGTGCCCCGGATCTCCGGGGTGTTGTCGTTGAGCTGCGCGCCCTCAACCGGGGAGACAATGATCGGAGCCGGCAAGGTGTCGACAAACTGGACATCGAACGGCGAGTCAACCCAGCCCGTCGGCACGGTGAAACCGGTCGCGAACTTGATCTCGTGGGTCACACCTTCGTATTCGAAGAAGGCGCTGGCCGCAAACGTGCCGCCACCGGTCTTGGTCGTCGAATACCAAATTGTCGTGCTGCCTTGGGCGTCCGTCGGGGCGACCGTGTCAGCAGGCTGAATCGTCAGATCCGGATCTGCCGTCGTGCTCGTGATCGTGAGGCCTGGAACGGGGTGGCCGACCCGGTCCACGATCGTGACGGTCGCCACATCGTGCCCGTTGCCGTCCGCCTTCTGATTGTCGATTGTGACGACGATGTGAGGCTGGTTCTCCGCCTTCGTCGGCTGGCAGGCCGGATCGTCCGGGTTGACGATGCAGTCAAAGCCGAAGTTGATGGCAACCGGTGATTCCAGTTGGCCCGCCGTCGGGGTGTAGCCGCTTTGGAACTTGACCTCGCGCCAGATGCCATCACGTTGGACGCTGACGGAGACCTGATGCGCGCCCACCTCGGACGAGGTGTAAGCGATGGCCGTGACGCCGGCGCTGTCCGTGGCGGCGACTGGCTGCTTCACCGTTGCCTTGCTGTCGAGAGACAGCGAGGCAACCGCCACGTTCGGCACTGGGTTGCCAAATTGGTCGACCAGATGGAGGGTCACCTCGTCGGTGTCCTGGCCGTCGGCGATGGCGTGGTCACGCGTCACCTCGAGGTAGGACTGTTCGCCTTCGGGGCATTCCGGGTCCACACCCGGAATGCAGCCCGCGACAAAGGACAAGCTGACCGGCAGACCGTCCGGCGTCTTGCCATTGGCGATCTGGATGTCGCTGACCGAGTAGACCTTGGCCTTGGTTGAGTAGTAGCTGATCGTCGTGACGCCCAGCGTCGACCCGTTGAGACCGTTGCCGGTCGGGTCGGGGCTCTGCTCAATCCTCAGATCCGCATCCGCCGAAGTGGACATGACCGGCTGGCCCGGCACGGGGTTGTCGTACCTGTCAAAGGCGTAGACGGTGACGATGTCAGGGTCAACCCCGTTGGCGACGGCGCCGTTCTTCGTCACCTCGACATGCGTCTTGCAGGTCGGAGTGTCGGACTTGTCGCAAACCGGACCGGGAGTCCAAACCGCAGGCTTGGCCTGGCCGATCTGGCCGAGGGTCGCGCCAGTCGTGACACGGGCGACGGCCGAGTAAGAGCCGGCCTTGGTCGAGTAGACAGTGACCGAGCACTGGCCGTTGGTTCCGGTCGTGCAGGCCGACTGGCCGTTGCCCCACTGGGGGCCTTCCGCCGGCGCGATCTCGAAGGAGACGACGCCGCCGACAACCAAGTCATTATCTTGGTCACGGGCCGTCACCGTCGCCGTGTAGGTGTTGGCTGCGCCTTCGCCGACCTCCAGAGGACCGCTCGGCGTCAACTCCCAACTCGAGTTGGGCGGGTAGATGTCCACGCCGCTGAACAGCAACGTCACGGGCGAACCGGTCGGCGTGATGGTCTTGCCGTCCTTCTCGACGGTCACATCAGCTTGGTAAGAGCCAGCCGCCGAGGCCGTGTAGGCGATCTGCGTAGTGCCATCGGCTCCGGTCGCCGGGGTGCCAGGCACCACAGCCAACTGGGAGTCACGCGGGGTCGAGACGGCCGTCGCCCCGCTGATCGGGATGTTGTACTTGTCGAAGACCTCGACCCGGACGACGTCTTGGCCTTGGCCGCCTGGCTTGGCGCCGTTGGCGATGACCGTGACACTGGCGTGGTCAAGCGCGCCAGCCGTGAACTCGACCGTGGCGGGCGAGCCCACGATGACCGGGGCGACGCCGTCGGGGAAGCCGACCTGGTAGACGCCGGCCTTAGTCGACGTCACCTGGAGCGAGCAAGTCCCTTGGGGCGAGGTCGTGCAGGTGGCCGAGCCGCCGACGAAGGTCAGGTCCGCCGACGAGGTTTGCAACGTGACAGCGGCCCCGTTGATGGGCGCGCCGGCGGCGTCTTCGATCAGAGCGGTCAAGGTGAAGTTTTCACCTGCTGCTTGTGCTGTGGTCGGGGACACCGTCAGAGTCGCTTTGGCCCATGGCACGTCCGTGAAAGACAGCGTGATTCCCGGCAGCTGCTTGTCGGCCACTGTGACCGTGGCCGGGTGCGACCCCTTGACCAGCGAACTGTAGGGAATGACCGCCGTGCCCAAGTCAACCGCCAAGGTCATGTCCGAACTCGTGCGGCCGGACGGCGTCTTGACTGACAAGGAGGCGTCGGTGGTCGAACTCGACCAAGAGACATCCGGCGTCGGGTTGCCATAGCGGTCAAAGGCGTAGAGCGTCGCCTCGTCTTCCGCGATACCATCGGCCAATTGGTTGTCCTTCGTCACAACGACTCGGGTCTTGCAGTCTTGGACCTCGGCGGGCACGCAGACGGCCCCTGGCTTCCAAACCACCGGCGCCGGGCTGCCCGTGATGTCGGCCAAGCCGCCGGGAACCGGCACCTTCGCCGTCAGCTTGAAGGCCGCCGCCTTGGTGCTGGTGACCTGGATCGAGCAGACGCCATCGGCGCCGCTCGTGCAGGATTGGGCCGAGATGACCGGGGTGTAGCCGTCGACAGGCTCTGTGATAGCGAAGCTGGCCACGCCTCCCTCGACCGGGTGGTTAGACGAGTCACGCAAGGTCACCTTGGCCGTGTAGGAGTGACCCGCCTCGATCGGCGCCGTGTCAGTTGTGAGCGTCGGGGCGACCTCCAAGGTCGAAGTCTCCGGATCGACATCCCCTGTCACGAATGACAAGTTGTTCTGAGTGGCTCCATCGAAGCTGCTGTAATCATCAACGGTGATGTTGGCCGTGAATTTGCCCACGACCGTCGAGGTCCAAGCCAAAATAGCCGTGCCATCAGGGCCGGTCGTCACCTGGTTTGGATCGGGTGTCAAGGCGGTGTTGTTGTAGCGCGTCCCCACCACTATGGCTCCGGGGGCGGGGTTGCCGTAATCGTCAACGGCGTAGACCTTGACCTGAACCGTGTCCTGGCCGTCGGCCAAAGCCACCGGCTTGATCAGCTCAGCGTGGGAGTTGCCGCCGGCGGGGCCGGGGACAAACTCCACCACCGGGTGCTGGAGGAACTCGGCGGCGCTGGCGCCAGTGCGGGACTGAGCCAAGCCAGTCAGACGGAAGTGGCCGACCTTGGTCGAGGTGATGTCAGCCGTGTAGACGCCGTCGCCACGCTGCTGCAGCCAGGTGCCTGGCGTGACCGTGATGTCCGGCGCGACGTCGGGCGACACAGCCGTCCCTGTCACCGACAGGAGCGAGGACCCGTTGGGCAAGATGAGGTCCGTCACCGGGTTGTCGTACTTGTCATGGGCCGTGATCGTGATCAGGACCGGCAAGCCAGCCGTCTGGACAAGGGGATCGGCCGACAGGAACGAATTCGCGGGATCGACATCGGGGCCGCCCAAGAAAGTGACGGTCGGATGCTGATCAAGATCGACGCCGCCGGCCTTGGCGTTCACCGTGTAGACGCCGGACTTGGTCGTCGTCACCGTCGCCTCATAGACACCGGGGCTGACCTCGCTGAAGTCGCCGATAGTCGCCGGTCCTGTCGGATCCAAGGTGAAGCTGACATCGGTCAAACCGGTGACCGGGCGGCCATGCGAATCGACGGCCGTGACCGTGACGATCCAATCCTCATCAACGTAAACCGGCTCAGAGCCGTCCGCCGGGCGAACCGTCACTGAGGAGTTCGAGTCAACCGGAGAGATGGCGCGAGTGAAGGTGACAGTCGCCTGCAGCGGGGCCAACGTCGTGTGAGAGGCCGTGACCGTGTAAGTCTCCGGCTCGGAAGCGGTCAAGGTGTAGCGGTAGGAACCGTTCTCGTAGGCCGGCGCGCCAATGGCCAAACCGGCAGTCGGATCAGCCGTCACCGTGATGTCGGCCTGCTTGTTCGGGATCTTGTTGCCGAACTGGTCGAGCAAGGTGTAGATGCCGGTGGCCGAGGCGGGCCCGACATCTGGCAACTGGACAGTCGAGGGCTCGATGGTCCAAGTGGCGCTGTGGACTTCCCCGGGGTTGAAGGTCACCGAAGCGGGCGCGGAAACCGCCCCCTCAACGGTCGCGGTCGAGCTGTAAGAGCCGGCCACCTGGGAATAGACGAGGAAGGTGTAAACACCGGCGCCCTGCTCGACGAAGGAACCCGTCTTGATGCTAAGGGCGTCCGTCGCCTTGCCGTCGAGGGTCGTCGTCAAGGCGATGTCCTGCTGGGTCAGGCCGGTCACAGGAGTGGTGTCGAGACCGGTCACCTGGACAGTCGCCGTCACGCCCGCGCCTTGCTCGTCGGAGACGACATGCGTGGTCGGGTCGTAGGCCAAAGTCACGATTCCGGCCGACGGCGACACGAATTCGACCGTGTCCGAGCGCTCGATGGTGATGGGTTGACGCTGGTCGTCGAGGGCCGGGACAGCGACCGTGACCGTGTAGAGGCCAGGCGTGCCCGAGGCCAAGGTGATGCTGTATTCACCCGTCGGGTTGCCGTATTGGTCCTTGCCCTTGACGATCTCGCCTTGGACGCTGACGCCAGCCGGAGCGCTCGTGATGTTGATCTGGGCGTCGGTCAAACCGATGCCGTTGCCGAACTCATCCTTGAACGTCAAGGCGCCAAGAGCCGTGCCAGGCAGAGTGACTTGTTCAGGGGTGATCTCCCATGTCACGTCAACCGTGGGGGTCAGCTTGGGTTCGAACGTCACGATGCCGTAGTTCTCACTCAAAACATTGGGCGAGGCCAGATAGCTGACGAAGACGTCGAAGACGCCGGCGGTCTTAGACGCTATTACGACCGAATAGTAATTCTTGTCTGCGTTCGTGGGGTCGGCCGCGTCGGTCGTCTCAACGAAACTGCCAGGCTTGACCGAGATCTTGCCTGGGTCGTTGAACGCGAAGGGGTTAGCCGACTGGTCAGCTTGGTGGAAGCGGTCGCTCAAAGCGAACGCGGACAACGGCTTGCCCTGGACTGGATTGTCGTCGCAGTCCAAAACCTGGAAGTCCAGCTGCACAGTGCCATTCTCGGACAAGCTGACCTCAGCCGTCCCCAGGTCCGGGTTCTTGATGACGACACGGCAGACATCTCCGGCCACGAACTTGACCGAAGCGGTCTTCGAGAAGGCCGTCGGTGTGGCGAGGCTGGCCGTGGCTTCGTAGTCGCCGGCGACCGCAGTCGTCAGATCCCACTTGTACTGGCCTTCCGAGCCCCAGCTGCTTTGGATCGCGGCAGCGGTCAGCGGACCAGCTGCGATGGTCGGGTCAAGCCCGCTGATCGGGTTGTCGAAGCGGTCCTTGATCGTGAAGGTGGCGGTGGTGTGGCTCTTCACAACCACTTCGTTCGGATCGATGACAAAGGTCGAATGATCGGGATCCGGATCGGCGGGGTCGACGGTAAAGGTGTCCGTCAGCTCGACGCCGGGAGCCGAATCGATGGTGGCGGTGATCTCCCGCGGGCCGGCTTCGGTCAGACCTGTGACGGGAGCCGTGTAAACGCCCGAACCGGGCGCCGTCTCCGTAAAGGAGCCGACAGTGCCTTGGGCCGGATCAAGAGTCGCTCCGATCTCGCCGGCGAGACCGGTGATCGGATTGTCGTAACGGTCTTTCAAAGTGACCGTGGCGGTGGCGTCCTCACCGGCTGTGACCGGGTCTGGAGTCACGACGACCGACGACTTCGCAGGGTCGATCGGACCGGCCGTGTAGACACGGTCCTGAGGCGTGGGAATAACTCCCGGCTGGTTGCTGTTATCAGGATCAGGCAAGGTGGCGCTGAAGGTGACAGTGCCGGCCTTGGTCGAGGTCGCCGTGACGGCGCAGGAACCGTCGGACCCTGTCGTGCAGGTCGTGGCGGAAAGGCCGCCTAGACCGAAGTCACCCGCGGCGGCAAAGGTCACCACGGCTCCGGCGACCGGATCGCCGTGGCCATCGTTGGCGGTCCCCAAGCCGTTGTAAGCGGTGGCCTTGAGGGTGTAGGTGTTGGCGTCGCCAGTGCCCACCGCCAGCGGTCCGGCCGGCGTCACCTCAAAGAGGCTCTTGTCCGGGCGAGGCACGTCTGAGCCGAACGCGACCTCCGCCGACAGATCCAACCCCAAGGGGGCAGCAGTGACGGTGTAGATGTTTTGGATGTTCGAGGTCACAGTGACCGTGTAAACACCCGGAGCCGCTTCATTGAAGTCGTTGTTCCAGGACAGGCCAGCTGGAGCCGAGCCGAAGTCCAGCGCGGACTGAGGCAAGCCGGTGATCGGGTTGCCGTAGTCGTCTTCCAAGGTCACTGTGGCAGTCGCCGTGCCGCCGAGCGGCACGCTGCTCGGGGTGACTGTCAAAGTACCGTGCGCGCGCGCCGTGTCGGGGGTGTAGACCCGTGTGGCCGGGCTGCTCTTGGTCGGGTCGCCGCCACCGGCCACGTCGACAAGCTGGCCATTGGCGTCCGGAACCTTGGCGTGGATCTGGTAGGAACCAGACTTTGTCGAGGTCAAAGTGACCGAGCAGGAGCCGTCGTCCCCGGTCACGCAGGTGGCAGCTGACAAGCCGCCGGAACCGAGATCGGCCGGATCGACGCTGAAGGTGACAGTCGTCTCCGGAGACGGGTTCCGGTCGGCGTCGTAAGCCGTGACCTTAGCCGTGTAAGTGCTGTCAGGACCAGTGCCGACCGTCAACGGGCCAGCCGGCGTGACGACGAACTCGGAGACAGCGGGGTCGGCTCGGCCAGCCTTGACTTTCAAAGTCACCGGGCTGTCGGTGATGTCCGCCGTGGCTCCGGGACCGGTCGCCACCTTGGCATGGAGGACATAATCGCCCACTTCAGCCGCCGTCACGTAAACCTGGCAAGAACCATTGGCGTCAAGGACGCACGAGGTCACAACATTGCCGTCGGCGTCCTTGAGGACGAGGCCGGGGTCGCTGGCGCCAAAGTCGATGACCTGGCCAGGGCGGACATCAGAGCCGGAGCTCGGGCTGACAGTGGCGGTGACGACCTCGTGGACCGCTGGGTTCGTCTTGTCGACAGACAAGGTGAAATCAGCCGCCGCCGGGTATTTCGCCACCGTCACCAGGACAGTCACGTCGTCGCCCAACTGTGTGGCCAGGGAGAAGGAGCAGGGGCTGTCGCCCTCAGGAACGCAGGTCAGCGCGCCGCCGACTGCCGCGCCCGTCACGGTGTCGAAGACTTCGACCGACTTGACCAGCCAACTTGAGTCCGGCAGAGACACCGAGATGGACTTCGAACCGGCTCCGGCCGCCTTGCCAGCGGCGTAAACCGCGCTGCTGTCAAGCGTCGTCAAGGCGCTGCCGTCAACGGTGAACGTTCCCGTGCCGCCTTCGGACTTGACACCGACACGGTAGACGGCGTCAGCCACGGAGTAGCTGTAATCCTCGATCTCGCCGGGGGTCGTCCAGTTGCCAGTGGCATTGCCGATCGCCGCCTGGTATTGGTTTGCTGTGTTGGTCGGGCTCGTGGCGCCCGGCTTCGAGACGTCAACACGCAAGTTGGCTGGCAAACCGACGCTAGAGGAGGCGCTTGCGTCTGGAGTCCACGGCGCCGCGGCAGTGCCGCCGCTCAACGTCGGCGACCAAGTGGCCGAGGCTGGCCAGACGCCGGCGGATGAAGCCCAGCCGTTGACACTGACAGCGGCGTCAGAAGCCCAAGGGCCGCTGACCTGGGCGTTTAAGGTGTAACTCTTCGTCGCGGCGAAAGTCTGGTTGACGCCATCCACCGGGCCGAGAGGGAGCTGGCCGCCGAGCTGGCTGGCAACGGTGACGTAAACGCCGTCGTCGGTGCTGTTGTGTGCCGTTCCGTCAACGGCCGGACCGGCGTAGACGCCGGCAGCCGAACCGAGCCAAACGGTGCTGCTCTGAGCAACGCCGCTGATATGCATAGGGGCGCCAGCGGCCACGGTGGCCGGGCCAGCCTCGGCGTCGCCGTAAGAGCCGGCGGCCGTGATGCCGAAGTCAACGTCAGGAATGTTGCCGGCGTCGTGAATCTCGACACTCGTATAGATCGGGATCTCGCCTGGCTCCTTGATCTCATCGAAAGGCGGCAATTCGTCGGTCGGAGCGTCGGCGTAAGGCAGTGGCAGGGCCCCGGCGCAGGGGCCGGAGGCGTCGCCGCCGGTCGGGTCGGAGGTCTTGACCGTCCCAGAAGAGTAGTCATAGCAGTGCGTCTTGACTTGGTTCGGGGGCAAACCTGGATTGTCTCCCAGGCCGCTGGAGGCATAACTTTGAACCGCGTTGACACCGCCGATGTTAGGTTGGACAAGGCGGACCTCATAGTCGCCGACACCGGCGACGAGGAAGGAGTAGCTGCCCAAGCCGTCGGTCTGCTGAGTCGAACGGAGGACAAACTGACCCTGGGCATTCTTCGAGTACAAAGCGATGTTCTGGTCAGGCACGCCCCGCTCGTCGGCGTCGATCTGGCCGTTGGCGTTGGCGTCGTTGAAGACGTGGCCGGCCACGACCACGGCCATCTGGCCGGAAGCCATGTCCTCGCAGTTGATGCCGCTGGCGCCGCCAACGCCGCCGTTGGGCACCACCGTCTCTGAGCGGTAGTTGCCGACGCCGGAACCGGCCACAGTGGCTAAACCGGACAAGGTGTCAATCTCGAACAGCATCCGGTTGGAGCAGGCGTAAAGCTTGCCGTTGAGGAAGGCCATGCCGATGAGGGCGGAACGGGCCGCTTCCGCGCTGTTCGGCGTGCCGAAGAACTCGTATAAATAGTCCATGGCAGCCGCAGAAGTGCCAGCGGTGGGGCGGCCGTCACTGCGGATCATGCTGACGATGTTGTACTTCCAGCGGGCGTTGTGGACCGGGTTGCCGTCGGCGTCGCGCGTGGGAACGATGCGCACGAGGTAGAGCAGGCGAGTCGGCTCGGAGACGCCAGCCGGATACCAGATGTTGCCACGGGGGGCGGTGCCTTCCACGAGGATGTAAGCATTGCCGTGTCCGTCAAGCGCCATGTCACCGGTCAAGCGGCCCAGACGGCTGTCGGCTCCGGGCGCCAAACCGCCATTCGCAGGCGGGGTGAAAATATTGTCCGAAGCGTCGGCCGGCTGGAGCGGGCCGGAAGCCGCGAAGTCGCCCGTCGACGGGTCGACGATCATCAAGCGGTAGTCCTCCCAGAGGTTGCCGTTGAAGCGCGAGGAGAAATAGATCTCGCCGGTGCCCTGGAGAACCTCGCCGCCGGACCAGCTGTCTTCCGAGCCGGGGATCGCAGTGTAGGAGGGGAAGTTGACGGCCTGCGGCTTGCCCGGGAAGACGGGAGCGTCGGCCGGCCAGTTCTCAGCCGTGATTGGGGACGGCACCCAGAAGACTGTGCCCTCACGGGAACCGGAAGGCTGAGCGGTCACCGCCACCCAGTCAGGGCCATTGTTGCTGACACCGGCGTCAGCGCCGTTCGCCAGACGGAAATTAGTCGGCGGATAACCAGGACTGCCCACGCCGTACTGGTGGTTCTCCAGGTCTCGGTGCCAGGACCAGAAATAAGCCGTGGCGCCATCGCCGACGTAGCCTGGCCGGCCGAGGTATCTGCCGGAGTCGACAGCCAATGTGCCGTAGCGAGAAGCCGGGCCAGTGGACGACTCAGCAGTGCCGTTGGACTTCAGGATGCCCCAGAGCCAGTTCAGGCTCTGGTTGGCGACGTAGCCGTCGGCGGTCAGAGGGAAAGAGGCGCCGAGGCGCTCGATCAAGACGACGCCGGTGCCGGGGCTGCGGATCCCGTAGCTCTCCCGGACGTCACGGGCGATCATGTAAAGCGTCGAGTCGTTCCAGGCCTGGGCGTCGCTCAAGGTGTGGTCGGACGCGATAGGTGCGATCTGCGCCGTCGCAGCGGGCACCTGCGCTTCCGCCTCGCTGCCAGATTGCTGGACGAGGATGACGCTGCCGGTCGTGAGGGCTGCGGCGGCCACCCAGGCCACGGCCTTCCATATGCGGCTCGTCCGGCGCTTATGCGTCCTCGAAACAGTCGAAAGGGTCATAGGAGGATGCCTGCTCTCTAGCGTTGATGTGTTCCCTGGTTAGCCGTGTGACCCGAAATCAATACGCAACTAACCGCACCTACTGCTGCGGTAGCTTACCTGCTCCACTCAAATTAGCAAGTCGTGGTCCACAGGCGGCTAGAGAGCTTTGGGCGACGCTGCCCGACGGATGCGGCCCTCTTCGACGGAGAACATCGCCGCAAGAAACGATATGGCTCTCGCAAACGGTGAGCTTATACCAAGCCAGAGTCAGGCGCCATACTTCGCCAGCCCCCAGCTGCCGCCAAGTTCGGCCTGATCATTTGGGCAATCGCGCCGGCCGTGGCATCATTGCCAGCAGCGGGCTTGACTGGTCTGGGTATTTGTGCGCCCTTTCAATCGCGAGCCCTGTGTCTGTCGACAAGATCAAAGAGGTATCAGTGCCCCACGCGCGTACTGCTAACACCATCCCCGCCGAAGCCGAAGCTCTTGCAACCCCGGCCCCCGGAGATGTGGCGTCCGAAGCGACGGTCGCCGCCCCGGAACCCGAGGCGACTGCAACGACCCCAGCGGGGGCCAGACCCGAGACTGCCGCTGCGGCTGAGCCCGCGACGGGCCCAGCCGAGCCTGAGACCGCCGCACCTGAACTTGAGACCGCGGCAGCCGAACCCGAGCCCGCCGCAGCCGAACCTGAGACCGCTACAGCCGAGCCCGAGCCCGCTACAGCCGAACCCGAGACCGCCGCAGCCGAACCTGAGACCGCCGCAGCTGAGGCCGCCGCTTCGGTTCCGGCGGCAGCTGAAGCCGAGGCCGCCGCAGCAGCGAAGACTGAGGCTCCGGTTGCCGTAGAAGCGGTTCTGGAGCCGGCCCTGGCCGCTCCAGCTGACGAGACCGCCGCGACGACGCCGGCTGACGGCGAAGCCGGTCCTAAAGAAGAAGCGGTCTCCGAGCCGGCCGCGGCCCCCGCTGCGAAAGCCCCGGCACGACGACGCAGCACGGCAACGCGCCGGAAGACGGCAGCGGCGGACAGCCCAGCCGACGCCAAGAGTCCAGCCAACGCCGAGAGCCCAGCCGATGAGACGGCCAGTCCGGCCGCCGCGTCTAAGACGGCCCCAGCCCGACCGCGGCGGTCGCCGCGGACTGCCGCCGTACGCAAGACCGCTCCCCGCAAGGTTGCTCCCCCGGCCGACCCATCTGCCGACGCCGCGGCTTACGACGAGACGCCGGAACCCTCTGTCCTCAGCACTGTCCTCGCGGCCAGCGAAAGCTCGGTCGTCAGCACGGTCCTCGCGGCCAGCGAAGGCACAGTCTCTTATCAGCTGTCCCCCAACGGCGACACCATCGAATTCAAGATCAGCGGCAAGAAGCGCAGCCTCGACTCTGTCAACGAGGCCAGCTTTCAACCTCAGGTTGAGGCCAAACTAGAAGCCGAGCTGGCCGAGGACGAGGGCTTCTCCCTCTCCGACACCGACGACGCCGACGAGCCCGAGCAACAGGTCATGGCAGCCGGCGCGACGGCCGACCCGGTCAAGGACTACCTCAAGCAGATCGGCAAGGTCGCCCTCTTGAAAGCCGAGCAGGAGGTCTCGCTGGCCAAGCGGATCGAGGCCGGCCTGTTCGCGGAAGAAAGACTGACCGACGGCAACAGCGCGCGCAAAGCCGAGGAAGCCGAAGACCTCGAATGGATCGCCGCCGACGGCCAGAAGGCCAAAAACCACCTTCTGGAAGCCAACTTGCGGCTCGTCGTCTCCCTCGCCAAGCGCTACACCGGCCGCGGCATGCTCTTCCTCGACCTCATCCAGGAAGGCAACCTCGGCCTCATCCGGGCAGTCGAAAAATTCGACTACACGAAGGGCTACAAGTTCTCGACCTACGCGACCTGGTGGATCAAGCAGGCCATCACCCGGGCCATGGCCGACCAGGCCCGGACGATCCGCATCCCCGTCCACATGGTCGAAGTCATCAACAAACTGGCCCGCGTCCAACGGCAGATGCTGCAAGACCTCGGCCGCGAGCCGACGCCGCAAGAATTGGCCAAGGAACTCGACATGACGCCGGAAAAGGTCATCGAGGTCCAAAAATACGGGCGTGAGCCGATCAGCCTCCACACCCCGCTGGGCGAGGACGGCGATTCTGAGTTCGGCGACCTGATCGAAGACTCCGAGGCCGTCGTGCCGGCCGACGCTGTCAATTTCACCTTGCTCCAAGAGCAGCTCCACGATGTCCTCGACACCCTGAGCGAACGGGAGGCGGGCGTCGTCAGCATGCGTTTTGGACTGACCGACGGGCAACCCAAGACCTTGGACGAGATTGGCAAGGTCTATGGTGTCACCCGCGAGCGTATCCGGCAGATCGAATCGAAGACCATGTCAAAGCTTCGTCACCCTTCCCGCTCACAGGTGCTGCGAGACTACCTCGACTGACAGCGCCACACGCCTGGAAAGGAGCCCCCGTGGCCGAAGCTGACCACAAGGTCCTCAACTCCTGGATCGCCGCCCACCTGGCTGTGACGATCGAAGGCCAGGCCCACCTGGCTCAGCTGATCGGCTCCGATGCCCCCGCCCGCTGGGAGGCAAGCTTGTCAAACGGCGTGCTCACGCTCGATCAGACGGACTTGGAGTTCGCCCTCCTCGGCTCTTACTCCGAAGACGACAACTCATGGCTGTGGAGCTGGGCCAACCCGGGCCTCGACCCGACGGCCTTGGCGATCCGGCGGGCGCTGCCTCTGCGCGGCTTCGGAGCCGAGTTCGACCTCTGGGAATTCAGCGAGGACCGCTTCGACATGGCCGGGGTGGTCGATTTCGGCATGACCGCCGGCTCCTCCTTGGCTTCGGTGGCCGGACCCCAGATCGCCGGCGGGGCCATCTTTTCGGGCTCCTACCCAGGTGGGCGCTTCTACGTCAGCGTGACCGACCCCCGGCTGCAGCGCTTCGGGCCGTCGGCCGTGTCAGCGCCAAAGTACTTCACGCGGGCCGTCGCCTACGGCCTGGGACGGCACCGAGACTTGGTCGAGACCTACGCGGCCTACCACGGTCTGCCGATGGAGAGAACCGATGACGGCGTGCGGTTGTCCTTCCCTGACAAATCCCACATCGACGTGTCATTTGACGACCAAGACCGGATGACGCGCATCCACGCGAATCTCCACACGCGACGGCCGCAGGCCGCGCCCGCGTAGAAGACTTGGCCGCCGGTTTGGTTTGGCGGAGCCTCACAGGGGCGGGCCGAGGACGGGCAGGTGGCGCTTGGGTTTGACGCCGCGGCCGCGTAGGCCGGCGTAGGCCGAGGCGATGCCGCGCCGTGTTGTCGCCTCGTCCCAAGGCCATTCCAAGGTGCTGTGCCCGTAGGCCTCGTCTTCTGTCAGACCTTGCCAGAAAGCCCACTCGGCCTGCCCCCAGCAAACGGCCAAGGCGACCCGTTGGCGGCCGACCTCGTCCGAGTCGGCGACCGGGCCGTGGCCGGGGACGACGAGGCTGCCAGGGCGAAGGAGGCCGGCCAAGGCGTCGAGCGCCTTCGCCCACCCCTCCAGGGAGGATTCCGAGTCGAACTGCGGCGGCCCGGCGGTCTCTGCCACATCGCCGGCGAAGACGACTTCCGCACCTGGCACGGCTGCGATGAGGTCTCCCCGCGTGTGAGCCCGCCCGAAATGGGCCAGCTCGACCACGACGCCGCCGAGGTCGCGCAGCCCGATGGAAGCAAGACGTGTCGCAGGCGCAGGCAGGGTGGCCAGGTCAAGGCCGGCCGCAGCCGCCGCAGCCAGCGCTTCCGGCCCCCGAAGCGCCGAGACGCTGTCCTCGTGGCCGATCGTCTCAACGTCCGCGAAGGCGCTCAGGCCGAAGGCGTGGTCCCAGTGGCCGTGGGTCACGACGACGGCCCGCAAGGGCGTCCCGGCCAGGGCCTCGGCGGCGGCCCGGAGCTCAGCTCCTTGAGACGGCCCCGGACCCGCGTCGATGAGCAAACAGCCGTCATCGCCTGTCACCAAGCCGATGTTGACAGCCGCCGGCTGGGCGACGGCCAGGTAGACCCGAGGCCTCAGCTGGGTGAATTCCACCGTCCCCAAGGACACGGGGGCCGCGACAGGCTGCTCAGGCATCGGCCAGTTTGGCCGTGACGACGGCTTCGGCGGCTTGCCAGGCGGCTGGCGTGGCCGCGGCGATGAGGTAGCCGTCGCGGACGGCGGGCCCGTAGTCGATTCCTGCGACCGTGCGGGCCACTCCGCCCAACTCGCGTAGGAAAAGGACGCCGGGGACGTGGTCCCACGGCTTCGGCGGGTTGAAGCAAATGAAGTCGGCCGCGCCGGCTAGGAGGTTCGGGTAATCAATACCGCAAGAAGACCACGAGCGGGCGATCGGGGCGGCCAACAGCGGGTCCGACAAACCTCGGAACTTGCGCGGGGCCGAGACGCCGCGGGGGCGGGCGGGACGCTCCAAAGGACGCAAGGGGACGCCGTTGCGCTCGACGCCGCCGCCTCGGCGGCCGACCAAGGCGACATCATGTTCGGGCTGCCAGATCCAGGCCCGGACGGTCACGCCCAAGCGCAGCTCGCCGATCATGACGGCGTAATCTGGGTTGCCTTGGACGAAGTTGCGGGTGCCGTCAACCGGGTCTACGACGAAGGCGTGCTCGCGCTCGGCCAAACCATCGAGGAGGCTGGGGTCCGCGAAAACGGCCTCCTCGCCGATCACGGCGGCTTCCGGATAGGCCGCCGACAAGGCTTCGGTCAAGCGTTCCTCTGCCTCGCGGTCCGCCACCGTGACGTAGTCGCCCGGGGTTTTCTCCGCGATCTGAGAGTTTGCCAGAGACCGGAAGCGGGGGCGTATGACCGCCTCCGCGACAGACCGCATGAGCGTGAGAACGGCTTCAGAATCCACGGCAGGACTCTACCTCCCACTTCCCGCCGGACCCGGCCGACGGCCTTCAGGCGTGTTCGGGGACACGGTGGAAACGGCGCGAGACACGATAGGCCAACTCGACCAGCGCGGCCCCGGCGCCGCCTATGACAAGCGCGAGAAACCAGTCCTCCCGCGGCAAAGAAAGTTCGAAGAAGGCTCGCAAAGACGGCAAGGCGAAGACGAGGGAAGCCGTGCCAGCCATGGCGGCGACGACGAGGGCTTTCCACCAGGTGTAGGGGCGGGCGAGGGCCCCGAGGAGCCAGAAGTTGACGATCATGAGGACAGCCAGAGCCAAGGTGTGGCGTTGGCTAGCCGAGCCGAAACCGAGCCGGAAAGCCAAAAAGGCCGCCAACCCCGCTGTCGCCCCGGCCGGCAAGGACAAGGCGAGGACACGGCTTAAGAAACCAGGGCTGTAGCGGCGGCGGTTGGGGGCCAAGGCCAAGACGGCGGCAGGCAAGCCGATCGTCAAGACCGAGACGAGGGTCAACTGCAGAGGTATGAAGGGGAAGACGGCCCCGAAGAGGCCGACGGCTATGAGCAAGATGGCGCTCATGGTGTTCTTGGCCACGAAGAGGGAGGCGACCCGTTCGACGTTGCCGATGAGACGGCGGCCTTCGGACAAGATCCGAGGCAGGTGGGAGAACTGGGAATCAAGCAAAACCAGTTGGGCGACAGCCTTGGCGGCTTGAGCGCCGTTGCCCATGGCGATGCCGATGTCCGCGTCCTTCAAAGCGAGGACGTCGTTGACGCCGTCGCCGGTCATGGCGACCGTGTGGCCGCGGGACTGCAAGGCGCGTACGAGGGCGCGTTTTTGGCCGGGGCTGACTCGGCCGAAAACCGTCAGATCGTCCACCAGAGGGGCCAATTGGGCCGGCTCCGTGGGCAAATTCCTGGCGTCCACGGCGCCCGTCACGGCCAAACCGACCCGGCGGGCGACCTGGGCGACGGTTACTGGGTTGTCACCGGAGATGACTTTGACGGCGACTCCCTGAGAGGCGAAATAAGCCAAGGTGGCGGCTGCGTCGGAGCGTATGAGCTCGGACAGCTCGACTAGGGCCGCCGGGCGCAACCGGCCAAGCGGCTGGTCCGGGGCGGGCAAGCGGTCCGCTTCGGCCAACAGGACGAGTCGGCGGCCTTGGCTGGCCATGGCCTCGACGGCCGCGGCCAGGTCAACCTCGACCGCCGGGTCCAGCAAGATGTCAGGGGCGCCGAGAAGCCAAGCGCGGCCGGCCGCCGCCGCAGCCGGGACGACCAAGGCGGCGCTCCACTTGCGAGACGACGAGAAGGGGACACGGCCGGCCGTCGTCCAGCCGGGGTCGGGCAGCGCCCGGGCGATGGCTTGGGCCGTCGCGTTGGCCTGGGGATCGTGGACGATGGCGCCGAGGACCGCCCGCACCTCGGCCGGATCGTAATCGCCTAGCGCTTGGCAGGACTCGTAGGCGATCTCGCCTTCGGTCAAGGTGCCAGTCTTGTCGAGGCAGATGACATCGACGCGGGCCAGCCCCTCGACCGCCGGCAGTTCCTGGACGAGGGCCTGTTGGCGGGTCAATTGGACGGCCGCCAGCAAGAAAGACAGCGTCGTCAGGACGACCAAACCCTCGGGGATGAGGCCGACCAGGCCGGCCGCCGAGCGG
>JAIRXC010000078.1 GCA_031268515.1 Propionibacteriaceae bacterium
GTGGCTGGGTTGGTTTGCCAGTCGGCTCCGGCTGACGCCATTTTTGATCCGGGCAGGGCTTGGGGGATGCCGTAGGCCCCGGAGGAGGGGTTTGAGGCGTTGACCCGCCAACCAGACTCACGGTCCCACAGCTTGACCAAGCAGTTGTATTCGTCGGCCGGCCAACCGCGTTCGGCCACCTGGGCGCGGGCGATTTCCTTCGGCGTGCCGCTGGCTTGGCCGCTTTGGGTCGGAGCGGACGAGGTGAGGTATTGCGAGGAGACCCACCGCTGGGCGCCGCCGTAAACGACCTCGTTCCAACCGTTGTCTGTCACGCCCGTGATTTGAACCGACTGGCCGGCCGTCAAGAGGCCGGCGATCTGGCTGTTCACGCTGGCCTGGGTGCGGACGTTGACCGCAGTCGTGGCGTAGAGGACGCCGGCGACGACCGGGGCCGCCGGTGCGGACGGGCCTTCGGCGGCGAGTTCGGCGACGTATTCAGACGCCACCCAGCCGGCTTGGCCGTCACGGACAACCTGGATACGGCCGCTGGCGGCGGCGCCCGTGACGTCGAGCGTGGCGCCGCTGGGGATGACCGTGATAATGCGGCTGACGGCGTCGGCCTCGGCCCGCATGTTAAGGGCGGCCGTGGCCCGCTTCTGACCGGTCACGGCGGGCAGGGACGGCGCGGGGGCCGGGTCAGCCGGCGCGGCGGCGGCTTGGCCGGCGCCTTCGGTCAGCCAGGAGGCCGAGACCCAGGCTCGTTGGCCGTTCCATTCGATTTCGGCGAAATCGCCCGAGGTGGCGCCGGTCAAGACAACCTGAGCCCCTTGAGCCAAGGTGTCGAGGCGGCTGTGGCCGACGCTAGGGCCGGAGCGGACGTTGAGCGCGGCGGTCGTCCGGGCCGAACCGGCCGCGCCGGCCGACGTGGTCGGCGCGCTGGCGCCGCCGCCGGCCGACGTGAAGTACTGTGCCGACACGTATCCTTGTTTGCCTTGATAGGAGATGGGTATCCAGCCGTCCGCGGCCGGCCCGGTCGACTCGGCCGTCCAACCCCAGGCGACGTAGCCGATGATGGCCCGGTCCGTGCCGGGCCCGGAGCGCACGTTGACCGTGGTCGTGGCCCGGATCGTCTCGCCCGCCCAGGCCGCGTTGAAGCCCCCCGCGATGGGCCAGCTGAGCAGGGCCAATGCCCCTGCCCCAACCAAGATTCGCTTGAAACGCGCTTTCACTTTTCCGGTCTCCTCCCCGCCGGCGTTTTCGGCGGGCCGAAGGCCCAAGGCCGCCCGGCGTCGCCGTGCCTGTCGCCAGGAACCTAACTGAGGGGATCAGACGGATCGAAACGGCCGCTGAGGAGCAGCGCCGCAACACACCGGAAAAGGGCTGTTAATGACAATGATGACATTTCGGATTCAACGCCTCCCGTGAGCCTTTGAAACCGCTTCCAACCACCCTTGCGACGACTTTCTCAACCCTGACGTGAGGGTTTACTCCAGCCTCGTCCGGCCCTTGTCTCAAGCCTGAAAACCGACATGAGTCTTTTGCCGCCAAACCTTTCCCACACAATAATTGCCGCCTGGCGCCGGCCGTCGGCGACGCCGTGCCGACTTCTCAGGATTCTCAGCCTGTCTTTGGGATTCTCAGATTCTCAGGTAGGATCGCCGTGCGGCTGAAAGGCCGTCCGCCCCTGCCACACAATCTCGAGGAGGACTGCTTCGTGCTGCGCCTGATCGCCTTGGCTGTCGCAAGCCTGCTGACCGGATCTGGTTTCATGAGCCTCGGCGCCGACCTGACATTCGGCAAAGAAGTGACGGTGGTAGAAGACGGCGCCGCCAGCCAGATCACCCTCTTGGGCGGCTCCGTGGCCGAGGTCCTCATCCGCTTGGGCGTCACCTTGGAAAGCCGCGACGAGGTCAGCCCCGCCTTGACGACTCGGGTGGAAGACGGCTCCGTCATAACGGTGCGGCACGCCCGCCTCGTCACGCTGACGGTCGACGGGGTCGCCGGCCTTTATTGGACGACCGCGACAACCGTGGACGCGCTGATCGCGGAACTGGACTTCGACCCCGAGACGATCCAGGTGGCGACCGAAGGCGAAACTGACATCCCCCGTTCCGGCCTCGGCCTTTCCATCGCCCGCGGCAGCGACGTCGCCGTGACCGCCGACGGCGCCACCTCGACGGTCCACGCCTTTGGCGCCGTGGCCGACGCGCTCAAGGCCGCCGGCCTGGCCTGGGACGAAGACGACCTCGTCTCCCCCGGCCTCGCCACCTCTCTCGCCGACGCCCCGGCCGTCACCCTCACCCGCGTCGAAGCCGCCACCGTCCAACGCGACGTCGAAACGCCCTACACGACCGTCTACGAAGACGCCGACTCCCTCTACCAAGGCCAGACCCAGGTGAAAACCCCCGGCCAGGTGGGAATCGTCCGCCAGGTGGTCCGCCAGACTTTCCACGACGGCCAACTCGCGGCCGAGGAGGTCCTGTCCGAGGAGACCATCAGCCAGCCTGTCACCCAGACCACCCTCCGGGGCACGAAGGAACGTCCGGCCGGCGCCGCCCCCGAGGGAGTGTGGGCCGCGCTGGCCCAGTGCGAATCGGGCGGCCGGGCAAACATAAACACCGGCAATGGTTATTACGGCCTCTACCAGTTCACCCTCGGCACTTGGCGTTCGCTCGGCGGAACCGGCCTGCCAAGCGAAGCGTCGGCCGAGGAACAGACCCGGATCGCCCAAATCCTTCAGGCCCGCTCCGGCTGGGGCCAATGGCCAGGCTGCGCCAGACGGCTCGGCCTCCTCTGACCGCTTGACTGGAGTCGATCAGGCGCCTTGCGGCCCGTATCGGCTGCGCCAGACGGCTCGGCCTCATCCATATGGCCGCTTGGCCGCCTGGCCAGCTGAGACGCCGGCCTAGAGGCAAGCGCGTAGCCGACACCAGCCCGATTGGCTCCACAGACGCCCGTATCTCAGACGATTCTCAGGAATCTCTTGGCTTTGCCTTGTCCATCGACTACCCTCGGTTCCCGGAAGGTTTCTCCTACGCCTTCGCCCGCACAGCCACCAGCGAGAGGATTCCCGCCGTGCTGAAACCCCTGAAGACCACTGCGGCCGGCATTGCGCTGGGCCTTGTCGTCGCCGGCCTCGGTTTCATCGGCGTCGGCGCCGACGCGGCCTACGGCAAAACCGTCACCGTCTCGGTCGACGGCGTGACAGCGGAGGTCCGGCTCCTCCACGCGTCTGTGGCCGAAGTCCTCATCGCCCAAGGCATCGCGCTCGGCCCCCACGACGAGGTCGAGCCGGCGCTGGCTGAGGCCGTCGGCGACGACACGGTGATCTCCGTCCGCCACGCCCGGCCCATCGCCTTGTCCATCGACGGCCGGGCGGGGACGTATTGGACCTTCGCCACCTCGGTCGCCGCCGTCCTCGCAGAACTCGGCCTTGAAGACGCCGCCGTCGATCCGTCCAGCGGCGGCCTTGAAGCCCTCGTTCCCCGCAGCGGCCTCGCCCTCAGCCTCGACACGGGCCAAGATGTCACCGTCATCGCCGACGGGGCTTCCCTCGCCCTCCACGCCACTGGCACGGTGGCCGACGCCTTGGCCACAGCCGGCCTGGACTGGGACGTCGACGACCTTGTCAGCCCGGCCCCGAGCCAGCGGCTGGCTCCCGGCGCCGCCATCAGCCTCGTCCGCGTCGACGCCCAAACCGTCACCCGTGAGACTGCCATCCCCTTTGAGACCGTCAGCCACGACGACCCTTCCCTCGCCCTGGGCCGGACCGAGACAGACTCTCCCGGAGAAGCCGGCCTCATCCTCGAAACGGTCGTTCAGACCTACCACGACGGCGTCCTCGTCGGCGAAGAGACCGTCGCCTCCCAACTGGTCAAGGAACCGGTCGCCCGAGTCGAACGCAAGGGCTCCAAGCCCGTGGACGTCGCCCCCGGCAGCGCCCAGGAGGCCGCCCTCGAGCAGGTCCTGGCCCGTGGCTGGGACGGGGAACAGTTCGGCTGCCTCGTCAAGCTGTGGAACCGCGAGTCTGGTTGGCGGGTCAACGCCTCAAACCCCTCCTCCGGGGCCTACGGCATCCCCCAAGCCCTGCCCGGATCAAAAATGGCGTCAGCCGGAGCCGACTGGCAAACCAACCCAGCCAC
>JAIRXC010000089.1 GCA_031268515.1 Propionibacteriaceae bacterium
ATCCAGGCCGTTGAAAGCCTCAGCCGGCTCCGAATCAGGCTGCCAAACGGCGCTGGCGTTGACCCGGAGACTCGGCCGCTCCGAAGTTTTTGCCATAGCCAAACTCCAAGGGCACGGTCCGCCGCCATCTGTGAAAATCCACCAAAGGCCGTCTCGGCTGGGCTGCCAGCCTTGCTCCCAGACAATCGGGACTGGGATCTCGCCGGGCTGCGGCGTCCGGCGGCCCTGGCCGGCGGCTTTCCAGAGGGCCTCAGCCTGGGTCCAATGCTCGGGGCCGGTCAAAGAGACGCCGCAAAAAGCCGAGCCGCGGCGGAGTGCGGCTAGGCGGCGGCGGCGATCCTCGACGTCGACGCCGACAGACTGCGACGCCCGGGCTGCCGCTCCACAGCCGGCCACCTGGGCGGCCGACCACCAGGCGCCGCAGTCCGGACAACGCGACCGCCCGTCAAGGAGGCGGCGGGGGCGGCACTTTCCCGCCGCCGCGGCCGGGCAAGAAGCAGCGGCGGCGGCCCGGGCGATGAAGTCGGCCCCGGGCCAGCCCAGGGCGCGTCCAACCCCGTCCACATAGCGCGGGGGCATCGTCCAAAGCCAAACCTCGGCCGTTGCCGACTCCGCCGCCACAGCCTCGCCCCGCGGGTCAGAGCGCTGAAACGGTGACCGCTTGGTATGAACCACCCGGTTCGTAGGAGGAGACGAGACCGGTGCGGACAGCAGTCGGAAGCGGCCCGAAACGGGTGAGGTGGCCGAAGCCGCCGGGAACGGCCTCGGGGCGGCGGGCCAACCACAATGTGATGGCGAGGCCGAGCAGCGGTGAAGCCGATGTCAAGTCGCCGGTCAAGCCCTTGGGAGCGAAAACCGCCTGGCCGTCCAAGCCCGCCCGCGCCAGCGCCCGCCCCTCGACATCGTCGATACGGGCCCGCCCGCCGGCCGCCGAAATGACAGCGTCGACCTCGCCGGGGGCAAGTCCGGCTTGCTCCAAAGCGAGGCTGAAAGAACGGGCCCAAGCTGTCTCATCCCGGCTCAAAAGGCCGCAGCCGCTGCCGTCGCCGGTGAGCCCGAAGCCCGTGACACGCCCGAGCGCCCGCCCAGCCGGGGCCGTTTCCTCAGCTTCCAAGAGAAGCGCGACGGCGCCGCCGCCGATCAACCGGCCGCTGTCGCCGTAAGGCTGAAGACGGCCGTCTTTGAGGAGGTAGCCGGGGATGGCGGAATAAGCCGCCACAACTTCCATGGGGCTCTCGTCGGCCGCCAAAACGATGACGCGGTCGGCCGCCCCTTGGGCTATGACGCGGCTGGCGTGGAAAAGGGCGCTGACCGCCCCCGTGCCGCCGGCGCAGATCGTCAAAGTCGGCCCCTGGAGGTGGTTCAGCAAAGCGACGTGGCCGGGGGCCGCGTTCATGACCGTGTTTGGGAAAACCCGGGCGTTGCCCGAACCATCTTTTAGCAACTGGCGCTGGAAAGCGGCCACCGAGCTGATGGGGCCTGCGCCCGTGGCGAAGAACAAACCGGTGGCCGACGCTTCATCATGGCTGAGGCCGCGGCCCTTGAGCAGTTCGGCGGTCGCGATGGCAGCCCGTTTGCTCAGCGTGTCCATCTTGCGGATGTGCTTGGGATCGATGCCTTTGAGAAGGTGGCGGGCCGGCACGTCGGCCGTCAGGTAGCGGCCGCGGCCTTCGACCTCGACGGACTCCGTGCCGTAGAGGAAATCGCCGGCCGCCAGCGCCGCCTCGACCTCGGCCGTGTCGCGGCCGTTCGCGACGACAGCCCCAAAACCGGTGATGACGACGGGCCGGTTCTGGGGCGCCGGGCGCGGCGGCAAGCCAGGGGCCGTTATGGCAATAGCCGCATTGTTGCCGCCGAAAGCGAAGGAGGTCGAGACAGCGGCCTTGAGGTCGGCGGCGCGGGCTGGGCTCGGCACGATGTCAAGGTCAGCCGGCAGAGCCGCGCCCTCCGGCACGACGGTCGGCGGCAACAACCCATCACGAATGGCGAGGACCGTCACGACGGCTTCGACGGCCCCGGCCGCGCCCAGCGTGTGACCTATCATGGATTTGGTCGAACTGATGGGCGGCAGCGGGGAGAAGAGATGGCGGACAGCCCGCGCCTCAGTCGAATCGTTGGCCGGGGTGCCGGTGCCGTGGCCGTTGACATAGGAAATGTCCTCGGGGGCCAAGCCGGCCATGGTAAGAGCCGCCGCCATGGCCCGGTACGCGCCGTCGCCGCTCGGGTCGGGAGCCGTTGGGTGATAGGCGTCCGCGCTCAGGCCATAGCCGGCGATGACGGCGAGGATCTTCGCGCCGCGGGCCTCGGCCGCCTCCCGCCGCTCCAAGACCAGGAAGCCGGCGCCTTCCCCAAGGGTCAAACCGCTGCTGCGGGTGTAGGGGGCGCAAGGCTGCGTGTCGAGAGACTCCAGGCAGGAGAACCCGCCGAAGGGAAGGGTCGACAAGGGATCGACGCCGCCGGCTATGACCGCGTCGGCCTGGCCGCCTTCGATCAATTCGACGCCATAGGCGACGGCGACGGCCCCCGCCGCGCAGGCGTTCGACGGCACGGTCCGAGGTCCCCTCAGGTCGAAAACCTCGGCCAAGCGGTCGACCACGGCGTTGGGCGGATACTGGCGCAGAGGCCGGCTGTCAGCGGCGGCGAGGCCCTTGGCCTGCCACTCACGGAAGAAGGCCTCCCCCCGGCGATCGCCGCCTAACAAGGTGCCGACGGCCAAGCCGACGCGTTCACGCTCGTAGGCGCCCTGGTCCAGGAGGCCGGAATCCGCAAGAGCCTCGGCTAGGCCCTTGACCGCCAGTTCGTGGCAGCGGTCCACCGGTTTGCGGCCCTTTTCCACGTCTTCCCCGACCAGGCCATCGTCTTCGAGGGGGATGGAGACCTGGCCGGCCAGGGAGGTCGCCAACCCTTTGGCGTCGACGACCGTTGAAGGGCGGATGCCGCAGATTCCCGCCTGGATGGCGGCCCAGGATTCAGCGGCGTCAGCCCCGACCGCCGTGATGAGGCCGACTCCTGTGACGACGATTTCACTCATCGGTCAGCCGATCGCCTCGGCCCAAGACAGCGGGTCCACCGCCGGCCTGGAAACCGTCCGCAGAGCGGTCCCGGCGGCTTCGAGGTCAAGGCCGGGCACGTCAAAGGGAGCGTCGAGGAGGGCCAATCCGAAACCGTCGGGCTGGCCGACCCGTTCGGCGGCCAGGAAAACCGTTCCGACCTTGACGCCGCCGGCTTCGACAGCGGCGCCGGCAGGCGGCAGGTCTTGGCCGCGCGAGACAACGGCGACAAGCCCGCGTGAGCGGGGAGCGGGGTCGTCGTCCGGCTGGCCGCGGAATTTGTCGTCGCGGCCCGCGCCGGCCACCCACTCGGCCCCGGCCTCGCGCAAACTGAGGCCCTCGTACATCTCGGGGAAGAGAGGCTGGTTGACTTCCAGGGCGGCCCGGCGCAGAGCGGCCGGTGTGGCCGGAGCGCCGCCTACGGCCTCGGCCCGGCCGGCGAACAAGCCGAGGACGGCCTCGGCGTCGGCCGGACCGATCCAGAGGTAGCCGTACTCGGCCGTCATGCCGACACGGGCCAGCCAACCGGAGCCGAGCCCGTCAGGCAGAACCGAAGGGCGGATCTGGTTGAGCGTGAGGCCGGCGATGTCGTCATCGATAAGGTCGGCCACCACCTGCCAGGACTTCGGGCCCTCGGCGGCGACGGCGGCCCAACCGGCCAAATCGGACACGGACACGTCGGCCAGTCCCAGTTCGGCGGCCAGGCCAGGCAACTCGGCGGCCAGGCCCGCAGCCGTCTCGCTGACAATGACCATACGGTCTTCCTCGAACAAAACCATGACGAAATCAATCGGCCGGCCAGCCTCGTCGAGAGCCAAAGATTCGACGGCTGCGCCAGGCTGCGCGTATTCCGTGCTCTTGGCCAGAGCGTAAGTCAGCAATTCACCTCTCTGGGCGCCTGTCACTTCGGTGAACCGGACACCGCGACGGTACACGGCGGCGGTCCTCCGAATCGCCTCATAGGCCACTGCGTCAACCATTCGAAAATCTCCTTACGCGTTCGTGCGGTTTGTCAAGTTGGAATTGCCATGAAAAACGGGGGAAGGGACAAGGCGGACAGCCCAATGGGCGACCGATGGCCCAGCCGGGACAACCCGGCTCAGGAGGGAAACTAGGAAGCCAGCCGTGACGGAGCGGACGAGGATCTCCGTCCCGGCCCCGCTCAGGGGGGCGAGGTCGAGGCTGCGGCCGCCGCCTAAGGGGATGACGACGTGACGGCTGAACCCCCACCACAGGCCCCAGGGGCGTTCGACGCCGTCGTCTCGGCAGGACACCTCAGTCAGACGGCCGGCCGAGTCGGCCATGGCCAACGAAGTGACGGCGGCGCTGGGTTTGAGGTTGAAGACGGCGTCAAGGCCGGCGTAGACGGCGGGGATGGAGGTCGTGAGGACGAGAGAGGTGAAATCGCCGTTGGCCCCGATCGACCAGCCGGCGGCCGCCGGATCGGCCAATTCACCTTGCTCTAAGAAAACGAAGCGGCTGTCGAGGCCGCCCCATTCAGGGCCCCGGTCGACATCGGCGCGGTCGCTGTCAAGGCTCGGCCAAAGGGCCGAAGGGACTGCCGCCATGGCGCCGAAACCGCGGTCGCCGGAGCCATGTTTGAGGATGGTCCGGCCGCCCGCCTTCCACTCCACAAGCCCAGTTTCAGGAGAGACGGTCAATTCACAGCCGCGGGACGCGCCGGTCAGGCGGCGGTGGTCGCTTCGGCCCCAAATGAGTTCGTTCCAAGGCCGGACGGGGCAGGCGGCTAAGGCCGCGGCCAGAGCCTCAGAGGCTTGGCTTTCCGGGCCAGCGTTTTCCGGGTCTGCGTTCCCCAAGGCCAAGTCGGCCGGGACAGAAGCCCGGCTGGCGAGGCGGAGGCGGTAAGCGAGTGCCGGCCCCTCGGCCCGGCACTCGCCCTCGCAGCGCAGCCGGCCGGGGCTGCCCCACTCGATGGCGACGCTGAGGCCGGCCGCCTCGTCCTCCCAGCGGCTGACCGCCCCCAAAGCGGGGACGGACCAATCAGCGTCGCCGGCGGCTTCGTAGGCGGGCAATTGGGGTGGCCAACGGCCCGGCCGCAGAGGACCGGCGAAAGAGGGGCCGTCTGGGCTGGCGGCGGCGACGGCGTACTCGGCCGTCCGCAGGCCGACACGGGGATGGACGGCCAGCGCGCCGGGGACGGCCCCAGCAGGCGCCCGGCAAACCACGTGGACGCCGTCGTCACGGACGGCGATCTCCCGCTCGGTCCCATCGGCGGCCCGCAGCCGCCAGCCGTCAGCCGTCTCGGCCGCCTGGAGGTCGAGGAAGGGCGGACGGCGGTAGGCCACCGTATGGCCGGCGCCGTCAGGAAAACAGTCGAGAAGGACCGGGCCGAGCTGGCCTGGGTGGTCGATCCGGAGACGGCCAAGCGCGTCGATCGAACACGTGAAAGGGCCGCAACGACGCGGCGCCAGGCCGTGGAAGCGGTGGCTGGAAGCAGCCGGGTCTGCTTCGGGTACGGAAGCCTGGGTTGCCAAAAACTCGTCCGTGTGGTCCTCGCCGTTGGCGGACAGGCGCAAGATCTTGCCGGACCAGCCGTCCACGACGATCTCGCCGGCTAGGTTCTTGGCTTCGTAGGCATAGGTCAGTTCGACCCGGCCGCCGTCGCGGCGGACACCGTCGAACATGTCTTGGCCACGGCCACCCCTCAGGCTTGCGACGGTGAATTTCGGCAGCCAGACCGCGCCGGTTTCAGGGTCGACGGCGACCGTGCGGGCAGCGGCCATGACACCTGGCACATGGGAGATCAGTTCGATGAAACTGTCAGCGTCCGGCCGGTCTGAGCCGATGACCCTGAAACCGGAGCGGACGTCGAGGCGCAACGCGGGACGGTTTTTCGGATTGACGCGGGCGTGGAGGCTGCCCGTGCCGAGGGCCAGCAGGCGGGTGAACATCTCGGCGAACAAAGCCCCCATGACGATGCTGCCGCGGGCGGCTGGATCGACGACAAGATGATTGCCCCACAGGTGGCCGGGCGGGGCAGCTCGGCAGGCGTCGATGGCGAGAGCCCCCTGGATGCCGACGACTCGCCCGTCCTCGTCGGCCACGAGCACGACCCGCATGTCATTGAGCTTCATCATGGCGCGGAAAGCCTCGCCCGTCAGGGAGATGCCATTGCCGACGGCGGCGCCATAGCCAGTCCGGCGGTAAAGGTCCGCCACCTGCTCAGAGTCGCGCTCCAGGTCGATGTCGCGGATGACGACAGCCATGGCTCAGCGCCTCCCCCGCCGGGGGGAGTTGGCGGAAGAGCCGGCCAAGATCATGCCGCGTCGCTTCCCGCCGCCTGGATCTCCTCCACGAAATCGGCCAGCTTGTTGACAGAGCCGAAGACATAACGCTTGTCATCGGTCACCGGCACGCCCCATTCGTCGTCGATGAGGCTGACGATTTCGAGGGTGTCGAGCGAGTCCAACTCCAAGCCACGCCCAAATAACGGTTGGTCGCTGTCGATTTGCTCGGCCGCCACCGGCAACTCCAAACCATCGACGAGAATGGCGCGGAGCTTCCAGTTAAGCGCGCTGCGCGCCTCCGCCTTTGCCCGGATCTCCTCGTGCGAAACACTCATGTCAGTTGCTTCTCCATTTCCTTGTCTGTCAGCCGCCTAGGCGGTCAGGCCGCCGTCCGCGGCAATGATCTGGCCTGTGATGTAGGACGCTCCGGGACCGAGGAGGAAGGTCACAAGGGGGGCGATTTCCGACGGCTCGGCGGGGCGGCCAAGGGGGATCATGGTCATGGCCTGCTCCCGCTGGGCGGGATTCATGGCCCGGACCATGTCAGTTCGGGTGAAACCGGGGGCGACGGCGTTGACGCGGACGCCCATGCGGGCGGCCTCCAAGGCCGCAGTCCGGGTCAACGCGTTGACAGCACCCTTGCTGGCGCTGTAGTTGGCTTGGCCGGGCTGGCCGCGCAGGCCCGCCACAGAACTCATCAAGACGATGGCGCCGCCGCTCTTGCGCATCGCCTTGACAGCCTCCCGACAGGTCAGGAAGGCGCCGGTCAAGTTGGTTCGGATGACCTCGTCCCAAGAATTCAAAGACATCATGGCCATGAGCGCGTCATGGGTTACGCCGGCGTTGGCGAGGACCCCGCTGATCGGGCCATGCTCCTTCGAGACCGCCCGGAAAGCCGCGCGGACCTGAGCTTCGTCGGCCACGTCGGCTTGGAAAGCCCAGCCTTGGGCGCCGTGGGCTTCGATTTCCCGGACCGTCTCGGCGGCCGCGTCAACCCGGTTGCGGTAGAAGACCGCGACATCCCAGCCGTGCGCGGCCAGGTCGATGGCGCAGGCCCGCCCAATGCCGCGAGACCCACCGGTCACCACGGCGATCCGCCTCGGCGCCGGCGCGGCGGCCTCCTGCGTGGCTTCGGTTTCCGTCATAGCCCTCTCCCTCCTTCGGTGTACTGGTCATCGACAATGCCCAGGCTCACATGCGGAGGCCGCGAGCGCCACAGGCGCGCGAGAGAACGTCCGGGGCCGCAAACCACCCCTCGCCGTTCGCCGGAGGCTCGGTCTAAGACCCGGTCCCAACGGACAGGCTGGCGCAGCCCCTCGTGCAAGTCAGCGGACACCGACGCGGGCGATGTCACGACCTCCCCGGAAACTGTGGCGAGGTAGGGGGTGTCCGCGTCCTGGAAGTCTGTCTCGTTCAAGATGTCTTGCCATTTTGGCAACACCGGGTCCATCAGGCGGGAGTGGAAGGCGTTGGAAACCTTGAGAAGGCGGCAGCGGCCGCCGAGCCGGTCCTTGGCGGCGCGCACCCGGTCAGCCGCTCCAGACAAGACGATCTGGCGGGCTCCATTGTAGGCGGCGACGTCAACGCCAATTTCTTCGGCCACGGCCAGGCACTCAGCCCGGGCTTCATCGGAGGTCACGGCGACGGCCACCATGGCCCCCTCGTCGGCCACCTCGGCCATGAGCTGGCCACGGCGACGGGCCAGACGGGCGCCGTCGGCGACGGAGAGGTAGCCGGCGGCCACGGCGGCGGCCAAGGCGCCGATGGAGTGGCCGGCGGTCCAGGCGACAGCCTGGTCGGTCCCTTCTCCGCAACGCCAGACGCGGTAGGCGGCGACGGAGGCGACGACGATGGCCGGCTGAGCGTTCTCAGTTTGGGTCAAGACCTCTTCGGAAGTCCGCCACATGAGGTCTCGGACATCGAGGGAGAGAGCGTCCGAGGCCTCGTCAAGGACCTCGCGGGCGACCGGGTAGGCCGCGTCGAGGCGCTGGCACATGCCGACAAATTGGCTGCCTTGGCCGGGGAACAAAAGAAAAGGTCGATTGTCCAATGTGACGCCGCGCGGATTCTCCGTCATGTGTCACCTCCTACGCCGCGTGAACGCGCTTGATATGGCTATGCGCCGTGACACGAAGAGCGCCGCTTGGAGGACGGAGCCAAGGCACGACATTGCCTTCCCGGCGGCTGGCAGACCTTGGGAGGGACTGCGGAGGAGGAGCAGCAGGAAGCGCGCATAAACTAGCACAGAAGTGGCTACCTGGGTAACCAGCGCCGCGGTCCCCCCTGCCAGCGCCCAAAATTCCGGCTCCTGAGCCGGGTTTTCCAGCCCTGCCGAGACGCTGCGGCAAAACGGCGAACACGGATCTGGGACTGGCCGGCGCGAGGACTCCTTGAAATGTAGATTGTGTGAAGTCAGGCGGATCTGGGCGGACCGGCGGAATCACGGCTGGCCGACGTCACCGCTCCGGCCAGTTGGCCACAGGCCCCGTCGACGCCACGGCCGCGGCTGTCTCGGACCGTCACGGGCACGCCGCGGGCCTCCAGGCGTCGGAGGAATTCGGCTTGGTCACGGCGGCGAGAGGCGGTCCAAGGCGAGCCGGGCACCGGGTTGAGGGGTATGAGATTGACATGGAACCAGCCCCAGTCGCCTCGACGCTGGAGCTGGCGGGCCAAGGCTTCGGCTCGCTCCGGCTGGTCGTTGAGGTCGCGCATGAGGGCGTATTCGAAAGAAACCCGCCGCTTCGTCGCCTGGGCGTAGTGCCAGGCGGCGTCGAGCACCTCGTCCACCGGCCAGCGCCGGTTGACGGGCACGAGGACGTTCCGCAGTTCGTCGTCGGGGGCGTGGAGGGAAACGGCCAAGGTGACAGGCAGGCCCTCGGCGGCCAGGCGGCCGATCCTGGGCACGAGGCCGACGGTTGACAAGGTGATGCCGCGGGCTGACAGCCCGAAACCGACTGGCACAGGGGCGGCCAAGGTCCGCACGGCGGCGATGACGGCGTCGTAGTTAGCCAACGGCTCGCCCATGCCCATGAAGACGATGTTGTGGAGACGGCCGGCGCCGCCGGCGAGGGCTCCCGAAGCCAGACGGCGGGCGGCCAGGCGGGCCTGCTCAACGATCTCGGCAGTAGACAAGTTGCGCTGCAAGCCAAGTTGGCCGGTGGCGCAAAAGGGGCAGCCTATGCCACAGCCAGCCTGGCTGGACAGGCACAAGGTGCTGCGGATGCCGCGGGGGCCAGGACCGGCGGCCAAGCCGTAGCGCATGAGGACAGCTTCGATGGAGACGCCGTCGAACAGACGGTAGGCGGTCTTCTCCGTGGCGCCGCCATCGGCCAAGCTTTCAGCCGCCGGGAAGAGGAGTTGGGGGAACAAGGCGGCAGCCGCCTCGCGGTGGGCCGGGCTGAGGTCGGTCCACTCCGCCGGGTCGGCCGACAGATGGCCGAAGTAGTGGGCGGCGAACTGCTTGGCCCGGAAGGCGGGCAAGCCGGCGTCGGCCACCTTGGCGGCCCGGTCGGCGGGGCTGAGGTCGGCCCAATGGACCGGGGGGCGGCCAGGGCGGCGAGGCGGCCCGCCGCCCTGGCCGTCATCCGGCGAGGCGGGCGAATCGGGCGCGGCGGCCGACGGGACAGACCGGGGCTCTGTGAAAGGACTGCCCGACGGGGCGTTTCCGGGCGGGACCGGCGCCGAAGAGCTTGCCTTAGGCGGCCTGTCGCGCTTAGACATGGGGCGCCAAGAAGGCCAGGGTCAGCCAAGCGACGGGGGCGGCGACGATGTAGGAGTCGATCCGGTCCATGACACCGCCGTGGCCTGGCAGGATGCGGCCCAAGTCTTTGAGGCCGAAATCGCGTTTGACGGCCGATTCGACCAAGTCCCCGAGAACGCCGACGACGCACAAAACGGCGCCAACGGCAAAGCCTTGCCACCAGTCAAAGCCGAAGAGAAGGCGGCCGAAACCACTTCCCACGACGGCGGCCAAGGCAAACGAGCCGGCCAAACCCTCCCAGGACTTCTTGGGGCTGATTTTGGGGGCCATGGGATGGCGGCCGAAGAGGACGCCGGCGACCCAGCCGCCCGTGTCGACGGCGACGACGCTGAGGACGAACAAGACGATACGGGCCGCGCCTCGGTCGTCGGCCAGCATGAGGACGATGGTGGAGCCCAAAAGCATCGGGTAGACGATGATGAACAAACTCGCAGTGGTGTCGCGGACGTAGCCTTCGACGCCGCCTGGCAAGCGCCAGATGAGACAGGCCACGGCCGTCAGGGCCACAGCTGACAAGGCCACTTCGGCGGGACTCCACGGCAGCAGGCCGCGAGCCGCCTCGAAGACTCCGAGGATGAGGACGGCGCCGCCGGCCAGCAACGGCGGCAACGCCACCGACGTGTCCCGGCTTCGGAAAGCCTGATTCAGCTCCCAGACACCGACGCAGAGACCGGCCATTATGAGGAGGGCGAAACCGTCTTTCCACCACAGGAGGGTTGCTCCGATGACGGCGATGAGGCCCAAGCCGACGAGGACAGCGGCAGGGAGGTCTCGCCCTGCTTTGCGGTTGACCTCGTCGATGTGCTGGCTCACAGCCTCGGCGACGCGTTCGAGCTGTTCCAGGGCGGCAGGATGCGCCGGCTGTTCAGAGGCCGCGGCAGCGGCTAGCTGACCGGTCGGGCTGACCTGGCCGGGCGGTTCTTCCAAGGCGGCGGGACCGTCAGCGACAGGCGGCCTGAGCCCTCCCCTGGCGTCCGGCGAGGAGAGCGAGTCAGCTGAGTCCGCCGGCGGTCTCGCCCCAGGTCGCGGACCGGCCGCGGGGGAAGGGTCGGGACTCGTCGGGATCTCAGACATCAGACTTCCAGAAGTTCAGCTTCCTTGCGTTTGAGCAGGTCATCGACAGCGTCGATGTGGCGCTTAGTCGCCGTGTCCAACTTCTTTTCAGCCCCCCGGGCATCGTCCTCACTGGCCTCCTTGTCCTTGACCAGCTTATGGACCGAGTCATTGGCGTGGCGGCGGATGTTGCGGATGGCGACACGGGCCTCCTCGGCCTTGGCACGGGCCAACTTCGTGTATTCCTTGCGGCGCTCCTCGGTCAAAACCGGCAGTTGGAGGCGCAGGCTGCGGCCGTCGTTCGACGGGTTGACCCCGAGGTCGGAATCACGGATCGCCCGTTCGATGGCGTGGAGCGCACCTTGGTCGTAGGGCGTCACGATCATCGTCCGAGGCTCGGGCGACTGGAAGCTGGCGAGTTGCTGAAGGGGGGTGAGAGTGCCGTAATAATCGGCTGTCAGCTTGCTGAACATGGCCGGGTGGGCCCGGCCGGTGCGGATCGTTGAGAACTCTTCTTTTGCAAACTCGACAGCTTGAGCCATTTTCTTGTCGGCTTGGCTGATGATGTCGGGAATCACGGTCACTTCCTTATCGCCTAAGGCGTCTAGACAGTTCAGTTCAGGGATGAACCCGGGTGCCGATGGGTTCTTGGGCGACGATCCGGGCGATGTTGCCAGGAACGTCAAGGTTGAAAAAGACCATGGGCAACAGGTGCTCGCGGGCCAGGGAAATGGCCGTCGCGTCAGCCACCTTGAGATTGCGGGTGAGGAACTCATCGTAGGTCAGGTCGGAGAACATCCGGGCCTCCGGGTTGGCCCTGGGGTCGCTGTCGTAGACGCCGTCCGTCCCCTGCTTGCCCATGAGGATGATGTCGCAGGCGACTTCGAGGGCGCGCTGAGCGGCCACCGTGTCAGTCGAGAAGAACGGCATTCCCGTGCCGGCGCCGAAGATGACAAGACGGCCCTTTTCGAGGTGCCGGACGGCGCGGCGGGGGATGTAGGGTTCGGCCACCTGGCCCATGGCGATCGCCGTTTGGACACGGGTCTCAAGGCCTGCCCTCTCGCAAAAGTCCTGGAAGGCGAGGGCGTTGATGACGGTGCCGAGCATGCCGATGTAGTCGGCGCGCTCCCGGGCCATGCCGCGTTCTTGCAGTTCGGCCCCGCGGAAAAAGTTGCCGCCGCCGACGACGACTGCGACTTCCGTGCCGTTTTTGACGACCTCGGCGACCTCTTTGGCGATGGCGGACACGATGTCTGGGTCGACGCCTAGGCGGCCGCCCCCGAAGGCCTCGCCGGACAGTTTCAGCATGATCCGGCGGTACGCCTGGCGGCGGTGCGATGGGCCCTGGGCCACGGTTTCCTCCTCGAAGACAGTGGTGGGGCGCGGGGCGCCCCCGGGGGGGCGCCCCCCGCGCGCGCCCCGGCGCCCCGGGGCGGGCGCCCGCGCGACCGGGTGGGGGGGT
>JAIRXC010000113.1 GCA_031268515.1 Propionibacteriaceae bacterium
CTTTCTTTATCGCGGGGGGCGTCGGCGCGGCTGTCATAGGAGCGGTTCTGGCCCTCAATCCGTACGGGGTCGACCTCAACAGCGGCGTTGAAACCGACGGCCGCAAAGACCCGGCCAAGCTCCGCCAACTGGTCGAGGCGATCCGCCGTCAGGAAGCCTGGCCGAAACCTCGCCCTGGCTCTTGAAAATGCCCTGACAACGGCGAGGCGGGGGTTTGCCGCGTCTCGCCGCCACGGGAGGCCGCCTGGTCGGTGACGTCGGCCCGGACGAAGAGATAGCCGCGTCTCGCCGCCATGGGAGGCCGCGGCTTGACCGGCCGATCCGCCCCGAGGAGGTCGCCTTTGACGTGCTGCGTCAGAGCCGGCCTGCAGGCGCGGGCGGCCGCCGAAGAAGGCCAGAGAAGTCGCGTGGTGAGAATTAGACGGCCCGCCGGCGCGGGCGGCTGCCGTTTGCGACGTCGGCGCGGACCGTAGGCTAGGCGCCATGTCAGACCGAGAACAGCTCATCGCCGCCATCAAAGAGCGGGCCATCGTGCCCGGCAAGGTCACGCTCGCGTCGGGGCGGGAAGCCGACTATTACGTCGATCTGCGCCGGGTCACCCTCGACGGCGCCGCCGCCCCTCTGGTCGGACGGGTCATGCGAGCCCTCGTGGCCGACTGGGAGATCGAGGCCGTCGGCGGTCTGACCCTGGGAGCGGACCCGGTCGCCGTCGCCATGCTCCACGCCGCCGCCGAGGCCGGCCAACGCCTCGACGCCTTCGTCGTCCGGAAGACCGAGAAGGCCCACGGCCTGCACAAGAAGATCGAGGGCGCCGAGGTGGCCGGCCGCCGCGTCCTTGTCGTCGAGGACACTTCGACGACCGGCGGCTCCGTCCAACAGGCGATTGACGCCGTCCAGGCCGCCGGCGGCGTCATCGTCGGAGTGGCCGTCATCCTCGACCGCGACACCGGCGCCAGGGAGAAGATCGAAGCCCAGGGCCTGGCCTACCGGGCTGCCGTGGCCTTGGCCGACCTGTCTTTGGCCTGAACCGCCGTCCTGCCCCGTCTGGGCGGCGACCGGCGAGCCCGCCAAACCCTCGTTCAGGCGGCGGCCGGCTGTCCCCCGTCTGGGCGGCGGCCGGCGAGCCCGCGGGCCGGCCAAAGGCCGCTCCCGGCTGAACCGCCGCCTTGTCCCCTGTCTGGGCGGCAACCCTGCCCAGAGCGCGTAAGGATCGGCCGCCGCCAGTTCTGTCCTTCCTTGGGCGGCAACCCTGCCAACCTACTTTTCCCGCGTCTCCAGCAGCACCGCCACGCCAACGCTGCGATCCCCCGTACGCAATAAATCCTGCGCCGTGACGAGGCTGAGCAAAGCGGTCTGGGGCACAAGGTCCGACGCTCCGGGCACCGGGTCGAGCACCCAAGCCGCCTTGGCTGTCACGGTCAGATCGCCAGGGGCGATGTCGAGGGCGTAGACGTAGATGTGGCTGGCTGTCTCGACTTCGACCAGATCACCCGCCTCAAGCTCGCGCAGCCGGAAAAAAGGCTGGCCGGCGCCGAGGCGCTGCCCGACGATGACACAGTTGCCGATCTGGCCCGGCGCCGTCGTTCCCGCCACCCAGCCGACGCCTTGCCCAAGCGCCCCGAAGCTTGTGTCGCCGCGGATCGGAACCGTCCAGCCGTCCCCGAACCGGGGTATCCGCAAGAGGCCGACGCAGCCTGCCGCAGCGCCTTCTTCCTCGGGGGCCGGGCCGGCCAAACATTCGCCGGAGGCGATGGCGGCGGCCCAGCGCTGGCGGGCGATGGCGTTGCCGCCGAGAAAACCGCCGACAACCGCCGCGACGATCAAGAAAACAACGGCCACAACGGCGATACGGCTGGTCCGGCGCCGCCTGGCCGGCCGGCCGGCCGCGCTCCGCCGCGGGCCAAGCTCCGTTCGCCTCATCGCGGCCGCCGGCCCTCTTCGGGCTTGGGACGCCAGCTTCAAGCCGTCAGGCGGCGCCGGCTGTGGCTGAAGACGGCTGGCAGGGGATTTCGCTCTGCCCGAATCCAGATGGCCGCTGTCGCCGACGGCAGCGTCCGGGTTTGCCAGGGTGCGGTTCCCCGGCGCCTCGGGGCCGCCGGCACGGCCGGCGGAAAACCTCGGCCCGGCTCGGTCCGAACCGCCACGGCTTCCGGCCGGCTTGGCGCCTTCGCCATCGGCGCGGTCGGACGAGTTCACGAAGACATTCTGTCCCAGAAGCGACAGCTTGTCTCAGAAACGGCAGCGGCCGGCCTGGGGCCGCCGCTTTCAGGCGCCGCCGCGGCCAGAGGCAGAAGGGCAAGGTCGGTTGTAGGGGACGCGGAAGCCGCGGCCGGTCGGGGGAAGGGGCGAACTGGCGGCGTCCGCATCGGTCCAAGGGACGGCGCCGCCGAGCCAGCGGACCAGTTCGGGGCCGGTCAGGAGGCGGTAGGGGAAGGGGGCGCCCGCGGCGCGGCGAGCCCAGCGGACCGGATCGACGCGGCCGCCGGCGGCGACGACGAGGTTGCCGAAACGACGGCCTTTGAGGGTGGAGGACTCGACCGCCAGGCAGGCGGCCCGGAAACGCTCGGCGATCCCCGCCACGACGCGCCGGCCGTAGGCGAAGGGGGCCAGGTCGGTCAGGTTCATGGCGACGACCCCGTCGGCGGCGAGGACGCGGGCGACTTCGCCGAAACATTCTCGGGTCGCCAGCTCGGGCGGCGTCTGGGCGCCCGCGAAAGCGTCGATGACGACGAGGTCGGCGTAGTCGGCGGACAGGGCGGCTAGGCCGCGGCGGCCGTCGCAGGGTCGGACCTTGACGCCGGAGCGTTTTGGCAGGGGGGCGACGGCTCGGACCGCCGCGGTCAAGGAGGCATCCGGCTCGAAGACGATCTGGGCGGAAGTCGGCCGGGTCGCGGCGATGTAGCGGGGAAGGGTCAGCCCGCCGCCGCCGACGTGGACGGCCCGCAGCCGCTCCCCCGGCGCGGCCAGGCAGTCGGCCACCACAGCGAGTTGCTGTATGTAATCGAACTCAAGGTAGGTCGGGTCACCCGGGTCCACGTATGACTGGTCGGCGCCGCCGACACGGACATACCAGGCCCCGGGGCGTTCCCGGTCGGGCACAAGCCGCGGGTCGGCGATCACCGCGCCAGCGTAGCCGTCTCGCCAGACGGTATCCTGGCTGGATCGCCTGACGTTAGGAGACCACATGTCATCCGCCTTAGGAATCGCCTTGATCATCCTCGGCGTCGTCATCGTGTGCGTGGGCATCGCGGCTTTCGCAGCCATCGCCCAATACAACGGCCTTGTCAAAGCGCGCAACCTCAACGAAGAGTCCTGGCGGCAAGTCGATGTCGAGTTGAACCGGCGTTATGACCTCATCCCCAACCTGGTCGAAACCGTGGACGGCTACGCGCGGCACGAGCGCGGCACGTTGGAAAACGTCGTCGCTTTACGCAACCAGGCGGCCGCGCTGGCCAGCGGCGGCGCCTCACGCGAGCGGGCCGCCGCCGAACAGCAACTGTCGGGAGCAATCCACAATCTTCTTGTCAGCGTCGAGGCTTACCCAGCCCTTCAAGCCAACTCCAATTTCCGCGATTTGCAGCAACAACTCACCGCAACGGAAGACCGCATCGCCAACGCCCGCCGCTATTACAACGCCAACGTCCGCGCTTACAACGACCGTGTTGAAACCTTCCCGTCCAGCTTTGTCGCCGGCTTCGGCCACTTCGCGCGGGCGACCTATTTCGAGGTCGAGGACGCCGCCGTCCGCCAAACCCCCCGAGTCGATTTCAGCTCCCTCGGCGAAAGCCCCCAAAGCTTGCCCGCCGACAGCGCCGCCTCGTCTGCCGCGGCCGGCAGCCACTCTTGGCAGTCCCCGAATTACGCTGTCCGCTCCGGCTCGGTCCACGACGACCGTCAGAAAACCGACCAATTCGGACGGCCTCTGCCGGCCGCCGACGCCTCCTACGCGGCGCCCCTGGACGCCGCCCCCTACTCCCCGGCCCCCCTGGAAGCCAGCCCCTACGGCTCGGCTGGCCTGGACCCTGTCCCCTACGGATCGCCGTCCCTCGCCCCTAGGGGCTACGAAACCGGGCCTCTGACACCGCCGGCGGCGGCGTACGGCGCTTCTCCGCTCGACTCACCAGGCGACCAGTCGGCAGAGCCGCCCGGTTATAACGCTCCCGGCGGCGGCCGGGCGCCGTCTTTCTGAAAGGCAGGGGCCGTCTTGGGCGCGGCGCGCAGCGGTCCGACCCCCACGTCGGCGTCGGTCCCCGCCTCGGCGGAGACCCGCCGGATCGTCCTTGATCTGGTCGCCCAGCACCGCCTCCCCTTAAAAACCATCAGCGTCGAACAGGTCGCCGCCGACCCTGACTTCGGCCGTCTGACCCGTGTCTATTACACGGCTCCGCAGCGGGTTGATTTCCGCGCTTTCGCCGTGGCGTTGGCTCGCGCGTTGGCCTGTCGGATCGATCTGCGGCAGATCAGCGACCGTGAGGCGGCGGCCCGCCTCGGCGGCGTCGGCTTGTGCGGCCAGCGTCTGTGCTGCGCGACCTGGCTGACCTGCCCTAAGCCCGTGCCCGCCGCCTTGATCCGCGGCCTGCCCGCCGCCCACGAGCCCGAACGGCTGGCCGGTTGCTGCGGCCGGCTCATGTGCTGCCTGTGGTACGAGGAGCCCGCTGACGGGGAAAGCGCCAAACCCTGCCCCTGCCGGAACGGCAAAACCAAGTCTGGCAGCGCGGGAGAAGCACCCTACGACGTGAGGGAAGAGCCCAACGAAGCGGGGCCCACCGGCTCAGGTAAGACAGCCGGGGGAAACAGGCCCGGTCTCGGCCTCGCCAGTGAAGCCGCCGGGCAAAACGGCCAGCTTGCCACGTCAGACTCCCGCCACAAAGACAACAACCATGCCTGAGGGCCAAAGCCCGCCGCCTGCGCCGGACGACCGGCCGTCTCCCTCTGAAAACCCCAGCCCGAGCGGGTCTTCGGGATTGCGCGGCCCGGACCCGCCTCCCGCTAAAGGGCCCCTGCCGCCGGCCGGAGCAGACGACGCCCTCACCGGGGCGCAGGACTCTCTCCCGCAGCCCAGCCGAACGCCCAAGCCGCGGCTTCCCACGGTCGAGGACCGCACCCAGGCGCGGGGGCCTCGCCTGCGGCCCAGTCCCAAGCAACCTTCAGACAACGTCCAGCCACTGGGGAACCCGCCCGCCTCCAGAGCCAGCGCAATCAGCAGGCCGCCGACCGCCTCAGACAACACCCAGCCACTGGGGAACTCGCCCGCCCCTCCTGACGCTTCGCCCCCAGGCGCCGCCCCTCGCCGGCCCGGCCGCGGCTTCCTCGCCGCCGTCATCATTTTGGTGTCAGCGCTTGCCGCCGCCGGCTTCTACCTCTGGGGCCGGCCTAGCCCCGCCATCACAGACCCGGCCAAAACGCCGGCCAAGGCGGCGGCCCCGGCGCCGCACGGGACGATGCCCGACCGGCTGTCCTTGCCAGTCCCCGCTCTGCGGCCCGACGGTTTCATCGACCCGCCACCGGGCACGGGCCTTCAGCGCTACATCGAGCAGACCGTCGAGTGGTCCGACTGCAAAAGCGGCGTCGTGACGGGCCAGTGCGCCCGGATCGCCGTCCCCCTTGACTACGCCGACCCGGATCGCCAAGCCATCTCCTTGGCCGTCTTCCGGCGCCCTGCCCTGCGCCCCGACCCCAGCCTCGCTCCTCTCTTCGTCAACCCTGGCGGCCCGGGGGCGGCGGGCCGCGGCGCCGCTGCCGCCGGAGACGCCGACGCTCTGCCCGGCTTCGACATCATCGGCTGGGACCCCCGCGGCACAGGGGCTTCAACCCCGGTGACTTGCGGCGGCGACGAGGCTGTCGACGCCGTCCGTTCGCTCGACGCCAGCCCCGACGACCCGGCGGAGGAAGCTGCCCTCCGCCGCGGCTGGACCAGTTTCGCCTTGTCGTGCCTGCGTCAGGCGGGAGAATTGCTCCTCCACGTCGGGACGGCGGACACGACAGC
>JAIRXC010000051.1 GCA_031268515.1 Propionibacteriaceae bacterium
GACAGGCTCGCCGCAGACATGGCCGAAGGTTCCGGCTCGGCCTTGGCAGGCGCTGAAGCCGAGTCTGCCGCTTCGGCCGAAGACGAAGACTCCCCCTCAACGGCCGCTGGCTCGGCCGCGAGAACCGGCTCCGCGGCTGTCGGCTCGACTTCAGAAATCGTTTCCCCGGCCGGTTCGGCCGGGCTCTCAGCCGGCGCCGCCGGAACAGATTCACCGTCGGCGGCCGCCACGCCGACAGGCTCAGACAGGCTCGCCGCAGACATGGCCGAAGGTTCCGGCTCGGCCTTGGCAGGCGCTGAAGCCGAGTCTGCCGCTTCGGCCGAAGACGAAGACTCCCCCTCAACGGCCGCTGGCTCGGCTGCCAGAACCGGCTCTGTGGCGACCTCAGCCGGACTCGGAGCAGACACGGCCAAGGACTCTGGTTCGGCCGCGGCTGACGCTGAAGCCGGCGGCTCCGGCTCAGCTGCGGCCGCCGGCGTCGCCTTGGCCGAAGCCGGCGGTTCAGGGGCCGAAGAGACGGACGGCGCCGGCTCGGCGGCCGGGGCCGCCGCGACAGGCGCCGGCGAAACCGGAGGCGCCACGGACGTAGGCGAAGCGGCAGCTTCTGGCGCCACGGCCGGAGAGGCGGCGGGGAGGGGGCCGGAGACGGCAGCCATGACATCGCGCTCGATGATGCGGCCGCGCGGACCCGTTCCGGTCAGGCTGTCGATGGCGATCCCGTAGACCGCCGCGAGCTCGCGCGCCCTCGGGCTGGCGGTTTTGAGGCTGACCGCCGGCGCAGGCGGCGCAAGACGGGAGGAAGAGGCGGCAGCCGCGGACGACGCGGCTGACGTAGGCGAAGCGGCGGAGGAGGCCAAGCCGGCCAGCAAGGCGCTGACATCTTCGCCGCGGGCGCCGATGACAGCCAGAGGGAGTTTGGCCGGCGCCTTGTCTCCGACTTCGGCCAACCGCGCCAGAAGGACGCCGGCGACGCCAGCTGGGACCTTCATGGCCGATTTGCCGGCTTCGACATCGCAAAGGTCTGTGTCCGCCGCCACCGTTTGGCCGATCTCAACACGCCACGCTGTCACGAGGCAGGACTCGGCCGCATGACCGAACTGGGGCATCAGCACGACTTCTGCCATGGCAGACTCCTCCTTATGCTGCGGCGGCCCGCGCCGGCCGGATGGGGCGCCCCCTTGGCCTAAAACAAGCAGCCTATTGTCACTGAACCACCGGGGCTAGTACACCACTCTGTCACATTCCGGCCCCGCCGCCCCTCGTCACTTGAGGGTTCCAAGCCTCGCCGGCCGCCTTTTCGACCAGAAAACCCCCGGCCGGTTGGCTTTTTCGCGGGCCGGCCGCGAAAGCCTTGAGACCGGGTCTTTTCAGTAGACCATCTGCATGGCCGCCCGAGCCTCCGCCAAGGTCGCGTCGGCGATGGCGTTGGCCCGCGCGTTGCCGTCAGCCAGAACGCCGTGGAGATAGGCGGGGTCGGCCAAGAGCTCAGCCCGCCGGGCCCGGTGGGAGCGGAAACGTTCATTGACCGCCTCGGTGACGAGGCGCTTGAGCGCCCCCGCGCCGGCGTCGCCGACCTCCGCCGCGACATCGTCCGGCTCACGGCCCAAGCTGAGAGCCGCCAAGTTGACGAGGTTGGAAACGGCGGGACGGTTCTGCGGATCGTAGGCGATGTGGCGGTCGGCGTCCGTGACGGCCTTTTTAATAAGGCGGGCAGTCGTGTCCGCGTCCATGCCCAGTTCGATGACGTTGCCCCTCGACTTGCTCATCTTCGTCCCGTCGAGCCCGAGGATCATGACGGCCCGGTCGCTCAGCAAGGCGTCCGCCTGCGGGAAGACGGGCCGCTTGGGATCGGCGCGCCCGTAGCGCTCGTCGAAACGGCGGGCGATGACGCGGGTCTGCTCCAAGTGAGGCAGCTGGTCCTTGCCGACGGGGACGACATTGGCCTTGCAGAACAAGATGTCAGCCGCCTGGTGGACTGGGTAGGTCAGGAGGAGCCCCGACATGGGCCGCCCCCCCGTCGCGTCAGATTCAGCCTTGACGGTCGGGTTGCGGCGCAGCTCGGCGTCGGTCACGAGAGACAAGAACGGCAACACCAGCTGGTTGAGAGCGGGCACGGCGGAGTGGGTGAAGACAATTGAGCGGGCCGGGTCGATCCCAGCCGCCAGATAGTCGGCTGTGATGGCCATGACGCGCTCCTTGATGGGGCCGACGCCGTCACGGTCGGTGATGACTTGGTAGTCCGCGATGAGGACGAGCGTGTCGACGCCCGCGTTTTGAAGGCGCACCCGGTTGGCGAGGGAGCCGAAATAGTGGCCGATGTGGAGGAAGCCCGTCGGCCGGTCGCCCGTCAGGACGCGGTAGCCGCTGGGATCGCGGGCGATGCCGGCCTCGATCTCACGGCTCCGCGCGACGGTCCGCTGCAGTGAAGCCTCCGAGGTCGACTCGGCCAAAACGTCGCCAGCTACACCCGTTCCGTCCAACGCTTCCTCTGACATATGCGCCCCTTTTTCAGTCCGTTGCCAAGCGGTCATCCTAATACGCGGCGCGGTCTCCCCGGTCCGCGGCGGCGGCCGGCTAGTCGGAGCAGCAAGCCAGCCGGAGCGGCAAGCCAGCCGAGGACGCGACGGCGCGGCGTGAACCGCTAGATCCGTCGCGTAAGCGCCAAAAGTTGCCAGCGGACGGCTGTTTCGGGGCGGCTGGCCCAGAACAGCGGTCAGGCGACGGCGCGGCTCGGCGACGCTGTGGCCATCCGCGGCCTGGTCGGTCTCGGCTGGCCCGGAACGGCGGTCAGGCGATGGCGCAACGGCGCAGCAACTCGGCGTAGACCGCCGGGTCCGTCGTGTAAGCGCCCAGAGGGTTGTCGCGCTTGCCCGTGCCGTGGTAATCGCTCGAACCTGTGGCGAGCAGGCCGAGGCGGTCGGCGAGAACCCGCAAGCCCGCCCGGGCCTCGTCGTCGTGGCCGAGGTGGTCGGCCTCAAGGCCTTGGAGCCCATGTTCCTCGGCCAGTTCGCGGATGCGTTCGGGCGGCATCCAGGCGCGGCCGCCGCGAGCCCACGGGTGGGCGAGGACGGGAACGCCGCCGGCTTGGCGGATGAGGTCAATGGCGTCGGCGGCCTCGGGTGTGTAGCGGCTGGACAAGACAGGGCCGCCGTCACGCAGGTAGAGGGCGAAAGCCTCGTCCCGGTCGGCCACGTAGCCGCGCGCCACCATGGCGTCCGCCACGTGAGGGCGGCCGATGACCTGGGCGTCGCCCGCCTGGGCTTCGACCTCAGCCAAGGTCACAGGGAAGCCCGCGGCCTGCAACTGGGCCAAGATGGCGGGAATGCGGTTGGCGCGGCCCTGCCGTATCAAGACCAGTTCCGTGGCCAAGGCCGGATCGTCGGGTTGGCAGCCGTAGCCGAGGACATGGACAGGCCAGGTTTCGCCGCTTTCGGCGACCCTGGCGTGAGCCGACAGTTCGAAAGCGGACAGGACCGCCAGGCCGAGGCGCTCCCCTGCGGCTTGGGCTTCGGACAAGCCCCGATGGGTGTCGTGATCAGCCAAGGCGATGGCGTCAAGGCCGGCCGCCTGGGCGCAGGCGACAAGTTCGGCCGGGCTGTCAGTGCCGTCAGACGCGGTGCTGTGGACGTGCAGGTCGATCTTCATTGGGTGTCTCCTCCTTAGATGGGGTCAGGGGTGCAGGCCCAAGGCCGGGGGAAGAACCGGACGAGGGGAAGCCAGGCGAAGCGGAGGAAGCAGGCGGCGAAGACGTGGGAGCGACGGGCAAGCGCAGCCCTTGGTCGGCGCCGATGGCGAAGCCGGCCGCCAATTTCTGGAGCGGCCGCGGAGCCCACCAATTGAGCCGCCCGAGAATCGTCATGGTCGCCGGCACGAGGATCATGCGGACGAGGCTGGCGTCGAGGGCGACGACGATGGCGAGGATGATCCCCGCCTGTTGAAGGGGTTCTAGCCGGCCCAGGGCGAAGCCGAGGAAGACGACGATGATGACGGCCGCCGCCGACGTGATGATGCGGCCCGAACGCTGCAGGCCGCGGCGCACCGCCAGATCGTTGGCGCCAGTTCGGTCGTATGTCTCCTTGATGCGGTCAAGCAGGAAAACCTCGTAGTCCATAGCCAAGCCGAAGCCGAAGGCAACAGCCAAAGCGACTACGTAAATTTCCAAACCTGTCGTGGCGAAGCCGTGGTCGGCCGTGAAAATCCAGGCGGACAGGCCGAGGCTGGCGGCAATCGACAGGCCATTGACGATCAGGGCTTTGAGCGGCACGACGAAGGAGGCGGTCATGAGGAAAAGGAGGAGGAAGACCACGACTGTGACAAGTACGGCGGCCAACGGCAAGCCGTCGAGCAGCGCTTCCTTGAAATCCAGCTGGTCGGCGGCGTCGCCGGCGACGTGGAGGGGCAAACCGAGGCTGCGGATCGCCTCGACGGCAGCCGAAGCCTCCGGGCCGCCGGAGTCCTCCACGGCGAGGTTGACCTGGAAAAGCCGGACGCCGGCGCCAAGGTCCGACGCCGGCCCGACGTAGGCGACGTGTTCGACGGCGGCCAACCGGTCCCGCACGGTGGCGTCATCGGCGGCGGCGTCGGACACGACGTAAAGGTCGGAGGCGGCGAGAAGGGGATAATCGCGGCCGATCGCGGCGTAATACTGACCCTGCTCTGTGGCGGGATCGAGCAGGCTGAGACTGCTGCTGCGCAATTGGAGCGTGCCGATGAGACTGGCAAGGGCGATGAGAAGGGCAAGGGCGAGGGCGGCAGCCGGCCAGGCTCGGCGCTGGACCCAACGGGCCAAGGCCGCGAAGACGCCATGGTCCGTCGCCTTGTCCCCGACACCGGCCACAAGGTGGCGGACGCCAGGGATGCGGCGCAGCGGCGACGGGCGCAGGAAATGGCGGCCGAGCAGGCAGAGGACGGCGGGGACGAGAGAGGTGGCCGCGAGCATGGCGAGGAGGACGGACATGGCGCCGCCGGCGGCGATGCCCTTGAGCAGAGGCGGCCGCATGGTCAAAAGACTGAGAATGCAAACGGCGATCGTGAGAGCCGAGAAGACAATGGTCCGGCCCGCCGTCACGACGGTCCGGTAGACGGCCTGCTGGACAGCGGCGTCACGGCGGGACGGACCGCTCGCCGCCACGGCCCCGGCCGAAGACAGTTCTTCGCGGAAGCGGGACACCATGAGGAGGCCGTAATCGACCGACAAGCCGAGGCCGATGATCGTGATGACGTTGACGATGACGGAGTCAAGGTCCATGACGGTGTTGATGAGGAGCATCCCGCCGAGGCCCGCCGTTATCGCCGCGAGGGCGCCGATGACAGGCATTCCCGCGGGCAGGAAACCGCCGAAGACGACCATCATGACGAGGAGCGCGACGGGCAAAGAGATCGCCTCGGCCTTGAACAGCGCCGCTTCCATCTCCTCATTGAGAGAACGCGTCACAAGGTCGCCGCTCGACGTCAAATGCGAGCCGCCGGCCGCCGCCACAACCGCTTGCCCAAGTTCGTCCAAACGGTCAGCGACGGCTTGGCCGGCTTCCTTGGCGACAGTCTCCGCAAGGCCGTCCGCCAAGACCACCCGGACAATGAAACCATCGCCCGACTGGCTGACCAGCCCGGCGGCCGCCGGATCGGACGGGCCGGACGGGAAAATCCAAGGATCGGCCACTTGGACGACCTGGCTGTAGCCGGCGAGGCTGGGCCGGGCCGCCGCCACAACAGCCTCGGCCCGCGCGGCGACGACGGGGTCGGCCAGGTCGACGCCTTGGACCAGTTCGACGACAGCCGCGCCCTGGGAAGAGGCGCCCATGCCCATGAGGTCGTAGGCGGTCTGGGAATCAGAGCCGGGGACCGCCGGACGGGAGGTCTCCATTTGGTCGAAGATCGTCGGGCCGCCGACGCCGAAGATGGCGATGAGGGCCGAAGCGGCGACCACCAGCGCCCAGATGATGACGACGACGGCCGGATGGCGCGCGATGAGACGGGCCGACCGACCGATCAGACTCGTCATGGGGGCATTGTGCCATGCCGGCTCGAAGCCAGGTGAGGCCGCAGCCCGCCGGCGCCGGCGGACCGGCGGAAAGAGCCGCTCGGCCGCCATCGGCACGGCCTACGCCGCCGCCGGCGCGAACGTGTGGAAAACCACAGAGCCCGTGCCCGCTGCCTCCTGACGGCGGCGTCTCCAGCCTCAAACCACCGGCCCCCGCACCGCCTCCTGGCGGCTGGCCAAGGCGCCGGCCATAATGGCCACATGGCCATGGACATTGAGGCGACACTCCACTTTGAAGCTCCCGCCGCGACAATCTCGAAAATGCTCATAGCCCCCGATTTCCAAGAAATGATCGGCGAACGGATCAAGGCCACAGAGTGTTCGACCGTGGTCGGCGTGGACGAGATCACGGCGACCTACCGCATCCCCACAATCGCCGCCTACCGCGCTTACGCCGGGGCCCAGATGAAGCTGATCGGACGCCTGCGCTGGACGGCGCCGCTGCTGGACGGACGCCAGCTAGGCGAACTCGAGCTTGTCACGGAGCATTTCCCCGCCACGACCTGCGGCACGGTCAAACTATGCGAGAAAAACGGCGGCACCGAGGTGGTCTACGACTGCCAGGTGAAGGCGCGCATCCCTTTCCTGAGCGGCAAACTCGAGAAGCTGATCGGCGGGGCCGGCCAGACCATGGTCGAGGTCAACCAGCAACTCGGCGAAACCTGGCTGCAACGGCACGCCGCCGATCCAGCGGCCTGACGCCCCGGCGCCGCCCAGACGCGCTGCCCTGCCGCAAACGGCTCAGACAATGTGGCTGTCAGACCATATGGGGATAGCTGATCGCCGTCGTCGCCGTCAGGGCCTCTTTGAGCGAGCGCGGCGAAGTCCAGCGCATCATGTTCCAAAGAGAACCAGCCTTGTCATTAGTGCCGGAGGCGCGGCCGCCGCCAAAGGGCTGCTGGTTGACGACCGCGCCCGTCGGCTTGTCATTGACGTAGAAGTTGCCCGCCGCCTGGCGCAAGCGAGCCGTCGCGCCGGCGATGGCCGCCCGGTCCGTGGCGAAGACAGCGCCCGTCAATCCGTAAGGGCTTGTCGAATCCACGAGGTCGAGGACCGAGTCCCATTCGGTGTCCGGGTAGACGTAGACGGTGATGAGAGGGCCGAAATACTCCGTCGTGAAACCGGCCGAATTCGGGTCGGCTGATTTCACGATGGTGGGCCGGATGTACCAGCCGTCGGCGTCCGAGTAAGTCCCGCCGGCCACGATCTCGGCGATCGGGCTGGCCTTGGCTTCCTCGATTGCGGCGGTCAGCTTGGCGTAGGCCCGGCCGTCGATGACCGCTGACGTGAAATTCTTGTGGTCGCGGACATCGCCGAGCGGGAGGCTGTCCGTGATCTCGGCCAAGTCGTCGGCGATTTGCGTCCACAAAGACTTCGGGATGTACGCGCGGGAAGCCGCCGAGCATTTTTGGCCGGAATATTCGAAAGCCCCGCGGACGACGGCCGCGATGAGGGCCTTGGGATCGGCCGAAGGGTGGGCCACGATGAAGTCCTTGCCGCCGGTCTCGCCCACGATCCGCGGATACGAACGGTAGGACGCGATGGACTGGCCGACCCTGCCCCACAGGCTTTGGAAGACGCGGGTCGAGCCGGTGAAGTGGATGCCCGCGAGACGCGGATCGGCCAAGGCGACGTCGGAGACGGCCGCGCCATGGCCTGGGACCATCGTGATGACGCCCTCGGGCAAGCCGGCCGCAGCCAGCAGGTCCATGAACAAGCTGGCGGCGAGCATCTGGGAGACAGCCGGCTTCCAAACAGCGACATTGCCCATGATGGCAGGGGCGGTCGGAAGGTTGCCGGCGATCGACGTGAAGTTGAAGGGGGTGATGGCGTAAACGAAACCTTCGAGCGGACGGTAATCCGTCCGGTTCCAAGCCCCCGAGGCCGAGGCCGGCTGGACCGCGTGGATCTGGCGGGCGTAGGCGACGTTGAAGCGCAGGAAATCGGCCAACTCGCCGACGGCGTCGATCTCCGCCTGCTGGATCGTCTTGCCCTGGCCAAGCATGGTGGCGGCGTTCATCTGAGCGCGATACGGCCCTGTCAAAAGGTCGGCCAAACGCAAGAAGACGGCGGCCCGGGAGTCGAAGTCAAGAGCAGCCCAGTCGCGCTGAGCGGCGCAGGCCCGGTCGATGGCGGCCTTGGCGTCAGCGCGGGTGGTCTGGTTGACCCGGCCGAGGACCTGGTGGCGGTCCGATGGCATCCGCACTTCGAGGCTCTCGCCGCTGCCGGGGCGGCGGGACTCAAAGAAACCCGTTAACTCGACGGGGCCGGCGGCGGTGTAAGCGGCCAATTGGTCGTCGAGGGCGGCCCGCTCGGGGCTGCCGGGCGCGTAGCCGTAAATAGGCTCATTGACAGGCGCCGGAACCGCGGTGATCGAATCCATGGCGCCTAATCTAGGGCGCCGCGAGGTCCAGGCTTAGCCAAACGAGCCAGAGTTTGCCCAGAGCGTCCGCGAAACTCCACCGCGCACAGCGGTCAGTCGTCGGGGTCCGCCGTGTCCACGACGCCACGGCAAAGGCTGGCGACGAGACGGCGGCAGGAAGTGGCCAAAGGGCTGGAACGGTCGGCGTCTGCGATCTGGCCGGCCAAGTCTGTGATCTGCCGTATCCAGCGGACGAAGTCTCCGGCCGTCACATCAGCCAGGCGGAGGACCTCGCCCAAGCTGGCGCCGTCGGCCCAGTGGTAGGCCGCCTCGGCGAAACCGATGTCCAGCAGAGGGCGCGGCGGCAAGCCACGGCCGCGTTCGAGGACAGCGATGTCGCGGGCCAAACGGCGCAACTCGGCCACGGCCCGCTGGCTGGACCGGTCGGGCAAAAGGGCCGGCGGCTGACGGCGGTCGCGTTGGCGGGATTCGTAGACGAGGGCGGACAAAACAGCGGCCAAAGGGGCGACAGCCAGACCGTCGAAGATCCGAGCCCGCAGGGCCTCGGCCACGACGAGGTCCTGTTCGCCGTAGAGGCGGGCCAGGCCGCGCCCCGCTTCCGTCACCCGCCACGGCCCGTCTGGCTCGTCGCAAGCGAAATAGCCGAGGTTTTCGAGGACGCCGGCCACCTTGTCGAAGCGTTCGGCCAAGGCGCGAGAACGGGCCGCCTGGCCTTGGCAGCGGTCGGCGTGGAACTGGGCGAAACTGCGGTCCAGCAGGCCGCGGGCCCGGTCCGCGCCGAGAGAGCCGACGAGATTGACGGCCATGTTGGCTGTCGGGTTGAAGGCAGAACGCAGAGGGTAGGTGCGGCGGGAAGCCAAGCCGGCCAAGGCCCGCGGGTCAAGGCCGGGCTGCCAGGCGACGACGGCGTGGCCTTCGACGTCGATGCCGCGACGGCCGGCCCGGCCGGTCAACTGCGTGTACTCCCCCGGCGTGATGTCGGCGTGGGATTGGCCGTTGTATTTGACGAGTTTTTCCAAGACGACCGTCCGCGCCGGCATGTTGATGCCGAGGGCGAGGGTTTCGGTGGCGAAGACGACCTTGGCCAGGCCAGCCGTGAAGGCCTGTTCGACGGCTTGTTTGAAAACAGGCAAGAGGCCGGCGTGATGGGCGGCCAAGCCCCGGCTTAAAGCCTCGCGCCAGTCGTCGAAGCGGAGAGCGGCGCGGTCGTCGTCGTTCAGCCCCGCCGCCGCCTCGTCGGCCAGGTCGCGAAGGGCGCGGCGCTCCGGGCCGCTGGTCAGGCACAGGTCCTCTTCCACTAGGCGGTGGACAGCCTGGTCGCAGCCCAGGCGGGAGAAGACGAAGTAGATGGCGGGGAGGAGTTGGCGGCGGTCAAGCTCAGCTACGACATCCCCCCGCCGGGGCGCCAAGCGGGAATAGGAAGCAAAACGAGCATTGGCGGCGCCGCCGAAGGCGCCCGAGCCGTAGGAGACATGTTTCTTGCCCCGCCCGTTGTGTCCGCGGGGACGGCGTGAATCGTCCCGCAACCGGCGGGCTTCCTGGCGGGCCAACTGGAGAAGTTCGGGGTTGACAATCGCCGGGGCCGGCGCCAAGGCGGCGGCCGGACCGGACGAGGTGGGTTCGCCAGAGGCGGCCTCTGACAATGTCACTTTGTCAGAGTCGAGGCCGGACGAGGCGGCTTCGCCAGAGTCGAGGCCGGCGTAGAGGCTGAAGAGCCGGCGGCCGGCGAAAACATGCTGGTAGAGGGGCACCGGCCGGCGTTCGCTGACAACCGTTTCGACCGGG
>JAIRXC010000055.1 GCA_031268515.1 Propionibacteriaceae bacterium
CACGCCTGGCGCATCGCTTCTAAGGCAAGTTCACGCGATGGCTGAGCCTTTGGCCGGCCGCGGACCGTGACAAGCCGCTGGCTCTGCGCCACTTCGGCGGCGCCTTCAGACCCGGCCCACCACCCAGCCCAGCGTCATGCCCGCCGCCACGGCGAACTCAGCCAAACCGGTGCGCTTGAGGACGCCGATCAATTCACGTCCAGCCGCCTGGGAGAGGACGCGCAAAGCCGGCCGGACCAGCAGCAGGAGGCCAGCCAAGCCGGCCAAGACGAACCAGGTGCTGAGGGCCGCGGCGACGATGACGGCCGCCCCGGCGGCGGCGACCAAGCCGATGTCGAACCAGCGGGTGGCCCGGTCCCCCAAACGAGTCGCCAGTGTTAACTTGCCAACCGCCTGATCGCTGGCGATATCGCGCAGGTTGTTTGTGACGAGGATCGCGGTGGCCAGACAGCCCATGGCGCAGGCGGTGGCGACAGCGGCCCCCACGACAGAAGCCGGCATTCCCGGCGGCGTCCCCGGCAACGCCTCCAAAGCGGCCAGGTCAGGCGGCCAAACACCTTGGACGTAGGCGGTGCCAAAACAAGCGATGAAGCCGAAGAAGACGAAGACCATGGCTTCGCCCCAGCCGGCGTAACCGTAGGGGCGGCGGCCGCCGGTGTAGAACCAGGCCGCCGCGATCGAGGCCGCGCCGACGGCCAACAGCCACCATTCGCCCGTCTGGGCGACGAGGGCCAAACCGGCCAGACAAGCCACGGCAAACCAAGCCAGGGCGGCCGCTTTGACCGCCGCCGGACGCGCCTTGCCGGAGCCGACCAGGCGGAGCGGCCCGACCCGGCGGGCGTCGGCGCCGCGTATGCCGTCGGAATAATCATTGGCGTAATTGCAGCCCACCTGGATGGCCACGGCGACCGCCAAGCAGAGCGCCGCGCGGGCCGGTGAGAAAGCGCCGACGAACCAAGCCAAGCCGGAGCCGGCCAACACCGGCGAGACGGCGGCCGGCAAGGTCCGGGGGCGAGCGCCCTCAACCCACTCAGCGGTTGTCGCCACGAGCGAACTCCTCCCACAAGGTTGCCAGGGCGCGACGGTCGGCTTTGCCCGATGACGTCAACGGCATTGCTTCGACCCGGATGACCGCCCGCGGCCGCGCCGCCGCAGCTATTCGGCCGCCAAGACGGTCAGCCACGTCGTCTGCGGTGACGGGGCCTGCCGTCGCGGCCATGATACGCGAGCCCCAGACCAGATCGGGAACAGCGAAAGCGACAACCTGGCTGGAACCGAAGACGGCGTCGAGCTGGCGCTGCAGAGCCGCCAGGTCGACGTCAGCCCCGCCGGACTGCACGACATCGTCGATCCGGCCCGTCACCTGCAGGCGGCTGCCGTCCCAGAAACCGAGATCCGAGGTCAAGAAGGTGCGGCAAACGGCGGCCGGAGCGGATACGCCGGCGGCTGGAACAGCGCCGGCGGCAGGCGGTTGGCCAGGTTGGCCGGAAAGGCCATCGGGGCTAGACAATCCAGCCTCCCGCTCAAAGGCGCCGTCCAAGACGGCAGGCGGGGCGGCGGCCGGGCTGAGGACGGCGGCGCTGGCCGCCGGCTGGCCGAGGTAGCCGGCGAAACAGGTCGGCCCCGTGATGGCGATGCGGCCGCCGGTCCCGGCGCCCGGCCAGGGCCGGAGGGAGACGCTCAGGCCGGGCAGAGGTTCCCCGTCGTAGACGACGCCGCCGGCGGTCTCGCTCATGCCGTAGGTCCGGATGACCCGGAGGCCCTGGCCAAGGGCGGCGTCTCGGAGGGCCGGGTCGAGGCTGGCGCCGCCGACCAAGACAGCGTCGAAGGCGGCCAGGACGGCAGCTGTGGCTGGTTGGGCCAGGGCTCGGTAGAGCTGGGTGGGGACGAGGCTGAGGTAGTGGGGCCCGTCTCCGGCCGGCCGGCGAAGACCAGCCAGGTCGCCGGCCGTTTGCCGCCAAGGCCGGCCCGCCAGGCAGGCGCGGACGATCGTCATGAGGCCGGCCACGTGGTGTGTCGGCAACGCCGTCGTCCAAGAACCGGGGCCGCCTAGACGCTCATGAGCCGCGGCGGCGGCCGCGCGGAGAGCGGCGACTGGCAAGATGACTTGGCGAGGGCAGCCGGTCGAACCGGAGGTCGGCACGATGACCGCGCCATCGGCGCCGGCCCAAGCCTGGAGTTGGCCCGCCGTCTCAGGGTCCAACGACAGCGCGGGCAGACCGTCTAGAGCCGCGGCCGGCGGCGCCGAACCGGGCAAAGAAACGGAACCGGCGCGGCCGCGCTGACGGCCAGGGCCAGCTGGCTTGGGACCGGGAAGCGAGGGGTCAGGCGCCAGGTCGAGGGCCGAACCGGCGGGGCTGGCGGCGATGACAATCTCGCCGCTGCCGCGAAGGAGGGCCCGTAGGCGCCGCGGCAACTCGGCAGGGCTCGCGACGCGAGGGGTGAGGCCGGCGCACATTCAAGCCAGCCTACGCCGACGTGGTGGCATCGTCCGGCTGACCGACTACCCTGGGGTGCGTGCCCCGCGTCTTGCCCGTGCTGATTCTCATCGGTCTGACGATCTTCACGCTCGTGACGGTCGCGCAATCGGATGCTGTCGAGGTCCGCCACCTGCCGCGCTGGCTGTGGTTCGTCATCGTCCTCGTCATCCCCGCCCTCGGCCTTTTCCTCTGGTGGCTGTTCGGCCGCCCTATCCCCGGCGATCCGGGCAATCCCAACCGCCCCAGCCGGCCCTCCGCCCCCGATGACGACCCTGAATTCCTGCGCGGCCTTTGACCCGAGCCTCCCCCTCCTTGGGCCGTCCCCTCGGCCTACGAGCGGCGCGGACGTCGTTTTCTTCCCGGCTCCCCGCCGATGAGCGCGCCTCCGGCGCGCGGCGCCGTATCCGCCTACTCCGGCCGGTTCCAGACAAGGTCCCGCACCTCGGCGTAATGTTCCCTCACCCGCGGGGCCGGCTGAGCCGAGAAAAGAACTGTTCCAGCACGCTCCCAAAGCGGGGGGCCGGCGGTCGGGTCGAGGACCCAGGCGGCCTGGCGGGCAGCCCCGTCGGCCACGTATTCGCCGGCGGGCGGCACGGCTGCGTCGAGCCCGAAAATGGCCGGCGCCAGACGGCGGACCGCCTCCGACTTGGCGCCGCCGCCGATCAAGGTGATCCGGCGGGCGGGAACCCCCAGGCGGGTCATAGCGTCAAGGCAGTCAGCCAGAAGGCAGAGCAGGCTTTCGACGGCCGCGCGGGCCAGGTGGACCGGGGTCATCGTGGCCAAGCGCAGGCCGTGCAGCGAACCGGTGGCCTGCGGCTTGTTCGGGGTGCGCTCGCCTTCGAGGTAGGGGACGAGGACGAGCCCGTCGGCGCCGGCCGGCCCGTCCAAGGCGAGGCGGTCAAGCGCCGCGTGGTCGACGCCGAGGAGGCGGGCGGCGCCGTCGAGGATACGGGCGCCGTTGAGGGTGCAGGCGAGTGGAAGGTAGGCGCCGGCGGCGTCCGCGAAGCCAGTCACGAGGCCGCTTGGGTCCTCCGTCGGGAAGGCGCTGACAGCGGAGACGACGCCCGAGGTGCCGATCGAGACCGCCACGTCGCCTTCGGTCAAGCCGAGGCCGAGGGCCGCCGCCGCGTTGTCGCCGGCGCCGGGGCCGACGACAGCGCCCCCCGGTGTCTCGCCGATGGCCTGGTCAGGGCCGGCGACAGCCGGCAGAAGAGGCTCAGCTCCGAAAGCCAGTTTGAGGAGGTCCAGCCGCCAGCTCTCAGACCGGGGCGACCAATAGCCCGTGCCAGAGGCGTCAGAGCGGTCCGTGGCCAAGGCTGCCAAGGCGCCGTCGCCGCCTTGGGATTTCGGCCCGTGGCCGGCCAGCCGCCAGCTCAGCCAGTCGTGGGGCAGGCAGACGGCGGCGACACGGGCGGCTTGGGCGGGCTCGTGTTCGGCCAGCCAGCGCAGCTTCGCAACCGTCAAAGAGGCGACGGGAACCGAACCGCAGGCCGCCGCCCAGGCGGCTTGGCCGGCCTCTGGGTCGCCGCCGCCCAACTCGGCGACAAGGTCCGCGGCCGCGGCCGCCGAACGGGTGTCGTTCCACAAGAGGGCCGGGCGCACGACCTCCCCGTCCTCATCAAGACAGACCATGCCATGTTGTTGACCGCCGACGGCCAAGGCGGCGACGTCCTCCAAGCCGCCCGCGGCGGCGGCCGCCGCTTGGCAGGCCTCCCACCAACGGTCAGGATGGACCTCTGTGCCATCCGGGTGCGGCGCCCGGCCGGAGCGGACCAGCTCGCCGCTGGCCGAGTCCCGTATGACAATCTTGCATGATTGGGTCGAACTGTCGATCCCGGCTGCCAAAGCCATGGCGCGCTCCTTGATTTTGGGCTGTCCCAACCCCGCGGACTAGCGCTTTGCCGCCTTGGCTTTGCCGCTGCCGCCGCCGGCCGCCGCGTCAGGCTGGGCTGGCGGCCGCCGCCTTAGGCATGGACCGCCAGAACTTTCGTGAAATGAGTCAAAGTTTCCATCGAACCGAGGTCCCCGGCCGGCGACGCCTGGGCGAAGCCGCGACACGGGGACTCGCAGGGGCCGCGGAGGGGCGGCCGGCGGGCAAGTTTCTTAAGCCAGTCCGCAGTCCACGACGTCGCCGAGAGGCGGCCCGCCGCCGACGGCCAAAGCCGGGGCGGCGTGTGGCGACTCGCGACCCCGGCTGCTTCGCCGCCTGACCGCCGCTACCTTGCCCCCAGCAGGTGTTCGGTCGCGATCTGGTTGAGGCGGACGAAGTCGAAGCCCTCCTGGGCGACGGCGTCGACGTCAAGGTCCTCGAAGGCGCCCCGGTCAGCCAAGAAGGCCTCAAGGGATTCGCCCGGGGCGAGCGTCGGCTGGGCCAGTTCGCTCAGCTTGGAGGCCTGGAGGGCGGCTTGGACCTCAGGGTCGGCCCGGAAAGCCAAGGCCCGTTCCTTGAGCAACAGGTACATCTTCATGTTGGCCTTGGCGGACTCCCAAACTCCCTCGGCCGACTCGGTCCGCGACGGCTTGTAGTCGAAGTGGCGCGGCCCGTCGTAGCGGGGGCCGCCGCCGGGGAAGCCGTTCTCCAGGAGGTCGACCGTGGCGAAAGCGCTCATGAGGTCGCCGTGGCCGAAGACGAGGTCCTGGTCGTACTTGATGGACTTTTGGCCGTTCAAGTCGATGTGGAAGAGCTTGCCTTGCCAGAGGGCCTGGGCGATGCCGGCGGTGTAGTTGAGGCAGGCCATCTGCTCGTGCCCGACCTCGGGGTTGAGGCCGACGATGTCGCCGTTGTCGAGGGTCGAGATGAAGGCCAAGGCGTGGCCGACGGTCGGCAGCAAGATGTCGCCGCGAGGCTCGTTGGGTTTCGGTTCCAAGCCGATGCGCAGTCCGTAGCCTTGGGCTTTGATGTAGCCGGCCACCGTGTCGAGGCCTTCGCGGTAGCGGTCGAGGGCGGCTTTGTAGTCCTTCGAGGTGTCGTATTCGGCCCCTTCGCGGCCGCCCCACATGACGAAGGTCGTGGCCCCCAGTTCAGCGGCCAAGTCGACGTTGCGGAGGACCTTGCGCAGGCCGTAGCGGCGGACGCGGCGGTCGTTCGAGGTGAAGGCGCCGTCTTTGAAGACCGGGTGGCTGAAGGTGTTCGTCGTCACCATCTCGCAGACGATCCCCGTCGCCGCCAAGGCCTTGGCGAAACGGGCGACGATGGCGTCACGCTCGGCCGCGGAGGAGCCGAAGGGAATGAGGTCGTCGTCGTGGAAGGTGATGCCCCAGGCCCCCAACTCGGCCAGTTTATAGACGACGTCGACGGGGTCGAAGGGTGTGCGGGTGGCACTGCCGAACTGATCTTGTCCGACCCAGTTGACGGTCCAGAGGCCGAAAGAGAATCGGTCGGCTGCGGTGGGGGTAGGTATGCTCATCGCGACTCCAAGGTGAAAGGCCCGGACAGACCGGCGTTGGACCCGCCCGGAATTAGTTGTACGGTTAAACATATTCCCTCGCGGGGCCTTCGGCAAGCCTTCCCGGCCGCCGTCCGAACCGTGGCGGCGCCAGTTTGAAGCCGGCGGACTAAGTCGTCCGCCAGGCGGCGCAGGGGAAAGAGAGGTGAGGCGAGTGGCTTTGCTCAACACAGACCACTCTGGCCTGAGCCGGCGCCCCGGCGCCCGCGTGGCCGCCGACCGCGCCACCCAAGATTCATTGCGCAAACATAATCTTGCCGTTGTTTTCACAACTATCATGGCGGCAGACCCCAGCGCGCTCTTGTCGCGCGCCGACCTGGCCGAGCGGACAGGCCTGACCAAGGGGACCGTTTCAGCGCTCGTCCAACAACTCATCGGCCTCGCCCTCGTGGCCGAAGGCCCCCCGGAACAGCCCCGCGGCGTCGGCCGGCCGGCCATCCCGCTGGCTCCGGCGGGCCGGACGGCCGTTGGCCTCGGCCTTGAAGTCAACGTCGATTATTCCGGCTTCCGAGCCATTGACCTGACCGGCGCCATCGTGGCCGAGCAGGTCGAGCGGGAGAATTTCCGCGGCTCCGACCCGGAGGCCGTCCTCGGCCGCCTGTTCCGACAGGCCCGCGCCTGCGCCGCCGCTTTGGAAGCCGAGGGGATGCGGATCGTCGGGACCGGCCTGGCGCTGCCCGGCCTGGCCGACCACCCCCAAGGCCCGCTGCGCCTCGCCCCAAACCTGGGCTGGTCCGAAACCGACATCCGGTCGATCGCGGAGAAAGCAGCCACGGCCCGCGAACCCGGCCTGCCCGCCCCGACACAGACGAAGACGGCCGCCCTCGTCGCCTATCTGACCGTCGACAACGAGGCGAATTTCGCGGCCCGGGCGGAGTTGCTCTGCCGTGGCGCCGGCCGGCCGGCCTCCTTCATCTACCTCTCTGGCGCCGTCGGCGTCGGCGCCGCCCTCGTCATCGGCGGCCAAGTCTTCAGCGGCGGCCACGGCTGGGCGGGCGAGATCGGGCATACGATCGTGGACCCGGCCGGTCCCCGCTGCGCCTGCGGCGCCCGCGGCTGCCTCGAGCAATACGCCGGGACGCGGGCCATCGTGCGGGCCGCTGGCCTGCCGGCCGACAGCGGCATCGACTCCCTCCTGGACCGCTTGGACAGGCCGGCGGGCGACGACGGCCCCTGTCAGGCCGCGCTGACCACAGCCGCCCGGGCCCTTGGGATCGCCTTGGCCAGCGCCGTCAACCTCGTCGACATCCCGGAGACCGTCGTCGGCGGCGACCTCATGCCCCTGACGAAGCGCCTCGCCCCCGGCATCTTGGCCGAACTGCGAGAGCGAGTCGTCGCCGCCCGTTGGATCGGCCACGACCTCGTGGTGCGTCCGGCCAAGTCAGGGCGCTACGCCGCCATGACCGGCGCCGCCTGGCACGCCCTCAGCCGTGTCATCGCGGACCCAGCCAGCCTCCTGTCAGCCCCGGCCGCTTGAAAAGGACGGTGATCGACTGGCTTCTCCGGCCGGGACAGTCCTCACCGGCGCCGGCCGCCTGCGGGGCGTCTTCGGCTATCGCCGCCAACCTCTGCTGCCGTCGCCCCGGCGCCTGAGAGACGGCCCAGCCTGGAGTCAGGGTTGAGGATCGCCTCCTGCCGGCCCCGGCCGCCTGAAAAAGGACGGTGATCAACTGGCTTCTCCGGCCGGGACAGTCCTCACCGGCGTCGGCCGCCTGAAGAATCAGCGGCCGTCAACCCGGATTATTTCCACCGTGTCGAGCCGGTTTCGGCCGCCTGGAAGGCCAACGGCAATTCTCTAAAGGCGACGATAAAGCTAATTGCGTTTGAGAGAGCGCCGACTGCGATGTAACCTGATTTTCGTTGTCGTCTAAACGCTCATCCGGCGAGGGAGAGCAAGTGCCTTCGATCAGTCTGCCACGCAGCAAACGGTTCACCCGACCGTACGCCCAATCGGTGCAGGCGGTCCGGCAGTGGCAACAAGCCTACGCGCGGCGGCTGGCTGCCACCGACGCGGCCCTCATGGCCGTCGTCATCGTCGCCGCCTACATCGCCCGCTACGGTTTGTCCGACACCGACATCACCGTGCCGACCGGCCAAGGTTCATCCCTAGTCGTCGATTACCGGGCTGTCGCCGTCATTTTGGCTCTGGCCTGGCTGGTCTCCCTTTGGGCTTTGGGGACGCGGGAGCGTCAGATCATCGGGGTCGGCAGCACGGAGTATTCGCGCGTCGGCACCGCCACTTTGTACGTTTACGGCCTGCTCGCCATCCTCGCCCTCGTCCTCAAGTTGCAACCAGGCCGGGCCTTCGTCCTAATGACCTTCCTCGGCGGCCTGATCCTTCTGCCCTTCGGCCGCTGGCTGTGGCGGCAGTGGCTGGTCCGGCAGCGGCGGCAAGGCGCCTGCGTCCACCACGTGCTGTTGCTCGGCGCCGAGGCCACCTGCCTGCACACGGCGACGCAGATCGGCCGCGACCCCACCAGCGTCTACCGCATCGTCGGCGCCATGGTCGACGACCCTTCGAACGGCGACCTCCTGCCGGGCGTGCCGCTCCTCGCCGGCGACCCTCTCGCCGTCGCCGACGCGGTCGGGGCGGACACCATCATCTACACCGGCTCCGACTCTTACGGCCCCGACCAGCTGCGCGAACTGGGCTGGAAGATCGAGGCCCGCCGGATGGGCCTCATTGTCGCCCCCGGTTTGACCGACATCGCCGGCCCCCGCCTGTCGGCTCACACCGTGGCCGGCCTGCCGCTCGTCTCCGTCGACTATCCGACTTTGAAAAGCGGCGCCCACCTGGCCAAACGCAGCGGCGACCTCATCAGCTCGGTCGGCCTCCTCATCGTCCTTTCTCCCCTGCTCCTCCTCATCGCCGTCGCCGTCCGGCTCAGCTCGCCGGGCCCGGTCATCTTCCGCCAAGAACGCGTCGGGCTGAACGGCAAATATTTCCGGATGCTGAAATTCCGCACCATGGTCGCCAACGCCGAGGATCTCTTGCCCAGCCTGCTTGACCAGTCGGAGGGCAACGACATCCTCTTCAAACTGCGCCAAGACCCTCGTATCACCCCGGTCGGACGTTTCCTCCGCCGCTACAGCCTCGACGAACTGCCCCAACTCGTCAACGTTTTGTTCAACGACATGTCGCTGGTCGGCCCCCGGCCGCCGTTGGCCCGGGAAGTCCGACAATACGACGAACAGGCCCGCCGCCGTCTCCTTGTCAAACCAGGCATCACCGGTCTTTGGCAAGTCAGTGGCCGCTCCGACCTGTCTTGGGAAGACAGCATCCGGCTGGACCTGTATTACGTCGAGAACTGGACTCTGGCCGGCGACCTGGTGATTTTGTATCGGACTGTCCGGGCTGTCATCCGCTCCCATGGCGCCTATTAAGAGACTCGCTCATAACTCCCGGCCATTCACTGCGGGGCAGCCTTTGACGGGGCGATAGATAGCGTTCGGCCCGCGTGAGCCGAGTTATGAATAAGCCTCTGCGTAGCCCAGAGGGTTGGGTGCCGTGCCGCATTCCGCCCCGATTCGCAGCGGGCCGAGGCGGCCCTCGCGCCGGAGCGTGTGTAGGCGGGGAATCAGCAGGCCGCGGAGAGCGGCCGGGCTGACCGTGTTGACGTACACCTTCGTGCCGCCCTCGAAACCAGCTGGCGTTGAAAGCCGCCATTTGACATTGATCCGCCAAGGCAGCTTGACATTGCTGTCGGGGGGCTGATGGTGCCATTCTTCGTTGGTCGGGACGGCGGGGCCTGTGGCCGCGTGAACAGCGTGGACGAGGTCGCTCAAACCTTCGATTTCGGCTGCCGTCTGCCGCCAGGGGCGGGTTTCGGCTGATTTTGAATAAACCTCGACGGTCGGATAGCGGTGGCCAAAACCGGCGTACGCGACGGCGGCGTCGTTTTCCGCGATGACGAGGTTTTGGGCGATGGCGTAATCAGCTCCGGCCGTATTGAAGACATTCGGGTCGGCCAGCGCCCGGGCCATCGACAACTCGACGTCAGCGCCATGTTCGTCGATCGCCACGAGTTGTTTGTGGAGGTGGGTAAGGGAGGCGCCGGCTGGTTTCAGCCAGTTTTGGAAAACGGCGACGTAGCGGACGTGGGGGTTGGCGTCGTAGAGACGGCGCAGGGAATCGACGGCCAGGGCTATGTAGCGGGCGTGCTCGGCTTGGTCCAAGGTCCCCGAACCAGCCAGTTGGGAGCAGGCGTCGGGCCCGTCGGGGCCGTCCGGCCAGTCGGCGCCGTCGGCCCAGTGGCGGCGGGCGACGATGACATCGTGGCCGCCGCCGAACAATCCGGCCGTTTGGGCGAGGACCGCCTCGTCGGCCAGGGCGGCGACCTCGGCTTCGGTCTGGCCGGAAGCTTCGAGTTTGCCCCGTTGGACGGCCAAAACGTGGGCGCGGCCGGCGGGGCTGGCCAGGTAGGCCCGGCGGTGTTCAGCGGCGGCCGGCGGCAGGTCGTAGCCATAGTTGGCGTGCCAATAGTCGAAAGACAAGATCTCGAAAAGGTTGGGGATGACGCGGAATTCGGCTGTGGTCTCGAACAGGCGCTCAGCGGGCAACTGCTCAAGGCTCTCCCAACCAGCGCCGACGCGGACGAGGCGGGTCTTTTCCGGCGGCGTCAAAGCGTAATTTTTCTCGCAAAACGGGCATGGTTTCTTGAGCTCGGCGGCTTCGACGGGGGCGGCTGGCCGCAATCGGCCAGCCCGCCCGGGAACGGTCCAGACGCGGGTGCCCGTAAAGGGGTTGACCTGTTTGACCGTGCCGTCTTTCAGCACCGTCAGATATTCCGGCGCCGCCGATCCGGCGCGCTGTCGTCCTTCCATGAGCTGACTCTACAGCCTGGCCAGCGGCCATAAACCGCACTCGCCTTTTAACCCGAGGCGCAATGTTTTTATATCTAGGATGAGGGTTTCTGCTCTACAATGTCGGTCTTTGGCTTCTTGAAAACAGATCCTGATGAGGCGACGCCGACTGCCGCTGCTTCAGCGAGCGCTTGCTCGGCCCTGCCTTTCGCTGAGAGAAGGGGTCGCGCCGCAACTTCTTCAGGCGGCTCTGTGTTAGAGTGGGGTCTCGCTCTGTGTTCGATGTTTGCCAGTGGCAAATACTCTGAAGCGGCCGGTTTCCGTCTTGTGGATGTTTCGTGTTGGGTTTCACCGGGGGTTTGTGAACTCTTACGGTCTGGTGCTAGTGTGCCGCGTCAACGGCGGTAGTTGTTGTTGTAATCTTTCCCCATGGAGGTCCCCCGATGCCATCTCCCACATTGCCAACCAGGCAAACCAGACAGGCTGTCTGTCAGCCACAGCCTCTTGCCAACAGCGGCTCCGCTGGCCAGACCAGCCAACCGGACAGCCAGAACCGGGCCCCGTCCGGCCCGAGCATTTGGGACAGCCCGCTGGCGGAGCGGTTCCAGGATTCGGGTTGGCCGGAGGCGAAAACAGTTTCAGATGAAGCGGCTGGACAGTTGGAGGAATCACGGGGCCAGCCGGACCGGGCCACGCAGAATGTTTCTGCTGTTAGCGGCGGACGCCGAAACCTGTCACGGCCGCATCCTCACATCGGAGCTGACACACGCCGACATCAAAGCCGTGTCAAAAGAATCATTTACGCACTATCGCGTCGAAGCGGACACACGGCCACCGGGATGCCAGCCGGCGGCCTTGCGACCGAGTGGAACCAGAAAACCAGCCAGGGAAGCTGAGGAGCGGTCGTGTCGGAGGTGTTGGAAGGCATCGGCGAGGATGTGCCGTTTTCCGGTGATGACGCGGCAGCGTTGATCACAGCGTGTAATGCTGCTGCGGCGGTGCTTGAGGATCAGCATGGCCACCGGTCGGCGTGGCGGGCGATAGCGGCGGTCGAGTTCCGGGGTTACTACGCTGACCTGTTCACTTCTAACGGCGCTGTCCAACTGCGTGACAGCGAAAATTTAATATCAGCGTTACGGACAGTGGCAGAATATGCAGGCCGGTTGCAAGAGTCCGCTGACCAGGAGCAAGACAGAAGGGTCAAAGCCCGTCAATGGCAAGCCGAACAAGAACGCCGTGGTGGTTTGGAGGAGTGGTGGGATGGTTTGTGGAGCGGCCAGCAGGCGCCGGTCGGCCCGGCGGAGCCGCGGTTGAACCTGCCGGCGGTTTCCGCGCCGGTGACATCCAGGCAGCCGTTGACAGGCAGTGGCGACTCAGGGTCGGGCGTCTCTTCAGCTGTCCCGGATGATTTGCGGTCGTTCGCCTCGTTGACGATGGCTGGGGATGACCGGTTACAAGACCGGTTTTTGACCCTGCGGTCCGCCTATGACGAGTTTTACGCTTCTTGCCATTGGGGCCGTTTTGATTTCGACGCTGTCATAACTGGGTTTGCTCGTTTCATTCAGGAGAATGAGAATGAGGCGGCTTGGGCGAACACGGTGGCGGAGGCGTTCGCGGCCGCCGGTGAGGCGGGCGGTGTGTGTTCTTTGTCGGATGGCGCGGTCGCGGCGGCTTTGGATTTCGCCGGCGTGGCAGCAGCCCGTGCTGATGTTGTGGTTGATGTTCCGGTGGTGCTGGGTGGGGCTCCGACGAGTGGTTACGCGGATGATCCGGTGAACACGGCTGTCGGGAATTTCACGGAGCTGGAAACGGATTTGGGGTTCACAGGCGGGACCGCCGCGTTGACGTTCACCCGCACCTATAATTCCCTCGCTGGCCAAGGCAAACAGGTGGACGCGGCGGGTGGTTTTGGTTTGGGTTGGGCGTCGTGGGATCAGGTCCGGTTGGTGTTTAACCGTGAGCAGGCTCGTTGGGTGCAACCGGATGGCCGGCATATCGTTTTTCCTCGCCTGGGCGCGGGTTGGGATAGGTCTGTCGGCGCTGATTATTGGTTGACCCGGGAACCGGCGGCCGGTGAGTCTGAGGCAGACCTAAACTCGGGCGGATCGGGCACAGCTACTGAGACAGACAACCCGGGTGCCTCGAATGTTCATGGTGGCGGGTGTTTGACAGTCTCAGATAATGCTGGCGGGCGCTGGCGGTTCACGTCGGCGGGCCGGTTGGAGTGGTTTAGCCGGGGTGAGGGCACTCGGGTTGATTTATCGTATTCCAGCGACGGCAAACTGGCGGGCCTGACGCATGAGCGGGGCCGTTCGATCACCCTGGTTTGGGATGGCGGCAAGATCATCGCGATCGAGGCTTCCGACGGGCGGAGGGTTGATTACGCCTATGACGACACTGGCCGTCTTGTCAGCGCTTGTGGTCCGGCTGGCGAACGGTGTTACCGGTGGATCGACGAGGGCCCCGGGACCGGGCTGATCAACGCTGTGATTGACGCGGACGGCCTGGTCGAAGTCGTCAACACTTACGACAAGAAAGGCCGGGTCACAGCTCAAACCTCGCCGTTGGGGCGGACCTCCCGTTACACGTATCTGCCCGGTGGGATCACCGAAGTCGCCGACCAAAACGGAACCCGGTCCAACACTTGGGCCGCAGACTCAAAGGGCCGTCTGATCAGCATGGTCGACGCTAATGGTCACCGGCAGTTCACAGCCTGGGACCACCATGGCAACCTGTCGAATGCCACCAGCCGGACCGGGGAAACCACACTCCGCCTATCCGATTCCCGCGGCCGCCTAGTCCGGCTGCTCAACCCAGCGGGCGCGGACCTGCGCTACCAGTGGGATGACCAAGACCGAGTGACCCAGATTGTCGCTGTGGGCCGCGACGCGGAAACTCCGGAAGCTGTAACCGTCCTGGAATATGAGGGCAAGGACCGTAACCCGTCGGTGTTGATTGATCCGTGTGGCGGACAGACCCGGTTGACGTGGGACGGCAACCTATTGACACAGGTGGTCGATCCGACGGGTGTGGTGTTGAAGTTCGGTTACGACGAGCACGGCGACCTGGTCTCCACGGTGAACGCGGCCGGTGGCATAGCCCGGTTGGAACGGGACCAGGCGGGTCGGGTGACGGCTGCGATCACTCCGTCTGGGCAGCGCACCAGCTACCGGTATGACGAACATGGTTGGTTGGCGTCCCGAAGGAACCCGGATGGTGGGATTTGGCGGTACGAGCACACAGCCGCCGGCCGGCTGACCGCTACAACAGCCCCCGATGGGGGCCGGACAACAATCGAATATGGTGATCACGGGCAAGCAACCCAGACGATTGATCCGCTCGGCCGGATTGCCAGCCGGGTCCTAGACGACCTGGGAAACCTGGCAGCCGTCGAACTACCAGATGGCTCACGCTGGCAGTACACGCACGACGCGTTATCCAGGCTGATCCAAACCCTCGACCCTGACGGCGGCGCCTGGACCAACAGCTACGATCCCGACGGGGTGTTGGTTTCGGTTGTGGATCCGACTGGGGCGCGACAAGCCATAACCACGGACACGCCCAGTTCCCGTGACGGGTCAACCGTCACAACAAACGACGGGTTATTGTTTCAACAGTTGAAACTGGACCGGTTCGGGCGGCTCCAAACAGCCAGCCAAGGCCCCAACCCCCACACCGCCGGCAACACCGCTACCACAACCGGCAACACCGCCGCTGACGGCAACACCGCCGCAGACACTGACACCAAGGACACGTCAACATACGCTTACGACGCCTGTGGCCGGGTTGTGGAAATCTTGGACCCCGAGGGCGGGTCGACCCTGTTGCGGCGGGACGCGGCCGGCCGGCTGGTCGAACACACTGACCCGGTCGGAGCGGCCACCCGGTTCGAATACGACTCGTGTGGACGCCTAGCTAAGACCACCGGCCCTGACGGCGGGACCACTGTCCGCCAATACGACGCCGACTCCCGACTAATCCGCCAAACCCTGCCCAACGGTGACACAGCTTGGATCGTTTATGATCCTTGCGGCCGCCCGGTCCAGGCGCGTCAACCCGGCACAGGGACCGCGACCTACACATATGACAAATGCGGCCGGATCGTTTCCGCTCAGGATTTGTGGAATGGGAGCCGCCGGTTCCGTTACGACCAAGCCGGCCAACTCATAGCTGTGGTCAACGGTCTAGGCGGCGTCACCCGCTATGACTATGACCGGTTAGGCCGGATCAGCACTATCACCGACCCCGCTGGCGGGATCACCCGCCGGACCTGGAACCACCTGGACAAGCTGACCGAGGAAACCGATCCGCTGGGCCGGACCACCACCGCCGGCTATGACAAGGCGGGCCGGCAAACCTGGCAGCAATCCCCCGACGGACGCCGCCTCGACTTCGCCTCCGACCCCACCGGCCGGCTCGCCGCCACCAGCGTCAACGGGACCCTCATGGCCCAGATCACCCGCGACCTGGCCGCCCGGACTCTAACCATCGCCGACCACACCGACCCGGGCCGCACTGTCACACACACGAAAA
>JAIRXC010000120.1 GCA_031268515.1 Propionibacteriaceae bacterium
GGGAGATCATGGCCGACCTTTGTGAGGATGCCCCGCCTGGTGATGACACGGCGGTTCGTGACGGTGTAGACGGTCGTGCGCCAGCGTAGGAAGGGCAGGAAGCACAAGAGCGTGAACAAGAGCACGACGACGATCCCGAGCACGGACGGCCCCCAAGGGGAAAACCGCTCGGGGATGTAGGCGAGACCGGCGCCGGCCGCGACGGCTAAGACGAGGAAAGCGAAGGCGGGCCAAGCCAAGGCCTTGATGTGAGTGTGCCCGGTCCAGACGACGTGCTCGCCGGAACCGAGGTGGAATGACGCCATGGGCTCAGCCTAAAGGGCAAGGCGGCTGACGGCGACAGGTAGGGTGGGGTCCGTGCTCCGGGCCGTGGAAGCGAAAGGCGGCGGCTTTCTGACCCGCCTGGGAAGCGTCCTCGGCCTGGCGGCCCTCGGTTTGGCCGGGCTGGCCGCCTGCGCTGGCGCCCCCGCCCCGTCGGCCTCCTCTCCTGCGGCCCCTGCCACCGTTGCCCCGGCGCCCGCCGAACCGGGGCAGCGCCTCGACCAACTCGGCTTCAGCCACGGCCCAGCCGCTCGGCTCTACCTGCCGAAGGGCGCCAGCGTGACCTACGCCTACGACGCCGAGAAGACGCTCATCGTCCTCGGCCCGGCGGACCAAGGCCCCGCAGTCGCCGCCTACCTCGCTGACACCTTGCCCGGACTCGGCTGGACCGTCACGGCCGCGGCGGCTGACGCGCTCCGCTTCGATGACGGCACATGGCAAGGCTCATTCGTCATCGGCCAGACGGAGTGGGGGTTGACGGTCCGAGCGGAGTAGGCCGGCCGGCCACAACGCGGTCCACCGCACGCCGAAATCAGCCAACATGTGCCGCAGCAGCGGCAACGAGAGGCCGACCACGTTGTGGGGGTCGCCCTCAAGGCCCGTGACGAACGGGCCGCCCAGACCGTCGATGGTGAACCCGCCGGCGACGCGTTCCGGCTCGCCCGTCGCCACGTAGGCGGCGATCTCGTCGTCGAGGAGATCCGCGAAATGAACCACCGTCTTAGCCGAACGATTGGAGCGGCGGACCCCGTCGGCGTCGGCCACGATGACATGGTGCCCGGTCACGAGTTGGGCCGTCTTGCCACGGATGCGCCGCCAGAGCGCGATGGCGGCCTCCGGGGAGCCGGGCTTGCCGAGCGTATGGCCTTCAAAGGCGAGGACGGAATCACAGCCGATGACGACAAGCGTCCCGGCCGCGGCGCCGCCGGCGCTGACTCCCTGGGAAGGAAAACCGACTCCCCTGTCGCGGCCTTGCCCCCTGTTGCCTCCTAGACGGGCGAAGACCGCTTCCGCTTTGCGCTCGGCCAAGACAGCTGCCAGAGCCGCGGGATCGGCGACGCCGGCCAAACTTTCATCCACATCGGAGACGATGACTTCAGGGTGCAGTCCGGCTTGTTCTAAGACAACCCGACGAGCGGGCGAAGCCGAGGCCAAAACAACTCGAATCATGACGCTCTCCCTTGTCAGGCTGGCCACCGTGAGCAGCCTCCGGCGCCGTTGGCGCTTGAGGAAAACCTAGCAGTCGGCCAAAGGCGCCCCCAACCGCAGTGCCCCTCGCCCCTTTTCACCCTGTTGGCCCGCGTCAACACGGCCAAGTCAAAATCAACAATTTTTATTATCCGTTGCACCCCGCCGGTCCGCGGCGGCTCACGCTTTTCAAACCACAGCTAAGGTTCTGTCCATGAGCGAGCCCATCGACGCGAAAGCCTTGCAAGCTGCTCTCGGACCCGGCTCCCGCTGGGCTCCCGTATCTGTCGTGGAGCGGACCGGCTCGACCAACGCCGATCTGCTCGGACAGATCCGGACAGGCCAGGGGGGACCTGGCGCCGTCATCGTCGCCGCCGAACAACACAGTGGCCGCGGCCGCCTGACCCGGAGTTGGTCCAGCCCCCCCGGCGCATCTGTGGCGTTGTCTGCCGCCGTCGCCTGTCCGCCGCCGCTGCCCAGCGCCTTCTTGCCCCTTGTCGCCGGCTTGGCCGTCGCCCAAGCGGGCCGTGATCTCGGCGCCAAGACCTTTCTGAAGTGGCCTAACGATGTCCTGATCGGGGAACACAAGTGGTGCGGCATCCTTGTGGAAAGCACCCGGGCCCCAGGCGGCGGCCTCGTCGCCGTCGTCGGCATCGGGCTCAACGTCAGCCAAACAGCCGAACAATTGCCAGTGCCCACGGCCACGTCTTTGGCCCTGGCCGGGGCCGCCGCCAGCCGGCCGGCCGCGGCCGCCGCCGTGTTGAACCGCCTCGGCTCCCTTGTCACGGAGTGGGAACGCGGCGAGGACCTGCTGCCGCGCTGCCGGGCTTTGTCCGCCACCTTGGGCAAGGAAGTCGCGGTCGGACTGGGAGCCGAGACGGTGCGGGGACGAGCGGCCGACATAGCCAACGACGGACGCCTCGGCGTCATCGTCGACGGGCAGTTGCGCTATTTCGCCGCCGGCGACGTCGAACACCTGCGCGCCATTTGAACCCGCCCTCCCCGCTCCGACCGCCGTCCAAACCAATTTCGTCCCCGCCACGGCGCAACGGCCGATCAGCCGCCGCAAACGCCAGCGGCACGCCGCCTGGCCGCCGCCTAGCCGAACGCACAGTTCCTTTGGCTTTTAACCCGCGGACGGCGGGGGCCATCCCACAGCGCCACGTCAAGCGGCAGCCGCAAGAAGGCCAGGTCAGCAGTAGCGAAATGGGGCCGCAGAAAAACCGCCGCGCCGGCGCCGGCCAACCCCTAACCTGATCCCATGTCTTTGGCGCGCCTCGTCTTCACTTCCTTGCCCCGCCTCTTCACCGACCCGGCCGCCGGCCTCCGAGACGACGATCTCTTGCCTCCCGACCAGCCGCTCAAACCCTGGCCGAATCCTCACCGCTTCCGCGCCAACGCCGCCGTCCGAGGGCTTGCCTTCCTTGCCTCCGCCATGGTCCTCTACGCCGCCGGCGACGCCGTCTACTACGCCGTCACGGCTCAGACGCCCTCCAGTTTCCTGGCCCGAAGCGGCCTGGAAGTAGGCGCTGCCATCGCCTCCTACCTCATCGTCGCCTCGCTGACCGAACAGCGCCAACCGCCCTTCGAGCTGGCGCCTAGGCGTTGGGTTTGGCTGTTCGGCGGCCTCGCCTTCGGCGCCGCGGCCATCGCCTTGACGGTCGGTTTGCTGGCTCTCGCCGGCGCCTACAAAGTGACCGGCTTCGACCCCTCCTACAGCCCCTGGGCCGATCTCGTCAGCGCCGGCCTCGTCGCCGCCATCTGCGAGGAGTTGATCTTCCGGGGCATGGTCTTCCGCCTCTTGGAGGACGCTCTCGGTTCTTGGCTCGCCGTCGCCCTCGTGTCCGCCGCTTTCGGCGCCATCCACCTGGCCAATCCGGAAGGCACAGTCCTCGGCGCGGTCGGGGTCGCCGTCGAGGGCGGCATCGTGACAACGGCCGTCTATATCCTCAGCCGCTCGCTGTGGTGGTGTGTAGGTGAGCACTTCGCGTGGAACATCGTCCAAGGCCCAGTCTTCGGCTCGGCCATTTCCGGCTCGGGCGAGCCGCGCGGCTGGATCGTCGCGGAGATGTCCGGCCCCGACTGGCTAACTGGCGGCGCCTTCGGCGTCGAAGCCTCGGCCGTCACTGCTTTCTGGCTGGCTTCGTTCGGGGCCGTCCTACTCGTCGCGGCGCACAAGAGCGGCCGAATCGTCTCACCTTGCTGGACACGCCGGAAGCTCTTGGCGGCAACCGGTCCGGCGGTTGCCTCGTAACGCTTCGGCGGCCGCGTCGAACGGACCCCTGTCTGCCGTTCCTTTGGCCATCGCCAACCCTGGGCAACTCGTTGGCGGGAGGCTCGGGCTAGGCGGCGCGCGAAACGAACCCTCGCCGGCTCTGGGCGGCTGCTTTCAGCTGGCCTACGGCCCGGCCCGCCGCCAATCGGCCCGGGCCGCGCCGGCCAGCCTCAGACAATCATTTCAGCCGGACTTTTGGCAACCGGCAAGACGGTCCGGCCCAACGACGGACAGCCGCTTCGCCAAGCACGGCGCGGCCGTCTCGCCGATCGTCAAGCCCGCGGCAGAGCTCCCCGCCGATACGACGGGGCCAGCGGGGACGGCTCCCCCAAGGCCGCGGCGGCCCGTTCCGGCCAGCCCGGTTCGCGCAGGCCGGCCCGTCCGACCAAGATGGCGTCGGCCTGCCCGGAGAGCAGGATCTGCTCAGCCAGCCCGGGTTCGTCGATCTGCCCCACAGCGGCTGTCAAGAGGCCGCTGACACGGCGGACTTCGGCGGCCAGCGGCGCTTGATAACCAGGGGCGGACGGGATTGGGGCGATGACGTTGCCGCCGCTCGACACGTCGACGAGGTCCACCCCAAGGGGACCCAGTTCGACGGCCAAAGCGGCGGTGTCCTCGACCGACCAGCCGCCGTCCACCCATTCCGTGGCCGACACCCGTACAAACAAAGGTTTTTGCTCGGGCCAGACCCATCGTACCTGTTCGACAACCTCTCGTAGGAGGCGGCTGCGGTTCTCGAAAGAGCCGCCGTAGCAGTCCGTCCGGGTGTTCGTCAGCGGTGACAAGAACTCATGTAACAGATAGCCGTGGGCCGCGTGGATTTCCACGACGTCGAGGCCGGCCGCGTCGGCCCGCTGGGCCGCGTCCGCGAAACGGGCCGGCAACGCGGCCGCCTCTTCGGTCGTCAGACCACGGGGATTGCCGAGGCCAGGGAAAGCTGAATTAGTCGGTCCGACGGGCTGGAAACCGCCGTCGGCGACCGGTTGGACTCCCTGGGGGAAACCTGGCAGGTCGCGCCAGGTCGATCCCTTGCGGCCAGAATGGGCCAGTTGGACGCCGAGAAGCGCGTCGCAGCGGTGGACGAGGTCGGCGATACGGGCGAAGCCTGCGACTTGGCCGTCTTCCCACAAGCCGAGGTCCCCGACGGTGATACGCCCGTCCGGCGCAACCGCGGTGGCTTCCATGATGAGAAGCCCGAAACCACCGGCGGCGCGGGCGCCGTAGTGGGCGAGGTGCCAGTCGGTCGGACGGCCGTCGCCGGCCTCGACCTGGTATTGGCACATCGGCGGCAGCCAGACGCGGTTGCGTATGACGCGGCCCCGGATCGTCAACGGTGTGAACAACATGGCATCTCCTTGCCCCCGCCTGCCGCAGAGGTCCTTCTGGCGCAGTTCCCCTGCCGCAGCAGATTGCAGATTCCCGTCGCCAATGCCTTCGACAGCTTCGCGGCAGGTCTCCTGCCGCAGCAGATTACAGGGCTTGCGGCGCCGGCCACAATCCCCCATTTCACGGATGGCTAGGCGTGACGAGCCTCGTCGGCCGCTGCCGCCTTGCGCTTCGCGAGGGCGCGGCTCGGCCATGGCGGCGGTTTCGGTCCGCTTGCCCGGCAGGGCGAGGGCGCTGTTAGAAGCGGGCCGGAGCCTCGGCCTCTTTTGACCCGCCTGCTCGGCAGGGCGAGGGCGCTGCGCCAGTCCGCAGGGTGCTGGAAACCCACTCCCGCACAGGCTGGCCACGAGGTCTGAGCCGAGAGCCGGCTCCAAGGTCTGCCTTCGGCAGATGGGCGCCGCCCGCCGCGTCAGTCGCGGGTCAGGCGGCGGTGTGTCGCCCGGTGCGGCCGGGCTGCCTCGGTCCCGAGCCGCTCGACCTTGTTGGCCTCATAGTCTCCGAAGTTGCCTTCGAACCAGAACCATTTGGCCGGGTCCTCGTCGTCGCCTTCCCAAGCCAAGATGTGCGTCGCCACCCGGTCGAGGAACCAGCGGTCGTGGGAGATGACGACGGCGCAGCCGGGGAACTCCAACAAGGCGTCTTCAAGAGATTGGAGGGTTTCGACATCGAGGTCATTGGTCGGCTCGTCAAGCAAGATGACATTGCCACCTTGTTTGAGAGTGAGGGCGAGGTTGAGCCGGTTGCGTTCGCCGCCAGACAAGATCCCGGCCATTTTTTGCTGGTCGGGGCCCTTGAAGCCGAAGGACGCGACGTACGCCCTAGACGGCATTTCGAAGGAGCCGACCTTGATGTGGTCGAGCCCGTCGGACACGACCTCCCAGACGTTCTTGTCCGCTTCGAGGCCGGCGCGGCCCTGGTCGACGTAGGAGAAGCGGACGGTCTGCCCGACCTTGACCGTGCCGGCGTCGGGCTGCTCCTTTCCGATCAGCATCGTAAATAAAGTTGTTTTACCAACGCCGTTGGGGCCGATGACGCCGACGATGCCCGCCCGCGGCAGCGAGAAGCTAAGGCCGTCGATGAGGAGGCGTTCGCCGAAGCCCTTGACGAGGCCGGCAACCTCGATGACATCGGCGCCGAGGCGCGGCCCCGGCGGGATGTTGATCTCCGAAACGTCGATCTGGCGGCGCTGCTCGGCTTCGGCGGCCAGTTCTTCGTAGCGGGCCAAACGGGCCCGGTTCTTGGCTTGCCTGGCCTTCGGATTCGAGCGCACCCACTCAAGCTCGCGCTCTAAAATCTTGGCCCGCTTGGCGTCCTTCTTGCCTTCGACCTGGAGACGGGCGCGTTTCGTTTCGAGATAGATCGAGTAATTGCCCTCATACGGATGGAGCTGGCCGCGGTCGACCTCGCAGATCCAACCAGCCACGTTGTCGAGGAAATAGCGATCGTGGGTGACGGCGAGGACGGCCCCTGGATACGCCTTGAGGTGGCCTTCGAGCCAGCTGACGGACTCGGCGTCGAGATGGTTGGTCGGCTCGTCCAGGAGGAGCAGGTCGGGTTGCTGGAGGAGGAGCTTGCAGAGGGCGACGCGGCGGCGCTCGCCGCCCGAGAGGACGGCGACGGGGCTGTCGGGGTCGGGACAGCGCAGCGCGTCCATGGCCTGTTCGAGGCGAGAGTCGAGATCCCAGCCCCCGAGGTGGTCGAGGTCTGTTTGGAGCTCGCCCATCTCAGCCAGAAGCGTGTCGTAATCCGCCTCTGGATCGGCCAACGCGACCGAAATCTCATTAAAGCGGTCGAGTTTGGCCTTCGTCTCGGCGACGGCTTCCTCGACGTTTTCGAGGACGGTCTTGTCTTCCGTCAAAGGCGGCTCTTGCAGGAGGATGCCGACCGTGGCGCCCTTGGCCAGGCAAACCTCGCCGTTGTTTGGTTTCTCCAAGCCAGCCATGAGCTTGAGCAGAGTTGACTTGCCAGCGCCGTTGGGCCCGACGACGCCGATCTTGGCGTCGGGGAAGAACGACATCGTGACCTGCTCGAAAATCACTTTTTCGCCGAGGCTCTTGCGGACATCGTGCAACGTGAGGATGAACTCGGCCATGGGACTCCTGGTTCGGGCGAGTGGCGGCGCCTTGGCCGGCGGCCAGGGCACAGAGAATTATGCCAGCGCCCTCCGACAGCCGCCGCTTCGCCAACTCCTCCTTGCGGCCCGGCGGAAGAGGCCGCCTGTCCGCCTGGTTATCCCCAGAAAACCGCGCTGACGGGAAGTTGTCCACACAAGAGCTCAAAGGCCGCACGGCGGCCATTTGAGGCGGCATGGTCGCAGTGACAGCGATTCCAATCACAAAGGAGCTTTTCCATGGACATCACCATGACATTGACCGGCTACGTCGGCGGCGACGTGGACACTCGGACGACCCGTGTCGGCGTTCCCGTGGCGACGTTCCGCGTCGCCACGACGCCAAGCCTCCGCCGCGACAACACTTGGGTCGACGGGGCCACCACCTGGACCACGGTGACGTGTTTTCGGTCTCTGGCCGAGAACGTCGCCCGTTCCATCAAGAAGGGCGATCCTGTCATCGTCGGCGGCCGACTGCGCACACAAAGCTGGGTGGACGCAGCCGGTGAGAATCACGAGCGGCTCGTCTTGGAAGCCTCCCAGGTCGGCCATGATCTGAGCCGAGGCACGTCCAGCTTCCAGCGTTCTGGCCGCCGCCCGGCCGAGGAGGCGACGCTTGAAGCCGACGAGCGCGAGAGCAGCGGCTCAGACTGCGCCGCCGACGTCGAGGCCGCAGAACTCGCCGCTTGATCTAAGAAGCGCGGCGGGCCGTTCAGATCAGGAAACGCGGCTCGCCGCTCGACTCGGTCGATTTAGCTTGTTACTCGACTTGGAAGGCACAACTTGCCTATCAGACATGACTTGCCTATCAGATCAGAGGCGTGACTTGCCGACAGGGCCGGATTCGCAGTTCGCCGCCTGGATTGAAGTCTGTGCCTGCCGCCAGCCTGAGCCGGCAAGACCGCGCGACGCGCCCGCGGCTTCAGATTCCACGTGGCCGGCCTGCCTGAGTCGCCAGGCCGGAGTCAGGTGATGGCGCGACGCGGCACGAGCAGTTGGCTCAAGGCAGCCTGCGCTCGGTTGTGGCGCTGGAGTTCGGCGTTGACCGGCTCGACCACAGCGTCCCGTGTGATGGCGGCTATGGCCTGCCGCAAGGTCCGGGCGGTCATGGAACGTTTGACCCTGGCCTGAGCGGTCGCGGCCAAACGGCAAAGCCCGGCGACGAGGAGCCCAAGGACAAAACCGCCGAGGGCGAGGAGCGTGGGCAGCCCGAGCAAACCGACCGCCGGAGCAGGCAGCTTGGGCAGCTCAAGGAAGGAGTCAAGGACGAAGTCAACCCCCAGCCAGACCAAGCCGACGAGGAAGACCGCGAACAAGGCGTACTGGAGCGCTTGGACCGCTTTCCACCAGCCGGGCCGGCGGTCAAGGCCAAGGTCGGCGGCCCCGATGGCCTGGTCGAGCCAGTCAGGCAACTCGGCCTCGTGCGAGCGGGCGGCCCGCGCGATGGACTGCTGCCAGTCGCGCGGCAGCTGCTGGACCGTGTCGTCGGCGATGGCGCGCAAGGCGGAATCAACGCGCGCGGCGGGCACGGAGCGCCAAGCCCGGATCGAGGTCACGGCCCGGCTGGCCTCGGCCGGTCGGGCGTCGGACCTAGACGTCAGGTGGAGACGGCGCAACGGGTCCGGCCGCAGGCGGCGGAACCAGCTGAGGACTGGCCAGCCGGTGGCGATGAGGTTGCGGTAGCGCCACGACGCCTCGACCGCGTCAGCCACCTCATCGACTCCGGCCGCCGTCGCCAAGGCGTGGTTGAGGTTGGCGATGGCTGCCTCGGGCAGCTCCGGCAAAGAGGCCGGGCCGACGGCCTCCTGGAGGGTGCGGGCCGCCGCCGTCACATCGGCTGTCAGCCGGGCCGCCATGGCCTGCTTGCGGGCCGCCACCTCGCGCAGCGCGCGGCGCAACTGGTCAACGCCTTGGCCGGTCGCCGCGGAGACGGCGTGGATGTCAACCCCCGTGATCCCCTCGCCGGCCAAGACACGGGCGAGGTCGCCGCGGATGCGGTCAATCTGTTCAGGCCTTATGCGGTCGATCTGGTTGAGGACGAAGACCATGACGTCGGCGTGCGAAGCCATGGGGATGAGGTAGCGGTCATGGAGAGCCGCGTCGGCGTATTTCTGCGGGTCCACGACCCACAAGATGACATCGACCAATTCGATCAAGCGGTCCGCCTCATCGCGGTGCCGCTGGACCGTCGAGTCGTAGTCGGGCAGGTCGATGAGGACGAGGTCAGTCAGGTCGCTGCCGGGCACGGAATGGCGCCGGCGGATGCTCAGCCAGGTCATCAACTCGGCCGTGTTGGTCTGTCCGAATGTCATCGACATGGCCTGGGAAGTCGTTGGCCGGCGGACTCCGGTTTCGGCCAAGGCCGTGCGGGACAAGGCGTTGAAGAGGCTCGACTTGCCGGCGCCGGTCGCCCCGGCGATGGCGACGACCGTCGTGTCGCCAGACAACAGGAGGCGTTTGCCGGCTCGGTTGACGACAGCCTGGGCGGGATCCAAGAGCGCATCGTCAACGCGGCCGCGACACTCGTCGACGACCTCTTGGAGAGCCGCGATTGCCCGCGGCGCCTTCATGGCCGCAGAACCAGAGCCCGACAAAGAGGCAGGGCCAGCCGCATAGGAAGGACTTGTCACGCGCTTCCCCCCGATGCCAAAGCCGGCGTGCGGGAGGCGATGAGCTGTTCGAGGCCGCCGGCGGCGCCGTCGCGGGAAGCCCCCTCGACCTCGACGATGGCGGCCTGCTCCGTCGGCGTCAGAACGGCCTGGAGGCTCAAGCTGACGAGTTCCTCGCTGCGCAACGAGTCGATTTCCTCAGCCAACGCCAAGATCTGGTGGGGCAGGCTGGGGTCTAGGCGGAGGGATTCCAAAACAGTCGTGAAACGGCCGAGCTGACTGGACATGAGCTCCTTGGTCCGGCTGTCGAGTAATTCCTTAGCCGTCTTGGCCAAACGGCGCACGGCCTCGTCTCCGAAGACGAGTTCAAGGGTTTTTTGGGCCACGACCGCGGTGCCGCCGGCGATGCCTATTTCAGCTCCGGCCAAACCGCCCGTATGGGCGAAGGCCACGAGCATGAGAGAAACGCCGACCGCGTTGACGCCAAGGGCGGCCACGCGGGCCTGGACGCGCCGGTTGGACCCCTCCGCGCTCACCAGGTTGAGGATGTCGCTTTGCCAATGGCGGACCGCGGCGGCGGCGGCATCCCGGAAATCAGCCGATGGCTGGCCGAGTCTGACCCCAGTCCGATCAATGATGTGACGGCCGGCCGGGTTGGCCAGCCAGGCTGCCTCAGCCCGCTCGCAGGCCCGTTGGCCGGCTTGGACGAGGAGGGCTTCGAGGCCCGCGCCGACGGCCACGTGGGCATTGTCGGATTCGACCGGCTCGCCTCGCAAACGGTGGGTGACCCGGTCCCGCAGGCGGGACATCCGCGACTCCATGGAGCGGGCGATGTCGCCAGCTCCCACGTAGTCTTGCCAGCGGGATAAAACCTCGTCCCGCAAAAGCAGGCCGTCGCGGGTCTGAGCCGACACCTCTTTGACGGCGTCGATGAAGGCGGCGGCGGAATCCTGGCGCAGGCCGTCCACCGCCCGCAGCTGTTCGGACAGGCCCTCGACGACGCGCGGCGCCTGGGCGGCCAACGCGGCGATGGACCCATCCAAAGTTTTCATGACGACGAGCCCGCGGGTGCGTTGGTCAGAGGCCAAGGCGGCCAACCAGGAGCGTATCGGCTCGACGGCCGCTTTGGGCAGCATTCCTTGTTCGTCCACGACTGTCTCCGGCACGGCGAAGAAGGGGGAATTGCCCAGGCCGGACTCGGTCATCATCGAGGCCAGGTGGGCCGGCACCTCGGCCATGGCGGCAGGAGGCACCCGGTCGAGGACGACGGCGACAGCGGCGCTGCGGTCGACGGCTTGCTGAAGATAGTCCCAAGGCACGGCGTCGGCGTAACGAGTGGCCGACGTGATAAACAGCCAAAGGTCACCGGCCGCGAGCAGTTGGGCGGCCAAAACCCGGTTCTCGACGTCGATCGAATCGATGTCGGGCGCGTCGAGCACGGCCATGCCGCGGGGCATCGCAAGGTCAGGCACGACGCGGAGCGTATGGAGGTCGTGGAAGGACCCGGCCGAGCGGGCCAGAGACGACAAGACGCGGTCGCCGGCAAACCAATCCGAGTCCTCGGGGTGGTGGACGAGGACCGGCGACTTCGTCGTCGGACGGATCACGCCAGTCGGGGAAACGGCGTGTCCGATGATGGAGTTGACAAGGGTGGACTTGCCCGCCCCGGTCGAGCCGCCGACGATGACGAGGAGAGGCGCGCGGATCTCGCGCAGGCGCGGCAGGACATAGTCGTCTAGTTGGCCGATGCTCTGGCTCACTTGTTCTTGAGCGGCGGCGGCGCCTGGCAAGGGCAGATAAAGGTGGATCGCCTGGAAGGCAGCCCGCAAACGCGACAGTGCCGACTCTAAGGCGCTCGCCATGGCTTCCCTCCTCTCCGCCATCCTAAGCCGGGGGTCCCCACCGCGGGTTGACCGCGGAGTGTGACACCGGCGCGCCCGACAGAGCCGGTTCAGACCACTGGCCCCTGCCGCGATGTGCCTTGTCTTTCAGGATGTGCGGCACGGGTCCTCGATAGCCTATCTTGTCTCTCAGAAGGCGCCAGAAATACGGGCGGAGCCCGCGTGGATTCTCAATGGCGCCTTGAGACCTGAGGGCCCGTATCTGGCCGATCAACTCGTGCTCGCGCCACAGGCCGCCCTGGTCGACCACGCCGGCGGTGACAGCGTCCCGCAGATAGGCCAACTCGACAGCCGCCCGCTGGAGGCGGACGGTAGCCGGCAAACTGCCATGCCACAAACTCATGCACAACGCCCAAGCCCGAGTCCGGCCGCGGGAGAACAAAACCGGGTAGGGCGCAGGCAGCCAGCCCATGACGACGTAATCGGTCAGCCGGTCGCGGATCAACCGGGACTGGCTGATGGCGTAGACGATGATCTTTAAAGCCACGACGAAGACGAGGGGCAAGGCGACGGCGAAGTAGATGAGCTGAAGGGCCGTGCCGTCCGAGACGAGCGACGCCACAGCGTTGAAACCCATGTGGAGGAGGGCGGCGCCGAGATAGCCGGCTAAAGGAGCGCCGACCCGGACGGCCTTGGAGCGGGCGCGCAGTCCGACGGCGAGGCCGATGCCGGTCATGACAGTGAAAAGAGGATGGCCGAAGCAGGTCACCACGCCGCGCATGAAGACGAGTTCTTGGAAGGCGGCGGAGACGTCGGCGCCATAAGTGTGAGAGCCGTAGACGATGACCCGGGCGAAGTAGACGATGTTCTCGGTGAAGGCGAAGCCGACAGCCGTCAAACCGGCCAGAACGGCCCCAGAGAGCCGGCTCACAACCCGGCCGCGGTCGATGAAGGCGATGAGGAACAAGATCGTCGCCTTGCAAGCCTCTTCGACAAAGGGGGCGATGAAAATGGCGATACGGGCGGAGTCAAGGCCGGGGGCCATGTCGTAGACAGCCAATTGGGCGCCGGCCCAGCTGTTGAGGAAGTAGGAGCCGGTGATGGCCATGACGGCGCCCCAACCGAGGGCGAGAGACCAGACGAGGAGGCGCTGGGGGCGGTAGCGGTCGGCGATGAGGAACAAGGCAGTGAGGACGAGCAAGGTCGGAGCGGCGGCCTTAGCCGAAGCCCACAGGGCGTCGCCGTTGAGGCCAGGGATGACGCCGCCCTCTTCCGCTGGCGTGTCTTTGCCCAAGGCGTGGACGAAGAAATAGCCGACCGCGGCGTAGGAGACGGCCAAGGCGACAGCCGCCCAGGTCCAGCGGTCACGCAGAAGACGCTGCTGCCAGGTTTGTCCAGTGCTGGCGGGCACGCCGGCCCGGCGTCGCTCGTAGGCGATGACGCGGGCCGGAGCGGTCGGGACGGCGGACATGTGTTCAGGATAGTGGGGAAGACGTTGGAAAGGCGGGAGTTGAGTTGGTCAGCCGACGGGCGAGGCGGGCGCCGCCGACGGACCGGCCGGCGTGTCGCCCTCGTCGCCAAGAAGGGCGCCCTCGGGTGCGACGACGGAAACCGCTGTGCCGGCGTCAGAGTTCGGCGGCGCGCCGGCCGGCGGCTCGGCCAGGCCGGCCAGGCCGGCTTGGGGCTCTGGCTGAGCCGCAACCGTAAGGCCGGCGTCGGCCAGGCTGACCGGA
>JAIRXC010000017.1 GCA_031268515.1 Propionibacteriaceae bacterium
TGTCAGATTGTTCACCGCCCGGGCGACAGAAGCCGCAGTCTCGACGGACGGCCTGTCCGCCCGGCACACCAACCCAACCGCGTGAGAGCCTCTGATCGCCCCCGCGAAATCGATCCCCGGCCGCCGGTTCCCCCAGTCGGTCACCACCACGTCGAAGAACCGCAGCACCGGCTCGACTTGGCTCCGCCAATCTTCCGGCCGCGCCGTCCGGGCGGGGCCGCCGTCCGGACGGGCCACCCGCAACCCGGCGCGGCCGGTCAACAGCGCGGCCGTCGCTTCGTCAACGCTGTTGACCGACACCGGCGGGTGGAGGCTGCGCCTGACCGGCACGGGTGAGGGTTGTTGGGCGGCTTGGCCGCGCTGGCCAGCGTGGACCGCTCCTGTCAGGCGGGTGAAACAGTCGGTCTGCCCGCAGTCTGCTCCCAACACGCGGGTGCCGCGGCGACGGGCCAGCAGCACCGCGACCCTGGCCGCCAGGTGCGAGCAGCCCGCCCCGCCGGCCAAACCGACCAGGTCCAGGCGGCGGACGGACGACACGTTACGGCGGATCACCCCATCGGCGCGGGCGTCTTCGCCTTGAAAACCCGGCCCCAGCCGCACCGCGTCCAGGGCCGCCGCCGTCAACCGTGACATCTTGTCTGGCATCAGAACGCGCCCAGCAGATAGTCGTACACTCCGAACAGCCCCAACAATACAGGTAGCGTAGCGGCCGTTCCCAGCTTCTCGGCGGCGTTCCCCCAACCGCGGGCCCTGATCCGCACATGATCAGGCACCCGGACCACCGTCGCGGCCAGCGCTCCGGCGACTACCAGCCCATAGCCGGCAAACCGCCACCTGGGTTCCAAGCCGGACAGCAACACCGCCAGTCCGGCCGCCGCCGCCAACCACGACACCGACACTTGCGCCGCCGCGGGGAAAGCCCTGGCCCGCAACGCGGTCACTGCAACCAGCAGCACCGCCATAGCCACAGCCCAGCGGCCGCCGGCCAGCGCCAGCATCACCGCCGACAGACCGGACAAAACCGCCAAACCGGCCACGCACCACGACACGGTGCGGTAGGCCGCGTCAAGCGAATCAGCCACTAGCCGACGGCCGACGCGTTCGCCGGCGGCAGCGAAATCGTCCAAGCCCGTCAACCCCGACGCCGACATAGCCCACGCCGGAACCAGGCCGAGCGCTGCCACCGAGGCCATTCCGACCACACCCCAGACCTCGTCGGCCCTCAGCCCAGCGAAGAACAACACCGCTCCGAGAGCGCCCACGCCGCCGCACAGGCCGCCGCCCGCCGCCGCCGGCACATGACGCAGGCCGCCGCCAGCGCCTACGCCCGCCACAGCCCACACCAAAGTCCAGGCCAGCAAACCAGCCGCTTGCGCGCTCTCGCCGACCCCTGCGGCCCGAGTGACGGCGACGCCCAGCGGCACGCTCAAACCGGCCGCCGCTGCGCACGCCGCGACACACTGCCATGTCTTGCCGGCGCGGCCTGACAACGCGGCCAACCCGGTGAGCAGCGCCGCCAACAGGCCCAGCACGCCCGCCTGAGCTGGCAGGCTTACGTCTCCCCAGGGGGCAAAGAAACCACCCGCCAGGCAACCGGCGCCGGTCAGCGCCGCGCCGACCGCGCGCCGCGACCGTTCGCCCCACTCGCCGGCCAACCCTTCGCGCAGACCGGCGACCATATCGGTGACGTCCGAGACCGCCGGCGGCGCTGGCGCCTCGACGCGTTCCACCAGATAGACGACTTCCCCGTCGACCAGCTGGTTGGCGTCGCAATCAGCCGCCAAATCCAGGCTCTCTCCGAGCGGGCGGACCACCGTCCACGGCCCGCTCCCCGCTGCTAACTCCATCAGGTCGCAGAATCTGGGCGTCAACGCCGCCAGAGGCTGATCAGAGGCCACCACAACATCGACACGTCGGTCTTCACGTGCCAAAGTCAACCTTGTGAACCCAGCCATCACCGGCCCCCTTTCTCACTCGGCGCAGGTGAGACCCGCGCCGAAACAGACGCGTCTTTAGCGGGCGTCCTCTTCCCACTTGGGGTAGGCGAGGGTTTCGCCGGCTTTGGCGTTTGAGCCGCTGTCGGAGCTTTCTCGTTTGGGACCGGCGAGGCGCTGGCCGCCGCCGAAGGCGAAGACGACGCTTGGGCTTCCAACGCGTTCGACACGATGGCGAACCCAACACAGCCGGCACACGCCACCCCTGCCAGCACCACCGCCGCCACCAAGGCTTTCAACCCGCTATCGACATCACGGCGCCGGGCGACCCGGCCCAGCAAAAAAGCCTGACGCAGCCGCGAGCGGTGCGCTTCGACGCTTTCGACTTTCACATCGTCTGGCCGGCCGGCCATCAAAGACCTCCTGAGGCGCCAATGACGCGATCGACCGTCCGGCCTAACACCCGCCTGAGTTTGACAGGGTCGAAACTGGCAAGCACGTCTGCCAACCGGTTGACATCGGACTGCGAACGAGGAGCCAACGGGAACACCAGACCCGGCAGGCGTTTCCGACCGGCCGCCAAAGCCTCGAACCGGGTCTGCGCTTTGTCCACGTCTATCCCCAATTCCCGCACTCCGGGCGGGCCGATCAACATTCCCACCGGCATGGGCGCGACGGGCAGCCTCGGCGCGTGCGTCAAATCCGGCGCGCCCGATCTGGCGAGCAGAAACCCGAACAACGGCATCTCATATTCGCACAGCGCGGCCAGAACCTTCGGCGCTTCGACAAGGCGTCTGGCAGAGGCCGGATCTGACGAGTCGCCCAAACCAACCAGACCGGTCACCGACTCTTCCACTCCGTGCACAGTGCGTTGAACGGTCATGGTCAACACCGCTGGCGCCGGTGAGACCACCGTCAGCCGGGTCGGCTGGGGCGCTCTGGCCCGCGCGAACTCCGTCAACGCGGCTTTGTCCCACGGTTCGGTGGCCGGCTCGTGCGGACCCCAGCCGGACGGTCCGGGCAAACCCAGAGTCTCCAGCGCTGTTTCCACGGACCCGCCCAGCATGGTCCCAAGCTCCGCTTTGTGGCGCATCGACCACGACACTGCCAGTTGGCCACAAGTCGCCGGGCCAGGGCGTAAGAACGCTTCGGCCACACCCGGCCATGGTCCGTCCGCGAACGCCGCGCCTAACCCGTCCAACAACCTGCCGTCCAAGCCGTCGTACAGTTCCCCGTCGCCGGACCGGACCACCCATTTGCCGCGCAGCGACTCCAGCAAGTCCCGCACTGGCTCGGTCAGCCTCGACCGGGTGTCCGTCACCAACGCCACCTGCAATCCTTCGCCGGCGGCCCGCGCCAGCAAATCAACCAACCCCATGCCAAGCCACACCAGCGGCGCCCGCGTTTCGACCGCCACCCACCCTGGCCCAGCCGAATCGACCAATGGATGGGGGGAGCTGGCCCGATTTGCCACCGCTGTCACCTATTCGCTCCTTTCCAAGTGGAACCGATAATCCCCAATCCGGACTGAGCAACCAGCGCTGACACGAGCCTTCTCGCCGGCGGCCAGACGCGCCTCGCCGGCTCCCCCGTCCAGCCAGGTGCCTGTCAACGAGCCCAAGTCCACAACCTCAAACACCGCGTCGCCCGCCTCGTCCGCAGTGTCGAACACTTGCGCGTGGCTCGCCGCCAGCCGTCTCGACAAATCAGGCAGCCGCAACGTGTCCACGCCTTCGCCCGAGTCTGGTCCACGTCCCAACACGCACGAGCCGACGAACCTATGCACTTGGCCGGAGTCGAACACGACCATAACGGCGCCGGGAGCGCCCCACCGCCGTGCCCGTGTCGCTGCGGTGTGCCCGTCCTCTGGCAAAGTGCCAGATCCCAATCCGTCCCAAGGTTCCAATGCCGCCGTCAATGGGTCCACACCGCCTCGCACGTCAACCAGCACAGGCCGCGAACCTGTAAGTGGCCCAGCCAACAAGGGCAAAGCGGGCAAATAGGACAGGGCATCGACGCAGCGCGTGCCGGCGGCCAAGCCGCCAATCGCCCGGCCCCATCTCCGGTAAGCCGCCAGCACCGCCAACGCGCCACCGGCGAGCCCGAGGCCGGCGCCGACTGCCGCGCCACCGACCGACCATCCTCCTCTGGCCGCCTGCTCGCTCACCGTCCACAGCAGTCCGGACATTCCAGCGCAAGCCATGACAACAAGCACATCAACCGTGTAGCACAACGTCGCCATTCCAGCCCCGCAGGCTGAGACTCGTTCGGCCAAGGTTCCTGCTGCCAGAGTCGGGAAGGTCTCGTATGCGACCGGCGTCCCGCAATTGACGCAAGCGTCGGCCGGCTCCTCGAACACGTGCCCGCACACGCCGCACGAGTCCACCGAGACGAACGACTGGGGCAAACCTGGGGATGGTTGTGCCATAAGTCGAACCTTACGGCAGCCCGCACTCCTCCGGCGAGCGGTCGGATGCTGGACAACGCCGCCGGCCCGGTCCGTGAAACCGCTCGGGCGAAGAAAATTCTGACCCGCGTTTGCTTATGGTTTAACCAGGCGTAAAGTAGCGCGCCATCAGAGGACCGTCACGTTAGGAGACCGGTGATGAAATTTGACATGGGCGCGCAAACCTTGACGCAGTTGATCCAGCGGACCTCCACCGCTGGCCAAGACCTGGGCACGCTGGTGCGCCGTTTGGCGGAGGCCGCTGAACCGTTGGAAGGAAAATTCAACGGGCAGGGCCGGGCTCAGTTCGACTTGTTCAAGTCCCGCACCGACCAGATCGCCAACGAGTTGGACGCAGCGTTGGCGGCGGTCCTCGGCGGCGTCAAGGGCCAAGAGCAAGCGTTCAGCCAAGGCGACACGCAGATGGCCGACTCCTCCCAGTCTGCCCAATCGTCAATCGACTTCGACGCGGCCAAATTCTCCGCCCGTTGAACCTTCTTGTCCCCATCCTCATCCTTTGGTCCTCGGACAAGCCGGAGCCTGTCGGCGGCGGCCGCGCCACCGCCGGCTGCACTCTCCCTTTGGTCCCCGGACGAACAGCTAATCTGAAAAGGAACCTTAAATCATGACAACAGACCGCCGGTCATGGGACGACTCGTCCGCCGAGTCAGCCATCGCCAACTTCAACCAGGCCGCCTCCCAGTTGGAGGCGTTGATCGCCCAACGTGATTCCGATGTCCGGTCCGCCATGTCGGATTACACCGCCGACGGGGTCTCCGACGAGTATCAAGCCAAAGAGACCCGCTGGCACACGGTCGCCGACGAGGTGAAGAACATCATCACCGGGCTGCGGGCCTCTCTGGAGGAAAGCGGCAGCATCGCCCAATCGGCCGCTTCCAGGGCCGCCAACGCCGTCGCCGACATCGGCTGACCCGCCCAGAGCAAGGTTGACGCGATGACGGATTGGACAGTCGACGTCGAGGCGGTGCGGACCGTTTTGCAGAACACCGCCGCGGCGGGCCAGCAGATCGGCGCCGCCTTGGGCGGTTCGGCCGACGGCGCCTCCCCAGGGGCTTCCCAGGCCGCCTCCGACGCGGCGGTCCAGGCCCAATCGTGGCTGGTCGGGACCGCGCTGCAAGGCTTTTTCGACGACCAGCAAGCCTCCATCACAGCTGTCGCCGACCGTATAGCCGCCGCCATCAACTCCACCGCCGGCGCTGTCACAGCGATCAGCCAAGGCGACCAGGACATGGCCGCCGCCATCCAAAACAAGATGGGCCAAGCTTGCCAATCCGGCGACTTCACCGGACTCCTGCCTGGCTCCTGAACCCCCACGCCTCCCGCCCCCTTGAGATGAGATAGAACACTGATGGCCCCACCGATCAACCCCGGCGAAATCCCGTATGTCACACCCCAAGGCGGCTGCCCGCCAGCCGACCCCGACGCCCTAGCCGCCTCCGCCACGGTCATCGCGGCCGCCGCTGGGACTGTCCGCGACAACGGCCAAGACGCGGTCGTCGCCTGGTCGGCCATCACCAGCTGCTATAAAGGCCCCGGCGACAATCAAATCTATGAAGCCCTGCTCCCCGTCGGACCCCAAACCGACGCCCTGGCCAATGCCCTGGAGCAAGTCGGCGCCGCCTTGTCTGATTTCGCCGATGAAATCCGTCCGATCACCGCTGAACTAGCCAACCTGAAAACCCAAGCTGAACAGTTAGCTTTTGATATCAGTAATTTCACACCATACGTTTCCCATGATCCGCACCTGTGGGCCTACCTGGCAGGCCTGCCCATCGGAGCCGCCGAACAACTCATCGGCGTACAAATCGAAACCTGGGACCAAGACCAGGA
>JAIRXC010000023.1 GCA_031268515.1 Propionibacteriaceae bacterium
ATGGGTTGGGCCTCCTCCGGCTCCGCGCGGCGGCGGGAGCGTATCGGCGGCGCCGGGTCATGCCCGAAGGGGCTTGTCATGGGAATGGTCTGGCTCCGCGGCCCGGCCTCGGCCTCGAACGGTTTATCAGGCGCTTCAGCGGTCGGTTCATCGGGCCCGTCGGCGGCCGGTCCGGAAACCAGTGGGATGACGGTAGGAGGCACGGCTAGCCGCCGCATGACCGGCCCCGTCGTCTCATCGCTTGCGCCGAAGCCGCCAGGCAGGACTCGGCGCACCCCCAGATCGCGCAGCCGGGCGCTGTCTTCCCAGTCGTCCGCGGCCGGCGCTTCTGAGTCCTGTCCGGCCTCCGCAACCGGTCCCCCGGAAGCGGCCGCCCCAAAAACGGCGGCGTCCGCTTCTCTGCGGGGCCGCAAGCGCCGCCACCAAGTCGGCCGCGCCGCCGCGCCCGCCTCCTCAGCCATATCGTCTCCTCCGAGCGCCCCGGCGACTGCCTCGGCGCCGTCCACACCGTACTCCGCCCTTCCAGCCTTTACGGCTGTCCAGCTGTCAGGGGCAGCCGCCGTGCCTTCGACCGGCCGCAACACCTGCTCTCCCCCCAGCGGCTGCGCCGTGTCCGCGAAAGAGGCGTCTGTAGGCCAATCCGCCTCTTCTTCCGGCCAACCCGTCTGGCTTGAGCCGCTTTGCGGCTCATCGCCGCCGACGGCCAGTCCGCCGGCTTCCGCGGCATCGGCCAGACTGGTTTGGCCGCGGCCCTGAATCCGCAGCAAACTTGTCAGATCTCGGAAATCCGAACCGCCGGGAGGAGGCCGCAGAAGGCCTGCGGTGAAACCGGCGACGACGCCGGACAGGCCCAGGAGCGTCGTCGCCAAAACCGTCACCGCAAGAGGCAGAGGGCCCAGGGAGACCAGCCGGCCCGTCCCGAGGCCGCCGCGCGCAGACAAGGCCACAAGCGTGAATAGGAGGCCAGCCGCGGCGCCCGCCAGGCCGCCGGCCAACGCTGTCTCGTCGCAGCGGGCGCGCGGCCGGGCTCGGACGACCACAACCGCGGCGGCGACCCCGGCGAGGACGCCCCACAACAACCACAGAGCGGTCGTCCAGGGCGCTGGCGTCACGGCCGGCAGCGCCCCGACGAGCGGCAGGTTTGGCAGCGTCTCGACCTGGTGGCCCATGAGGACGAACTCGGCGCAGGCGCCGAGGCTGAATCCCGCGCCGGTCGTCCAAGAAGCAGCCCAGATGACGACGTTTGGAAGGTAGGCCCCCTGAAGCAGGCACAACACAATAGTTCCAATGAAGCCGCCTCCGAGCTGTTCGGTCAGCGAGGCGACGACGGCCCGGTGCGCGATCAGGCTGGCCGTCGTGGCGACGACGCCGCCGATCAGCAAGATCACAAGAGCGCTGAGAGCCGCCCTCGGAATCGCCCGCGTCCAAGCCGGCCACGTCCGCTGCGGCTGCCAGCCAGCCGCCGAACGGGCGCCGAGGAACGTGCTTACGGCGGCCAGCGCGAACGCCCCGGCGCCGGCGAAAGGCGCCGGGCCAGCGGGGTCGACAAGTATCGCTGTGACTGTGGCGACCGCCGCGTAGACCGCCGTCGCCGTGCCCGCTGCCGCCAGTGCGATGGAGCGCCGCTGCGCTTGGCTGAGAGAAACGCGGCCGCGGGAGAGGACAGCTTGCTGAGCGGCGTAGGAACCCAAGAGACGGAGCATCAAGCCGCATAAAACGGTGACGCCGAGGGGGATGAGGCTGACGCGCAAGCCGTCGATGACGGCAGGGCCGCCGTGAGCCAGGAGCCACAGCCGCGTGGCCAAGAGCAGGTTGCTTTGGCTGACCTCGCCGGTCGCCGCCAGGCGGGCGATGACAGCCGGACAAGCGACGATGGCCCAGCCGGCCAAAACCACCGCGAGCGGGCCAGCCCCGGCCGCCAGCCACCAAGCCATGGCTGGAGCAGGCGGCGGCCCCAGCCGGGTCGTGACTGATTCGACTTCCACGGCCAAACCGGTGCGGGACCGGCGCCGGTGGTCGGGCCGCATCAGCGGACCCCGCCCGCAAGACGCTCAGAAGTTTTCCCGCGCCCCAGCCGGCGGCGGGAACGAGTGAGTCCGCAACGCTCAGGCGACCACATGATGTCCCCCATCGTTCCTCCCCGCCGTACCGTGACAGCCAGGACACGCCGTTTGGACCGGACGGCCCACGGCTCAGCGGCCGGCTCCGCCGCGAGAAGCCCTATTTGACGCCTGCGTAATTGAAGTGAGCCGCGGCTGAACGGCTCGGCCGGCGGCGGGCCTACCGCCGGGCCCGCTTCCTCGACGCGCCATTGAAGCGGGCCGGAGCTGAACGGCTCAGCGGCCGGCTCTGCCGTGATAAGCCCTGCCCCTCTGGGAAACGGGGCAACCCGCGGGCCGCGGCTGGTCAGAGCTTCTCCAAGGGAGCGTAGGCGAGGGACAGGCGTTTGAGGCCGCGCGACCCGAAGTCGACCTCGGCTTGGGCCTGGTCGCCGGCGCCGCTGACCGTTGTGACCGTGCCCATGCCGAAGCTCGTGTGGAGCACGCGGTCCCCGACGGCGAGTTCCAACGCCCGCCGAGCTGCTTTCTGGGCCCGGACCCGCTCTACGATCCTGGTCCCCGAGCCAAAACCATCCGGCGCCGGGTCGCGTTCCGCCTGGCGGGCCTTCCACGTGGACAATGGCTGTAGCCGGCGCCAATCGAACAGACGGTCCGGTATCTCATCGAGGAACCGGCTCGGCGGGTTGCGTTGGGGAGAACCCCAGAGCGTCCGTGTCACGGCCCGCGTCACGTACAAACGCTGCCGGGCCCGCGTGATCCCGACGTAGGCCAAGCGGCGTTCCTCCTCCAATTCGCGGATGTCGGCGGCCGCCCGTTCGTGCGGGAAAATCCCGTCCTCGAAGCCTGTCAAGAAGACCGTGTCGAATTCCAAGCCCTTGGCCGTGTGCAAGGTCATGAGCGTGACCTGGTCCGGCGCGTCGCCGTCCGGCAGTTGGTCCGAGTCGGCCACGAGGGCGATCCGTTCAAGGAAGGCGGCCAGGGAATCATCGGGTTCCGCCGCCCCCAGCAAGGCGGCCTCGGCGTGCCCAGCCGCGTTGGGGGCCAAGTCGTCGTCCCGCTCCTCTGGGGAGCCGGCCGTTCGGAGTCCCTCGGCCGTGACGCCGCCCCGCGAAGCCCCGGCTGGAACATCGCCCCGCGAAGCCCCGGCTGGAGCGCCACTCCGCAAGTTTCCGGTCGGAACGACGCCCTGCAAGCCCTCGGCTGGAGCATCGCCCCGCGGCTCCTCGGCCGAGGTCTCCTGGCCGCCAGCGACCGCTCCGCCAGTTAAATCTTCGACGTGCGCCGCCGCCGTGAACTCGCTGGCCACGGCCAACAGCTCCGCCACATTTTCCAGCCGGCTGGCGTCTTGTGGATCGTCCGAGTCAGCCAATTGCCGGACATAACCTGACTCATCGAGCAGGCTCGCCAGAATCTCATCGGCTGGTTTCCCTTCGGCGGCCATGTCTCGGTGCCGGGCCATGAGGCCGGCGAAGTCTGCCAGGGCTTTGGCCGCGCGCGGAGTCAGGCCGGGCACGAGGTGGGGCCGGTCCAGGATCGCGCCGAAACCCACGCCGGCGGCCGCCGCCGCCCGTTCGAGCGCCGCTATGGCCACATCTCCCACTCCGCGTTTCGGCACGTTGACGATACGACGAAGGGAGACTTCGTCGGCCGGGTTGGCGACGGCTCTGAGGTAGGCCAGGATGTCCCGCACTTCACGCCGCTCGTAGAAACGGACGCCGCCGACGACTTTGTAGGGCAGGCCCGCCCGGATGAAAATCTCTTCGAGGGCGCGCGATTGGGCGTTGGTGCGATAAAAGACCGCCATCTCGCGCCGCCGGGCCAAACCCTTTGCCACGAGGCGTTCGGCCTCTTCGGCCACGAACTGAGCCTCGTCCAGCTCGGTGTCTGCGACATAGCCGGTCAACAACGGCCCCGGTCCCGCCTCCGACCAGAGGTTTTTGGCCGGCCGGCCAGGGTTGTGGCCGATGACGGCGTTGGCCGCCGTCAACACATTCTGAGTCGACCGGTAATTCTGTTCCAGCATGATCGTCTCGGCCCCGGGGAAATCATCTTGGAAATCGAGGATGTTACGGATCGTGGCCCCTCGGAAACCATAGATCGACTGGTCGGAGTCCCCCACCGCCATGAGCTCTGGCGGCTCGACGGCGGGGACAGGTTCTCCGGGCAGGCGGTCTGCGCAGAGCTGGCGTATCAATGAATATTGTGCGTGGTTGGTGTCTTGGTATTCGTCCACGAGAACATGCCGAAAACGTCTCCGATAGGCTTCTCGGACATCTGGGAAGCCCTCGAAGAGGTTGACCGTCGACATGATGAGGTCGTCAAAATCCAAGGCGTTGGCCTGGGCGAGGCGGCGCTGATATTCCCCGTAGACATCGGCGTAATGATTGTGGGGAAAGTTTTGGCCGGCCCGCGCCCGGGCCGTCTCGAAATCGATCAGCTCGTTTTTGCAGGACGACACCCAGGAGCGGATCGACTTGACCGGATAGCGTTTTGAATCGAGGTTGAGGTCGGACACGACGCTGGCGAACAAACGCTTGGAATCTGTGTCGTCGTAGATGGAGAAAGAGCGGGCCAACCCGAGATGGCCGCATTCGGACCGGAGAATGCGGACACAGGCGCTGTGGAAGGTCGACACCCACATGAACCGGGCCCGTCGCCCGACCAATTCTTCGACCCGGCCGCGCATCTCCGCGGCCGCCTTGTTCGTGAAGGTTATGGCGAGGATCGCCCCGGGGTGGACGCCCTGCTCAGCCACGAGGTAAGAGATGCGGCGAGTCAGGACGCGGGTCTTGCCAGAGCCCGCCCCCGCCACGACGAGGAGCGGCGAGCCGAGGTGGACGACGGCCGCCCGCTGCGGCCCGTTGAGGCCGTCCAAGAGGTCGGGGCCAGCGGGGGCGCGGCGGCCGGGCACACTGGGCAAGCCGGGCACGTCGGGCAAACCAGGCACGCCGGGCCGGCCGGCCGGCGCGGCGGCAGAAAACAAATCAGTCAAGTCCGTCTGGGTCATGGCCCGGCCCACTTTAGAGCACCCCTGCGACACTCCCGAGCAGCCCCGGCCGGCGCCTCTGCCACCGCCGGGGACTGTGACATCGGCCATCTTGAGACGATTCCCCCTTGCCGTCGGCACGCTCCCGCTAAATTGTCTTCATGGCTTTTCCCCACGGCGTCAAACGGGCCGCTCTCATCGGCGCGGCGACCGCCGTCGGCGTCGAACTGGTGACCGCAGCGGCTGTCAACGCGGCCGCGACGGCGGGGCGACGGCGCCGCAAGCCGCGCGGCTTCCCCTACCGCGAACCCCTGACCGTCCCCGTCGCCGGCAATGACATCACCGTCTACACCTACGGCGCCCACCTCTATGACGCCATGATCGAGGCCATCGACGCGGCTGTGGACCACGTCTATCTGGAGACCTTCATCTGGAAATGCGACCCGGTCGGCCAACGTTTCATGGCGGCAGTCGGACGGGCGGCCCACCGCGGCGTCAAAGTCGCTTGCCTGTATGACGTCTTCGCCAACATCGTCGTGCCCGCGACCTTCTTCCGCTTCCCGCCCGGAGTCATGGTCCACCCCTTTCCCCTTGTCGGCGGGGGCCTCAAATTCCTCCACCCCCGCAACTCAGGCCGCGACCACCGTAAGATCCTCGTTGTCGACAGCAAGGTTGCCTTCATCGGCGGCTACAACCTCGGTTCTCTCTACGAACACCACTGGCGCGACACCCACCTGAGGATCGAAGGCGAGTTCGCCTACGAATTGGAGGACGCCTTCGTCCGCCAGTGGAATTCCAGCCCCGGCGCCCCCCGGCGCCGCCTGACACCGCCCGCCGAACGCTCTTGGGCCCCCGAACTGCGCCTCCACCGCAACACGCCGCGGCTGTTCGTCTATCCGATCCGGGGCATGTACCTCGACGCGATCGCCCGCGCCCACGAGCAGATCTGGTTGACCCACGCCTATCTCATCCCCGACGCCGACCTCATCGGCGCCCTCGTGGACGCGGCCGCCCGCGGCGTGGACGTCTCCATCATCATCCCGGCCCAGTCGAACCACGTCTTAGCCGACTGGCTGGCCCGCGACCACTACGAGGTCCTGCTCAGTTCGGGGATCAAACTCTTCCTCTACCAAGGCGCCATGATCCACTCGAAGACCGCGACAATCGACCACACGTGGTCAACGGTCGGGACGGCCAACCTCGACACCTTGTCCCTCCTCGGCAACTACGAGGCCAATGTCGAAATCATCAATCCCGCCTTCGCCGCCGCCATGGAAGACATCTTCAAAACCGACCTCGGCAACTGCATCCCACTCGACATCGAGACGTGGCGGCGCCGGCCTTGGTACGCGCGGCTGTCCGAGACTATCCTCGCCCCGTTGCGCCCTCTGTTCTGACCATAATTCTTGCCCTGGTCGCAACCCCGGCCCCTGGTCTGGCGGCCGTCTCGGCCTTGGCAAGGCCGATCGTCTTGGCTAGGCCGCGTTCTGACAACGCCGCCGCCGGTTGCGATCCTAGGCTTTGGCTCCGCTCCTCAAACTGACGTCGGAGATCTTGCCGGATAGGCCCCAGGCCAGGGTCAGGGGCCGCTCAGGGTGCGACGAGGGTACTTCCCCCTGTCGCGAGGCCGCCTCATTCCGTACCTTTAAAGCCATGAGCATCATCTCCTGGATCATCCTCGGCGCCATCGCCGGAGCAATTGCCAAAGCCATCCTGCCGGGTCGGATCCGCGGTGGCCTGCTCGCCCAAGTTCTGCTTGGCATCGCCGGCGGCGTCGTCGGCGGCTGGATTGGGTCAAGCCTCTTCCACGTCGGACTCGGTTCGTTCTGGAATCTCAAAACATGGCTCGTCGCCATAGGCGGCTCTGTTGTCGTTCTCGCTGTTTGGGGTGCTCTCACCAAGAGCCGGAGCAACTCCCGGTAGGAGGCTGGGCTGTCTCTCAGCCCGCTCCCACCCCTTCCTGATTGGGCCCGCGACCGTTCCCCGCGGCGCCCAATCCCCCGGCAGGTCCCGTTGACCGGTTTGGAGACCCGGTCCGGGACAGGCGGGCCCTGTGGCCGCAAGGATTGCATCTGCAGGGTCCGTCGCTGCCGGCTTTTTCTTTGGCTTTGGCGTCACACCAATTTGCGGTCAGAGGCCCACTGGGCCAGCTGGTGCCGGTTCGTCAGCTGGAGCTTCCGCAGCACGCTTGAAACGTGAGTTTCAACAGTTTTGACGGAGATGAACAGATCACGGGCGATCTCTTTGTAGGAATATCCCCGGGCGATCAGACGCAGCACCTCGCGTTCCCGGGCGGAAAGCCGGTCGAGGTCCTCGTCGACGGCGGCGACCTCGATGGAGCCGGAGAAAGCGTCGAGGACGAAACCCGCCAGGCGGGGCGAGAAGACCGCGTCCCCCGAGGCGACCCGGTTGATCGCCTCGATGAGCTCTTGGCCTGAGATCGACTTCGTCACATAGCCGCGGGCGCCGGCCCGGATCACCCCGATGACGTCCTCAGCCACATCGGAGACCGAAAGGGCGAGGAAACGGACGCTCGGATAGCGGGCGTGAGTCCGTTTGATGACCTCCACGCCGCCGCCGCCGGGCAGGTGGACGTCGAGGAGCACGAGGTCAGGCTGGGTTTCGGCTATTACGGCGACGGCGCTCGTCACATCCGCCGCTTCGCCGACGATCTGGGCCGCCGCCCCGATCTCATGCTTGACACCCGCCCGAAACATCTCGTGATCGTCCACGACGACGACACGCCGCCGCTCACCTACGACCGGCTCTGCCGTTTCCATCATCGGCTGCCCTCCTTCCGAGCCATCTTGCCACCTCGCCTATCACAATTTAACTTTTAACCGTGGGTTAACTGTGCCCGCCAGCCGGTGAAACCAAGACCCCATGCCCAGGGCCTGGCCGCCGGGGCAGGGCGGCCGGCGGCGGCTTGGCCCCAAGCTCCCCACACGCAGGGCCGGACCAAGAGACGGCCCTGGGCGAGGACAAACGCAAGGCGGCGCCAAGATTCCCCCCGGGCCTGGACCGTAGCCGTCGTCGTCTTGGCCCTCCTCGACCCCGGCGCAAGATTCCCCCCGGGCCTGGGCCCGTAGGCTCGCGGCCGCCCTGGCTGTGCGCTCAGCCGCCTCACAACCCCATCTCCAAACGCACTTCGGTGCCTTCGCCCACCGTCGAACGCAGCCCGACCGTGCCGCCGTGGCGCTGCACACGGTCGAGGATCGAACCTCGGATGCCCATGCGGTCCTCCGCGACGTGGGCCGCGTCGAAACCGCGGCCCCGGTCGCGGACGAAGACCTCGACCACGCCGTGGCCAGCCTCTGCGTAGACGTCGACGTGGTCCGCCCCCGAGTGTTTGGCGGCATTGAGGATGGCCTCGCGGGCGGCCCGGACGAGAGCGTCCAGGTCAGGCGTCAGTTCGGCGTCGCCGACAGTGACGATGTCGATGGGAACGGAATAGGCGTCCTCGATCTCGGCCGCCACCGCTCGGAGAGCGGCCTTCAGCGACTCGGCGTCAACCGCGTCCCCGTACAGCCAGGTCCGCAGTTCCCTTTCCTGGCGGCGGGCCAGGTGGGCGACCGCCTTGGCGTCAGCCGACTGGCGCTGGATCATGGCGAGAGTTTGAAGCACGGAGTCGTGCAGGTGGGCGGCCATGTCGGCCTTGGCCCGGCCGACCAGTTCCCCCTCGCGGCGGGCGGCCCGCGCCTCGGGGTGGAGGAACCAGGGTGAGCCGATGAACAAGGCGACGCCGAGGGCAAAGGAGGCGATCCCGCAGATGCGGACGGTTTCGGACCACCCAAGACGCAGGCCGAGGCTCACGACTATGACGCCGACGGCCAAGACGACACCGGCCGTGACCTTGCCGAAGACGATCCAACCGGAGGCCACAGAGTCGTCCTCGCCGGCCCGGTCCCATTGCCGCCAGACCAACGCCCCGCCCAGCAGGACACCCATGATCGACAAGGCGTTTGTGTTGATCCAGCTGTCGCCGAGGTAGGAGACCAAGCCGGCCGCGCCGACGCCGTAGAGGGCCAAGATGAGGCCTAGGACGGTTTGGAAGTGGCGGTCGGGGGCCGTCGCGGGCCGGAAACCCGTCCGGCTCGCCGCCGCCACGCCGACGGATGGCTTTTCCCGCTCCGAAGGCAGCAAGAGCCAGAGGACGCCGTAGACGGCGGCGCCGGAAAACAACCACAGGGTCGATGCGAGGAAGAAGCCGCGGATAACGACGGCCGGCCAGCCCAAACGCGCGGCCAAGCCAGCGCAGACCCCGCCCAGCCAGGCCTGGTCAACCCGCCGCGTCGCTATCCCCGGCGGCGCGGCCGAGGCGGCGGCCGGCGGCGCCTGGAGAGAGGCCGCGATGTCGGCCAGCGGCCCCGCCGGAGGTCCGCCGGGCCCGGGCTCTGACAGTTCCGGCCCCGGCCGCGGCTGGTCCGCGCCAACGGCGCTGTCGGAGGAGGGCGCGCCGGGAGGCTCCGTCTCCTCCGGGGAACCCGGCGGACAAATCAAACTGGCGTCGGAGGCGCGGGGAGCCTCGTCCTCTTCCGGGAAACCCGGCCGGCGGCTCAAGCTGACGGTGGAAGCGTCGGGAGCCTCACGCCCCTCCGCGAAATCCGGCGGACAACCCAAACCGGCGCTGGAGGCGCGGGGAGGCTCGTCCTCTTCCGGGAAACCCGGCCGGCGGCCCGAGCCGGCGTCGGACGGGCGAGGAACCTCCTCGACTCCAGCGGTCTCATCAGCCATGGTGCGCTCAAGCCTATTGGACGAGTCTGACAACTCCACCCGCCAGACGCGCCCCGGAGGCGGCTCGCCCACCCTTGGAGACTTTCTTCGGGGGCACGGCGGGGGCCGGTCAGGGTCATCCCCAATGGTCAAGAACCGGCGCCTCCACGCACCATATAAACCATGAGGTCATCACAGCCGCTGCGTCGCAGTTCCGCCAACTCGGTCGTCGCCGGCGTTTGCGGCGGCTTGGCCCGCTACCTCGGCCTCGACCCCTCCCTCATCCGCATCGGCATACTCCTCTTGTCAGCCTTCTCAGGCTTCGGCGTCGTCTTCTACGCCGCCGCTTGGATCTTCCTCCCCCGCGACGACCGGCCTTCGTCGATCATCCGCGAACGTTTCGAACGGTCCAAGACCACTGGCAAAGCCCCTCTCGTCGTCTGGTGCGCCGCTGTCTTCAGCCTCCTGCTTTTCTTCCTCGCTGTCATTCAAGATGGCGTCTCCGGTTGGTTCACTGTCGCCGCCGTCATCGCAGTGGTCGTATTACCCGCCCGCAGCCGGCGGCGCCGCCGCCAAGCCGCCCGCGGACCTGCCCCGAGCGCCCTGCCCAGGCCCGAGTCGGCCCGCTTCGTCAGCGCCCGCTCCGCCTGGCAGCAGCGCCTCGCGCAGGCCCGCGAGGATGCGACGCGCCCGTCCGGCTACTCCTTGCCGGAACCTCTCCAGCGAGCCGCCGCCGACATCGGACCCACCGTCCAGGGCTTCCTGCCCGCAGCCCGCAGCCCGCTTGACCTGCCAGAGGAGACGCCCTGGCACGCGTCCTTCGCCGGCGGCGGCGCCGGGGCTGACCTCTCGTCTGGCCCATCTGAACCGTCACCCGTCCCGCCCTCTGGCGCCGCCCCCACCGCCTTGCCGGCTTCCGACGGCGCCGCCTTCCACGGTTTCGCCGCCGGAACGCCCCTGCCGCGTAACGGCTCTCAGGCCGCCCCAGCCGCCCCTTCCTCCGACAATCAATTTCCCTACGGCGCCGGTCCCTCCTACGGACCCGTCTCTTCCTATGGCGGCTCCGGTTCTTCCTACGGCGCTGGCTCTTCCTACGGCGCCAGCCTCGCTTCAGGGGACTACGCCCGGCCGGCCGCGGACCGCTGGAACGCCTCTCTTTCTCGGCCCGGCTCTCTTCCCGCCCCGGCCGCCACGGCCAGCCCGGCCGATTGGGCTGGCGCCAGCCGAGCCGCCCTGACCAGTTCCATCCCGGTGAGCGCGTTCCTCGCCCACCCCGCCCCGGCTCCGGAGACCGCGGCGACCGCCGTCATCACCGCCCGGCGCAAGCATCCGACCGCCGTCGGCTGGGCCACCGTCATCACCCTCGCCGCCGCCGTCTTGACCCTGGGGAGCCTTTACGGCTATGCCTACCTAGGCAACCCAGTCGCCCTCTGCGGCACCGCAGCCGGCATCCTCGGCTCCGCTCTCATCGTCTCCCCTTGGACCGGACGGCCGCGCTGGCTCGCCCCCGTCACCGGCATCCTCCTAGCTGGCGGCGTCGGCGTCTTGTTGATCTTCATTTTCTTATCTGGCTATCCCATCTGACCTGATCCCCGAAAGGACCCGCCCATGGCGCACCGCCGCCGACCGCGCGACATCGCCGCCGGACTGCTCGGCTTGCTCTGCCTGGTGGTCGCCGCTGGAGCCGTCATCCAGGTGATAGGCGGCCTCGCCTTCGCAGTCATTCAGATCGCCGCCCCTGCCATACTCATTGCCCTAGCCGTCCTCGCTTTGCTGGGATTGCGCCGCTAACCGCCCTACGAAAGGAAAGTTCCATGTCAACCAACGGCCCGCTAGCCCGTTCCCGCGACAACCGCATCATCGGCGGCGTCTGCGGCGGCATCGCCAAATTCATCGGCCTTGACCCCGGCCTCGTCCGCCTCATCACCGTCCTCCTCATGGTGCTAGCCGGCACAGGCCTCCTCATCTACATCGTCTTGTGGATCGTCCTCCCCGAAGAAGGTTCCGGAACCACAGGCCTTGACAACATCATCGGTTCATTCCGCGACGGCAAGGGAGGTGACGATCTGAGGTGATCTTGATTTCGCTTTCCTGAGGAACGACCGCTCTTAGCGGCTTCCCCTTTCCAGACGACGGCCCCCAGCTGCGACCCGGGGGCCGTCGTCGCGCGCGGAGCTGATTTCCGTATGAGCCGCCGAACCGCGCGTCGGTTTGCGCCGCAGAATTCAGGCGCGGACGACGCCAAGCGGTCCGCTGCCGGTTCGGAGCCTTTTGACGCCCGACAGCCGCACGGACCCGTAGGCCAAGCGGTCCGCCGTCACCGGCGGACAGGCAAAGCCTCATCCCCGCCGGCAAAGTCCCGTTCTGACGGCGCGGGACGCTGTCGCAGCGATGGTCATTTTGCCCCCGGCATTTCGGCCCGAGGGCAATTCTGGGCCAGAACAACGCCCGCTCACAACGTCAGCTCGTGCAGTACACCTCGGCTTCGTTTTGCCAATAGCCCATCGTTTCAGTTGGCGTTGGCTCCTTGGACAGCTGGTCGAGAGCGCCGTAATCCAAGATGCCGATGGCGTCGGAAAAACGCTGTAGGTAGTCGAGGGACTGCACCAAAGGATCCTGCATATTCTCGGGTGTGCCGCTGCCTTGGATCTGGAGAAGTAAACTAATAAGATTGTCTATTGGGGGCTTAGCGTTGGAGATATTGGACATGTCGAGGTTGGCCATATCGTTGATTGCCGCCTCAAGCTGAGGCTGCAACGAGACAAGAGTTTGGCAGAACTGGGTTTGGGAGTTCGGCGGCACGGTGGGCTCCGGCGCCTCGCTTGTCGCTTCCTCGGTCGGGTCCGGGGTCTGGGTCGCTTCTGTTGTCACGTCCGCGCTCGGGCTGGCGGTCGCGCTCTCCGATGGCGAGACCACACCGCCGGCGCCGGAATCGCGCAAGAGGAGGTAGAGGACGACGGCCACGACGACGGCGGCCACGACGACGAGGGCGACGATGATCCCTCTGGACCGGCGCGGCGGCGGCGGCGCGGCCGAATGGCTGCCGGCGGCAGCTTCACCCTCCGGTCCGCCCGCGGCCGGGCGTCTGGCTCCGGAAGTCGGACCCTGGCCAGGTGGGGCGCCGCCGCCGGCCGCCGGCCTAGCCTGAGGCGGCGCGGCGGCCGACCGGGGGAGGCGGGGAGCTGGGACAGGCGGCAGAGGACCCGGCCGATGGTCAGCAGACCGGTCACCGGCGGCCGGGGCAGCGCCTCCGAGGCCGGGCAGCTGCCCCGACGCAGCGGTGTTTTGGCCCAGCGGCGGGCGATTGCCAGGACTGAGGCGAGGGGCGGAGCGGGCGGCGCCATCGACAGGGGCGGAGGCGGCGGCCGTTGGCCGGGGCAGAGCGCCGGCTCGCGGCGGTTGCTGGGTCCTCGCGGCGCCAGCGGCCGGTTGGGCGCCCGCAGTCCCAGAAGCCCGACCTCCAGGAGCCCCAGCCGCCGGCCGGGTTTCTGAAAACCCAGCGGCTGACCGAGCCCCCGCGGTTCCAACCGACGGCCTAGTCCCCGCCGTCCCAGCCGCCGGCCTAGCTGAGGCAGAACCGCCCGCTTGGCCGGAGCCGGCCAGCCGCGGCAGGCGAGGCGGCAGGGCGCCAGGGAGGCGGGGCGCCGAAGCGGCGGCGGCCGGCCGCTGCCTTGGCGGCGAAGCTGATTGCCCGGGGGTCTGGGAAGGCTGCCCGGGCGCAGGAGAGGACTGCCCGGGGACCTGAGAAGGCCGCCCGGGGACAGAGGAGGACTGCCCGGGGACCTGAGAAGGCCGCCCGGGAGCAGAAGAAGGCTGCCCAGAATCCTGAGAAGGCCGCCCGGGGCGAGAAGGCGGTCGCCCGGGCGGCTGAGAGGCAGACGGTTGTTGCGGTGATGTCGGTTCCCTGTCGCTCACAGGTCAAGGGTAGTGGCTGCCGCATCACGGAGCTGCGGCCAGAGGGCTTGGAGCCAAGCCGGCGGCGTACGGGCTGATCGGCCGGCCGGGACGCCATCTCGTGGCCAAACCAGCGACGTAGGGGGCTGATGTCCCCTGCTCGTCGTGCGCGCGAGGGGGCGGGCAAGACAACTCACCAGATCGCGACGCGTTGCTCCGGAGGCAGATAGAGGCCGTCGCCGGGTTCTACGGCGAAAGCCGTGTGGAACTCATCGAGGTTGCGGACCACGCCGTTGCAGCGGAAACGGTCGGGAGAGTGGGGGTCGACGGTCAGGCGGACGGCGGCTTCCTCCGGGCGGGTTTTAGCCCGCCAGCACTGGGCCCAGCCGAAGAAAAACCGTTGCGCGGCGGTAAGACCGTCAAGTTCGGGCGGGACGGCGCCGCCTAATTCGAGGAGGTAGGCCTTCCAGGCGATCGCAAGGCCGCCGAGGTCGCCGATGTTCTCTCCGATCGTCAAGGCGCCGTTGACGGGCTGGCTGCCGTCGGGCAATTCCATGACATAGCCGTCGTATTGCTTGATGAGAGCCTTGGTCCGTTCCTCGAAGGCGGCCCGGTCGGCGGCCGTCCACCAGTCAACCAGCGCGCCCGTGCCGTCGTATTTCGAGCCTTGGTCGTCGAAACCGTGCCCGATCTCGTGGCCGATGACCGCCCCGATGCCACCGTAATTGGCCGCGTCGTCGGCCTCGGGGTCGAAGAACGGCGCCTGCAAGATGGCGGCCGGGAAAACGATTTCGTTGAGGCCTGGATTGTAATAGGCGTTGACCGTTTGCGGGGTCATGAACCATTCCGTCCGGTCGACCGGCTGACCGATTTTCCCGAGGTCGCGGTCGGTTTCAAAAGCGGCGGCGGCGCGGACGTTGCCGAGCAGATCGGCGGGGTCGGCGGCAAGGGCGGCGTAATCGCGCCAACGGTCCGGATAGCCGATTTTCGGAGTGAATTGCTCAAGTTTGAGAAGAGCCTTGGCTTTGGTCTCTTCGCCCAACCAGGCCAAGGCTTCAATCGACTGGCGGTAGGCGGCGATGAGGTTGCCGGTCAATTCGAGCATACGCCGCTTGCTATCGGCTGGGAAATGGCGGGCGACGTAGCGCCGGCCGACCGCCTCGCCGACGCAGCCTTGGACGAAAGACACGGCACGTTTCCAGCGCAACCTGATTTCCTCCGTACCGCTGAGGACGCGGCCGTAGAAATTGAAGTTTTCTTGGGTGAAGGCCTCGGAAAGATACGGCGCCCGCGCGTGGAGGACATGCCAGCGCAGCCAAAGCCGCCAGTCTTCAAGGGTGGCAGCGGGCCAGAGGCCGGCCAAGCCGATGAAGAAATCGGGCTCGCGGACAACAAGATTATCGAGGGCGCCGGCCGGGGCGGCCAGCCCTGCCGCCCAAGCGTCCCAGGGGAAACCGGGCGCCTGGGCCTTGAGAGCGGCCAAGGCCATGGGGTTGTAGGTCAAGGTGTCGTCGCGGTCCTTGACGACATCCCAGTGCTGGGCGGCCAAGGCGGTTTCGAGGGCGACGACACGGCGGGCGGCTTCGGCCGGCTCGGGGCCGCCGGCCTCGGGGGCCAAGGCGAAGAGGGCGGCGACATGGTCGGCGTATTGGGCGCGGAGGTCGGCGTGGCGCTCTTGCCGATAGTAGGCCTCGTCGGGCAGGCCGAGGCCGCCTTGGCCGAGGTTGACGATGTAGCGGGTGGGGTCGCCGGGATCCGTGTCGACCCAAACGTCGAAGACGCCGCCGACACCGGTCCGGTCGAAGCGGCCGAGGACGCGGGCCAGGTCGTCCAAGGTCTCGACGCCGGCGACGAGGCTGAGGTCGGGGGCCAAGGCCGCGGCCCCGAGGGCCTCGATCCGGTCCGTCTCCATGAAGCTGGCGTAGAGGGCCGCGATGAGCCGCTCCTCGTGAGACTCGGCCGTCTTGCCCTCGGCGTCGAGGCGGGCGGCTTCGACAATGGTCCTAACTTGCCGTTCCGCCTGGTCGTGGAGCTCTCGGAAGGCCCCGTCGGAGGAGCGGTCGGGCGGTATCGCGTAACCCTCCAACCACGCCCCATTGACATGTGAAAACAAGTCATCTTGAGGACGGATGGAGCGGTCGAAATGATCGGGGACGATACCAGTGGCAACCATGCGCCCCACCCTAGGCCATGGGCAGGCCCACGTCGCTGACTCTCAAAGCTGTCCGCCGCAGCGCCGACGCCATATTCCTGTGGCTCCGGCCCGCCACAGCCAAGAACCTGCCTCGGGACGTGTCCTGAACCTTTCTCGGGGCCAGCCATGGCCAGCCCACCGTAGGCAAGGCCGGCTGAAACCGGCCCCGCCGGTTGGAAACCCGCCGCTCACTCCCACTCGATGGTGCCAGGCGGCTTGCTGGTCACATCGACAAGAACGCGGTTGACAGCCCGGACCTCGTTCGTGATCCGGGTCGAAATTTTCTCCACCAGGTCGTACGGCAACCGCCCCCAGTCGGCCGTCATCGCGTCTTGGCTGGTGACCGGACGCAAGACGATAGGACAGCCGTAGGTGCGGCCATCGCCTTGGACGCCGACCGAGCGGACGTCCGCCAACAAGACAACAGGGAATTGCCAGATCGCGCGGTCGAGGCCGGCGGCTGTCAGCTCCTCGCGGGCGATGGCGTCGGCGGCCCGAAGGATGGCGAGGCGTTCGGCGGTCACGGCCCCGACGATGCGGATGGCGAGGCCGGGGCCGGGGAAAGGTTGCCGCCAGACCATGGCCTCGGGCAAGCCAAGTTCCAGACCGACCGCGCGCACCTCGTCCTTGAACAAAGTCCGCAGCGGTTCGACCAATGTGAATTGGAGGTCGTCGGGCAGGCCGCCGACGTTGTGGTGACTCTTGATGTTGGCGGCGCCTTCGCCACCGCCGGATTCCACGACATCGGGATAGAGGGTGCCTTGGACGAGGAAGTCGATCCCGCGGCTGCCGGCCAGGCGGCGGGCCTCGGCCTCGAAGACGCGGATGAACTGGCGGCCGATGATCTTCCGCTTCGCCTCGGGGTCGGTCACCCCGTCGAGGAGGCGTAGGAAATCGGCGGCCGCGTCCGCGACGACGAGGCGGGCCCCCGTGGCGGCGGTGAAATCCCGTTCCACAGCCTCGGCTTCACCTTGGCGGAGGAGGCCGTGGTCGACGAAGACGCAGGTCAGCTGATCGCCTATGGCCCGCTGGACGAGGGCGGCGGCGACAGCCGAATCGACCCCGCCGCTGAGGCCGCAGAGGACCTGGGCGCCGCCCACCTGCTGTCGTATCCGCGCCACCGCGTCCGCCGTGATCGCGCCGGGAGTCCAATTGCGGCCGAGGCCGGCCACGGCGTGGAGCCAACGGTCGAAAACAGCTTGGCCGTGCTCGCTGTGGGCGACTTCAGGGTGCCACTGGACGCCGGCCAGACGCCGCGCCGAATCTTCCATGGCGGCCACCTCAGCCCCCTCGGTGCGGGCCAAGGGGGTGAAACCAGGCGGCGGCCTGCGGACCGAATCGCTGTGGCTCATCCAGACGTTGAAATCTTCCGGGACCGCCCCCAAGAGCTGGCCGGGGGTTTCAACCCGCAAGGCGGTGCGGCCGAATTCGCTGAGGTCCGTGCGGGCCACCTCGCCGCCGAGGGCTTCCGCCATGGCCTGGAAGCCGTAGCAGATGCCGAAAACCGGGACACCGGCGGTGAACAGGGCCGGATCGACGCGGGGGGCGCCGGGGGCGTAGACGGATTGCGGCCCGCCCGACAAGACGATGGCGGCCGGTCGGCGGGCCAACAGGTCAGATGCGGCAGCGGCGCAGGAAACGATCTCGGAGTAGACCCCGGCCTCGCGCACGCGCCGGGCGATGAGCTGGGCGTACTGGGCTCCGAAATCCACGACGAGCACGACTTCACGGGCAGGCGGCATGGCGCGCAGTCTACGGGGCCGGCCCAGTCCTCTGCCGCCGCCGTCCGTCCGCCTCCGGGGCGCGGCTACCCCACTGTTTTCGCGAGAGGCGCGAGCGCAGAGTGCGTAGGCGCCTGCCCCTGGGCGCGGTCACCCTGCTGCCGAGTTGTCTTACAGACATGGTGGAGAATGAGCCCATGCATATCGATCACGTTGTCTACGCCGCCGGACCGGCTGGTCTCAAAACTGAGGCGACGCGCTTCGAGAGCCTTCTGGGCGTGAAGTCGATTGACGGGGGGCTCCACCCTCGCTTCGGCACCCGGATGCGGCTCTTGCCGCTGACCGACGCCCGCTATATCGAAATCTCCGAAGTCCTCGACCATCCAGCCGCCGAGAAGGCGCCCTACGGGCAGGCGGTGCGCGCTCGTAGCGAGTTGGGCGGCGGCTGGCTCGGCTGGGGAGTCTCTGTGTCCGACCTCAGCGGTTTGGAACAGCGCCTCGGCCGCAAAGCCGTCCTCGGCACCAGGCATTTCCCAGACGGCCGCCTCTTGGAATGGCAGCAACTCGGCGTCAAAGGACTGATAGCCGACCCGCAGCTGCCGTATTTCCTTCGTTGGGTGTCAGAGCCGTCGATCCTCCCGTCCGCTCTGCCGGGCACCGTCCGCCTGACCCAGATTGACATCGCTGGTTGCCGTGACCGGGTGGAACAGTGGCTCGGCGCCCCTGTCCCCGATGTTTTCGACGGGGTCGCCGTCCAGTTTGGTTCCCCGAGCGGCTATCCAGGGATCATCGCGGTCACCTTTGAGACTGCCGCTGGCCTCGTCCGCGTCTGAGCCGCCCGTCCGTTTTGATCCATCCCGTCCGCTTCTGAGGCTGTGTTCTCGCCCAGCCGTCTCCAGCCTGGTTTTTCAGCGTCCGCGCTTGAGCGTCTGGTGACACGCCGGGCCGGCTTTGCTCAGCCTCGGTGTCGGTGTCCACACGCTTGAGAGTCTGGTCAGAGCCGCGCTCGGCTGTCAGGCGGAGCGGAAACCGCGCACTTCCTCGCCTCTAGCCGTTGGACAACGGGACCGGGGACAGCCTGCGGAAGCCGTTAGTGGGTAGGTGCTTGCCGACTCGGTTTGCTTAGAGATTAACGGTGAGTAAAGTGACGTCCTGTCAATGTGTCACAGCAAGAACGGAGACTGGTGATGAAACTCCACCTGGGCGCGCAAACTCTGACGCAACCGATCCAGCGGGCTTCCTTTGCCGGCGCTGTCACAGCGGTCAGCCAAGGCGACCAGGACATGGCCGCCGCCATCCAAAACAAGATGGGCCAGGCTTCCCGGTCTGGTGATTTCACCGGGCTGTTGCCTGGCTCCTGAACCCCTCCCCGACCCTCCCGCCAGCTCGATAGAACCCCGATAGAACACTGATGGCCACACCGATCAACCCCGGCGAAATCCCCTATGTCACACCCCAAGGCGGCTGCCCGCCAGCCGACCCCGACGGTCTGGCCGCCTCCGCCACGATAATCTTGGCCGCCGCCAGGAACGTCCGCGACAACGGCCAAGACGCGGTGACCGCCTGGTCGGCGATCACCAGCTGCTATCAAGGCCCCGGCGACACCCAAATCTACGAAGCCCTGCTCCCCGTCGGACCCCAAACCGACGCTCTGGCTGGCGCCTTGGAGCAAGTCGGCGCCGCTTTGTCTGATTTCGCCGATGAAATCCGTCCGATCACCGCTGAACTAGCCAACCTGAAAACCCAAGCTGAACAGTTAGCTTT
>JAIRXC010000105.1 GCA_031268515.1 Propionibacteriaceae bacterium
ATGTCGCGGGTGATCTCCTCGGGGCCAAGCTTGGTGTCGCGGGCGTCGACCTCGTGCTCTTCGATGTGGATGGAAGTCAAGATGTCCTCTTGGACGAGGCGCTCCGACAAGATGATGGCGTCTTCGTAATTAAGCCCCTCCCACGGCATGAAAGCAACCAGGAGGTTACGGCCGAGGGCCATTTCGCCTCGGTCCGTGCAAGCGCCGTCGGCCAGCGGCGTGCCGACCTCGACCCGCTGCCCGACGGCCACGAGAGGCCGCTGGTTGATGCAGGTGGCCTGGTTGGACCGCTTGAACTTGTCGAGCCGATAGGCCGAATGGCTGCCCGTGTCGTCAGCCACCTCGATGAGGTCGGCCGACACGTCGGTGACAACGCCGGGGCGAGCCGCCAAGGTGACCTCGCCGCCGTCCACGGCGCCGCGGTACTCGACGCCCGTGCCGACAAGCGGGGCCTCGTTGCGGATGAGGGGGACGGCTTGACGCTGCATGTTGGCGCCCATGAGGGCCCGGGAAGCGTCGTCGTGCTCCAAGAAGGGGATCAAAGCGGTCGCCACAGAGACCATCTGGCGGGGCGACACGTCCATGTACTGGACATCGGCCGGCGGCACCTGGTCGACGTCGCCGTGCCGCTTGCGCACCAAGACGCGGTCCTCGACGAAACGGCCCTTGGTGTTGATGGGGGCGTTGGCCTGGGCGATGATGTAGCGGTCTTCCTCGTCGGCCGTCAGATAGTCGACCTGGTCGGTGACGTGGCCGCCGACGCACTTGCGATACGGCGTCTCGATGAAGCCGAAGGCGTTGACGCGGGCGAAGGAGGCGAGGGAGCCGATGAGGCCGATGTTGGGGCCTTCTGGCGTCTCAATCGGGCACATCCGGCCGTAGTGGCTGGGGTGGACGTCGCGGACCTCCATGCCGGCCCGGTCCCGGCTCAAACCGCCGGGGCCGAGGGCGGACAGGCGCCGCTTGTGGGTCAGGCCGGCCACGGGGTTCGTCTGGTCCATGAACTGGGACAGCTGGCTGGTGCCGAAGAACTCGCGCAAAGCCGCCACGACGGGCCGGATGTTGATGAGCGTCTGCGGGGTGATGGCCTCGATGTCCTGGGTCGTCATGCGATCGCGGACGACCCGTTCCATCCGGGACAAACCGGTCCGGAGCTGATTTTGGATGAGCTCCCCGACCGTCCGCAGGCGGCGGTTGCCGAAGTGGTCGATGTCGTCGGTTTCGACTGGCAGACCATTCAGCTCAGCTTGGCCCTCATGCAGGGCGCAGATGTATTTGACGGCCGTCACGATGTCCTCGATGTCGAGGACCTGGGCGCCGTAAGGCAACGCCAAACCAAGCTTCTTGTTGATCTTGTAACGGCCGACCGCCGCCAGGTCGTAACGCTTCGGGTTAAAATAATAATTGTCAAGAAGCTGCTTGGCGACATCGCGGGCCGGCGGCTCGCCGGGGCGCAGCTTGCGGTAGATGTCGAGAAGCGCCTCGTCCTCGGTCTGGACGTGGTCCTTCTCCAAGGTCAAGCGCATCGACTCAAATTCCCCGAACTCCTCGAGGATCCGCTCGCTGGTCCAGCCGAGGGCCTTGAGGAAGACCGTGACGGACTGCTTGCGCTTGCGGTCGAGGCGGACGCCGACCATGTCGCGCTTGTCGATCTCAAACTCCAGCCAGGCCCCACGCGACGGGATCACCTTGCAGGTGAAGATGTCCTTGTCGGAGGTCTTATCAGCCGTCTGCTCAAAGTAGACGCCGGGCGAGCGGACGAGCTGGGAGACGACGATGCGCTCCGTGCCGTTGATGATGAAAGTCGCCTTCGGAGTCATGAGCGGGAATTCGCCCATGAAGACCGTCTGCTCTTTCAGCTCGCCGGTCTCGTTGTTCATAAACTCGGCTTTGACGTAGAGCGGGGCCGAATAAGTCACGTCTCGGTCCTGGCATTCCGCGACCGAATATTTCGGTTCCTCGAAGCGAGGCTCGCGGAAGGACAGCGACATCATGCCGGCGAAGTCCTCGATCGGCGAGATCTCCTCGAAGACCTCGTCGAGCCCGAACTTCGTCTTGACACTCGTCACGCCCTTGGACGTCGAGGCGGCCACCCTGCTTCGCCAATTCTCATTGCCAATAAGCCAGTCAAAGGAGTCCCGCTGGAGATCCAGCAGATTGGGGACTTCGAGAGGCTCCTGAATCTTTGCGAAGGAAACTCGCCCTGTAGGCGATGTAACGGTGTGTTTGGACGCGGTACGCGAGGCGGCCAAAGTATGGTCCTTCCAGAACTCGCCGGGTAAGCGCGTGGGGCGATCCCCACAGTTTCGGCAGCGGACAGCACAGCACAATGCAAGGACCCACGATAGCGCATAGTGGCGCGTATCTCAACACCATACGCTCGCTGGCTCTCCTGGCGGGTGATTTCACGCCCTTGACCGGGGAACCGAGCCGAGGCGGCCGCTCACACGATGGCACACGCTTCCTCCGACACAGTCAACGAAGACCGCCCCAGCGGAAAGACGGGGCGGCGGCCAAGCCGCCAAAGACCGCCGTTAAGAGGCGGACGGCAACGGAGAGAACGCGGGCGGACGGCTAGCTGGCGGGTCACAAAAAACGGCAGCCGGCCTCCGAAGAGGGCCGGCTGCCGTCGTAGGCGGTCGTCAGCTCACTTGAGCGAGACAGTGGCGCCGGCGCCTTCCAACTGTTCCTTGGCCTTCTGAGCGGCCTCTTTGCTGGCCCGCTCGAGGACGACCTTCGGAGCCTCTTCGACCAGGTCCTTGGCTTCCTTGAGGCCAAGGCTGGTGAGGGCGCGGACCTCCTTGATGACCTGGATCTTCTTGTCACCGGCCGATTCGAGGACGACGTCGAACTCTGTCTGCTCCTCGACCGCGGCCTCCTCGGACGCAGCCCCCGGGGCGGCCTGGGCCACTGCCACCGGCGCGGCAGCCGTGACGCCGAAGGTGTCTTCGAACAGGCTGACGAACTCGGAGAGTTCGATGAGGGTCATTTCTTTGAACGCGTCGAGCAGTTCCTCGTGTGTGATCTTCGCCATGGTTTGGGCGTCCTTCCTGTGCTTTATTCCGCCGCCGCAGCCGCGTCGGTGGTCGGGGCAGCGTCATCGGCTGCGGGATCGGCGGCCTCCGAGGCAGCCGTGGCGTCAACCTCCGAGGCGGACGCCAAAGAGGCGGGCGACCCCGCCTCGACAGCCGCCGCAGCGGCTGGATCTGCGTTGGCCGCAGACGCCCCCTTGAGAAGGGCGGGGTTCTCGGCGGCCGCCTTTTCCAAGGCCCCGAACGCGCGGGCGGCCTGGTTGAGCGGCGCGGCGATGAGGTAGACGGCCTTGGCCAAGTTGGCCTGGAAAGCCCCGGCCAGCTTGGAGAGCAAGACCTCGCGCGACTCCAAATCGGCGAGCTTCTTGACTGTGGCGGCGTCTAGGACCTTTCCGTCCATGTAGCCGCCCTTGAGGATTAAGGCAGGGTGTTCCTTCGCGAAGTCACGCAGCCCCTTCGCGACTTGGGCGACATCCCCGGTGATGAAGGCGATCGCCGTCGGACCCGTCAAATAAGGGTCGAGGCCCTCGATTCCGGCGTCCCGGGCGGCGATCTGGGCCAGTGTGTTCTTCGCTACGGCGTAGGTGCCGTTCTCGCCCAGCGCCCGCCGCAATTGCTTGAGGTGCTTGACGGAGAGTCCGCGGTACTCGGTCAGCACCGCCGCCGCCGAACTCGACAGGCGGTCTGTCAACTCGGCCACCGCGGCGGCCTTGTCCGGCCTCGCCATGGGTTCTCCTTCCGCTGAGTTCCCCGCGGACGCGGGGACCGTTGGCTTATGTCACCGCCAACCGTTGAATTCTTACAAAGGCTCGAGCCCTAAGGCCCCGGAGCCTGCAATAAGAAAAGCCCTGGCCGCGAAGGCACAGGGCGGGAAATCGGACTTCCTACGATGCGCCTGCGCGGGACTTCCACCCGTCAGTTCTACGGGCTGCCAGCGGTCTTCGGCGGGAGGTGAGTCTATGCCAGAAAGCCTCCCCTGCCAAACCCGCGACGAGACTCATGGTTATGGCCCGCGTGGCGGGGGCCTGTGCCTCACGGTTTTTTGCCCGCGTAGCGAACCCCTCTCCACAGCCGTGGCGGGGGCCGCCACGGTGGGCGGATGGGA
>JAIRXC010000189.1 GCA_031268515.1 Propionibacteriaceae bacterium
GAAGGCGGCGAGTTGACGCTGTCGAGTTTCGACTACGAGACCTCGGCTCGGATCACCGTCGCCGCGGCCGTCGAAGAGGCAGGCGCCGCCCTTGTCTCTGGCCGTCTCCTCGCTGACATCAGCCGTTCGCTGCCTAACCACCCGGTCGTTTTGACAGCTGAAGGCAGCGCCCTGGAGATCGCCTGCGGTTCGGCCCGGTTCACTCTCCAACTCCTCCCCGTCGACGATTACCCAGAATTGCCGGCCATGCCCGAAGCCGCCGGCTGGATCACCTCCGACGTCTTCTCCAAGGCCGTCTCCCAGGTCGTCGTCGCCGCCGGCAAGGACGAACTCCTGCCGGTTTTCACAGGCGTGCGGGTCGAAATCGAAGATAACGAAGTTTCATTGTTGGCGACGGACCGTTACCGCATGGCCTTGAAAGAGTTGGCCTGGACGCCGCAGGAGCGGCAGACCAGCGCCGCCGTCCTCGTGCCCGGACGTGTCTTGGCGGAAACGGCCAAATCCATGACGGCCGGGGACCGTGTCGTTTTGGCGGTCGCCGCCGCGGCGGCCGGTGAAGGCATCATCGGCTTCGAGGGGGAAGGCCACGGCGGGCTCAGGCAAATCACGACGCGTCTCCTCGACGGTGAATTCCCCAAGGTCCGCCACCTCATGAACATTCCCAACGAACTCGTCGTCCGGGTCTCTGTGACCGAATTGGCGGCCGCCGTCAAACGCGTCTCCTTGGTCGCAGAACGCAACACTTCGCTGCGTATGTCAATCGAGGAAAACCAGATCGTTTTGGAAGCTGCGACCGGCGACCAGGCCCAGGCTCAAGAGACGGTCGGAGTCGTCACGGAAAATCCGTCGGGAGGCGAGCAGGCGTTGACGCAGGCGGGTTTCAACCCCCAATACCTCGGGGACATCCTCTCTGTCATCGACGCCCCGTACGCCCACATCGCTTTCTCCGGTTCCGGCAAACCCTGTCTCATCATGGGATTGGATGAAATCGACGGGGAACCGAAAGAGGACTATCGGCACGTCATCATGCTCATGCGCCTGCCCAGCTAGCACCCGTCTGCCCCTATGTATGTGACCGCGCTGCGGCTGACCGATTTCCGCTCCTACCCCAGCGCCGCCTTTTGCCTCGGCCCCGGCCCAGTTTTGTTTTTAGGCCCAAATGGCCACGGCAAAACCAATCTCGTGGAGGCGGTCGAATACGCGGCCACGCTTGGTTCGCATAGGACGGCTTCCGACCAGCCGTTGATCCGACGCGGCCAAACCCAAGCGGTCGTCCACGTCACGGTGCGGGCCGGACAAGAAGACCGCCGCAGCCTCGACCTCGACCTCGAAATCAACCTCACAGGCCCGAACAAGGCTCGCCTTAACAAATCCCCTGTCCGACCCCGTGACCTCGTCGGGGCTCTTCGGGCCGTCGTTTTCGCCCCTGAGGACCTCGCCCTCGCCCAGGGCGACCCAGCCGACCGGCGGGGCTTCCTCGACGCTCTCACGGCCGCCCGCTGGCCGCGGCTGGCGGGAGTCAAAAAGGACTACGACCGGGTCCTCAGCCAGCGGACCGCCCTCCTTAAAGCCTTGTCGGGCCGGAGCCTGCGGCCGGCCGGAGCGGAAGCCGGGGACGCGCTCGAGGTTTGGGACGAGCAGCTGGCAAACCTTGGCGCCGAGATCACGGCCGCCCGCCTCGCCACCGTCCGGGAACTGGCCCCCTTCTACGAAGACCGCTACGCGGAAATCGCCCCCTTGCGGAACCTGGCCGAAACCGCCTACCTCAGCCAGGCCGAACCGGCGTGGGAACAAGGCGGCGGCGCGACGGACCCGGCGGCCATTGCCGAACGTCTGCGGGCCGAGATCGCCCGCCGCCGCGGCGATGAGATCAGCCGCGGCCAATCCCTCGTCGGCCCCCACCGCGACGACCTCAAACTGACCGTGGCGGGTTTGCCGGTCAAGGGCTACGCCAGCCACGGCGAGGCCTGGTCTGTCGCCCTCGGCTTGCGTCTGGCCAGCCTCGACCTCCTACGGGCCGACGGCGTCGAACCGGTCCTCATCCTCGACGACGTCTTCGCGGAATTGGACGCCGTCCGCCGAGACCGCCTGGCCGCCGCCGCTTTCTCAGCCGAACAGGTGCTCATCACGGCGGCGGTCGCCGCCGACGTGCCGAAAACCCTGGCCGCCGATGTCTTTTGGGTCAACCTCGGCGCGGTCCGCCGGTCGACTGGCCCAGGCGACGACGGCGCCGGACCAGAGGCCGAAGACACGGCGGCGGGAGCGGCCCATGGTTAAGCCGCCGCCTTCGTCGTCCGCTTCCAAGCGGCCGGCCACCAGGCAGAAGAAGCAGCCAGCCGCGGGCCAGCGGCCGCCGGCTGCCGCTGCGGCCCGGCCGTCAGAACCGACAGCCTTGCCGGACGAGGGGCAAGCGACGGGACAAGATTCCACGGCGGCGCTTCCAGACGTGTCGTTGCCAGCCGCGCCGTTTCCACAGGCCCGCCGGCCTCACGACCCGACCGGGCTCGACCTGGCGGCCCGAATCGCCCAGGCGGCCCGCGGCGGCCGGCCCGCCCCTAGGCGCCGTCGGCCCGGCCCTGAAACGGCCGATGAGACGGCCTGGTCCGGGCCCGGCCCGTCGGAACGCGACCCACGGCCCGTCGGCCAACTCCTCGACCGCGTCATCGCGGACCAGGGTTGGCGGCGCGACCTGTCCGTCGCCTCGCTGCTCGGGCACTGGGCGGACTTCGTCGGCCCCGCCAACGCCGCCCACACGAAACCGGAGAGCTTCCGAAACGGCGAACTGTCCGTCCGGGCCGAATCAACCGCCTGGGCGACGGCCATCCGGCTCCTCGCCCCCCAGATCGCGGCCCGCCTCAACGCGGCCCTCGGCGGCGGCGTGGTCGAACGCGTCAAGGTCCTCGGCCCGGAAATGCCGAACCGGCCGAAGGGCCGCCGCTCGGTCCGAGGCCGCGGCCCGCGGGGCGACTACGGCTGACATCGGCGCCGGCGAGGATGGGAAAGACGCGGCGGCCAGAGTTTCGCCAGATCGCGAAGGAGCGGCGGCCGCCATGAAGGGTTGCGGCGGATCAGAAGAATGACGCGGCCGGAAGTTTTGCCGGGCCGCAGAAGGCGGCGGCGGGCCCAAAAGGAGCGACAGCGGTTCCGCGAGGGCTGAGCGGCGCTGCGGCGGAGGAGGCAGACTCGGCCGAAGCCGCGGCGGCCAAGGCTTCGTCGCGGCTTGGCCAGGCCCTGTCCGGTCCGCTCCTTGACGCAAGGGCCAAAGCCAGGCGTCGGCCTTCGCCGAGCCGGTTGCGGCGGCCGCTTCCTGCCGCGGGGTCAAAGAGCCGCGGCGGCCAAGGCTTCGTCGCGGCGGCGTATCTCCGCCCGGCGGATCTTCCCGGAGACCGTTTGCGGCAGCGCGGCGGCGAACTCGATCTGGCGAGGGTACTTGTAGGGGGCGGTGTGGCTCTTGACGTACTGCTGGATCTGGCGGGCCAGTTCCGGTGTGCCCTCACAGCCTTCGGCCAACACAATGGTCGCCTTGACGATGACGCCGCGGATCTCGTCGTAAACCCCGGTGACCGCGCATTCGCGGACCGCCGGATGGCATAAGACAACCGATTCGACCTCGAAGGGGCTGACGCGGTAGCCCGACGTTTTGATCATGTCGTCGGTCCGCCCGACGTACCAGAAGTAGCCGTCTGGGTCCATGGCCGCGAGGTCGCGGGTGTGGTAGTAGCCGTCGTGCCAGACGGAAGCCGTCAGCTCCGGGTCGTCCTCGTAACCGCGGAACAGCCCGAGGGGCCGGCCGGCCGTCGTCTTCAGGCAGATCTCGCCTTCCTCGCCCGGCCCGGCTTCGCGGCCGTCGGCGGTCAGGAGGACGACGTCGTAGGCCGGGGAGGGCCGCCCCATGGAACCGGCCTTCGTGGGCAGCCAATATGGCGTCATGACGACAGCGGTAGTCTCCGTCTGGCCGAAAGCTTCCTTGAGTTCGAGGCCGGTCAGGTCGCGGAAAGTCTCGTAGACGACGGGGTTCATGGCCTCGCCGGCGATCGTGCAGTGCTGGAGCGCGCTGAGATCCCAGCGGGCCAGGTCGCAGCCGATGAGGAAGCGGTAGACGGTCGGGGCGGCGCACAGCGACGTGACCTTGGCTTCGGCGATGTGGTCGAGGAGGCGGTGGGGGTCGAAACGGTCGAAGTCGAAAACGTCTACGCAGGTTTCCATGAGCCACTGGCCGTAAAGCTTGCCCCAGGCCGCCTTGGCCCAGCCGGTGTCGGAAACGGTCAGGTGGAGGCCGGCCGGGTCGATGTGCTGCCAGTGCTTGGCCGTGGGCAGGTGGGCGATGGGATAAGAGAAGTCGTGGGCGACCATCTTGGGCTGGGCGGTCGTGCCGGAGGTGAAATAAAAGAGCATGGGGTCGCAGGCCTTTGCGGCCTCGGCGCCGGCCGGTCGGACCCACGGCGCGGCGGCGGCCAAACCATCGGCCCAGTCGGCCCAGCCGGCGCGGCGGCCGTGGGCGCCGACCTTGACGAGGGGGCGGCCGAGTTCGGCCTCGGCCAGTTCGACCTCCTCGGCCAAACTCCCTTCGAGCGTCGCCACGACGTAGTCGATTTGGGCCGTGCGGAGACGGAAGACGAGGTCGTAGGCCTTGAGCTGGTGTGTGGCCGGGACGGCGACGGCGCCGAGCTTGTGGAGGCCGAGGAGGGCCTGCCAGAACTCGGCGTGGCGCTTCAAGGACAATAAGACACGGTCGCCCTTGCGGACGCCGAGAGCGCGGAAATACGAAGCTGCTTTGTCGGATAAGGCTGCCAGGTCGGCGAAGCTGTAGTCGGCGCGGCCGCCCGCGTCGTCGCACCAGCGCAACGCCCGGCGGTCCGGCGTGGCCTGGGCCAGGCGGTCGAGGACGTCGTAGGCGAAGTTGAAGTCGTCCGGACAGCGCAGCTCGAAGCGGACGGGGAAGCCTTGCGGCCCGATCTCCTCGGTCAAGTAGTCGGCGTAGAGGCCGATGGGCCCGCTGGATTGGCCGTTGGTCATCAAATCGCTCCCGGGGCAGGGTAGGCGGAGGGTTCCTACGGTCGGTTAACCTACTAATCGGTAGGTTTCGCTTCAGTAGGTTACTCGGTAGTAGGTTCGAGTGGAAGCACCGTTCGGCAGACGAGCCAAGATCGGGCCGGCCGTGTCGGCAAACGAAAACCAGCTGACAACCTGGCCAGGCCCAGCGCCGCTGCGCCTCGGAAGCAGGCCAGGCCCGCAGAGCCAGCAGCGGATCATCGGGGCCGCCCGCCCCTACGCTTCCGCCGCCGGCGTTTTGGCGTCTAAGGCCGGCAGTCAGGCGGCCTGGCCCGGCCGCGCCACGACGGCTGCCGGTTCGGCGGCCGGGTCGGAGACAGGTTTCAGCTGAGCAGCTGGGCCAGAAGAGGGCCAGCCGTGGCGGAACCGCCGCCGTCGTGGACCCAGACGGCGCCTGCCAGGTCGTGGTCGGTGTAGGCGACCATCCAAGCGTGCGTCGGCAAAGGGTCGCCCTCGCCGTATTCCGCCGTCCCCGACTTGGCCCCGGCCGCGACCCCCCGGAGGATTCCGGCCAGGCCGTCCGTGACGGTCGCCGCGAGCATCGTCTGCAGCGCGGCCGCCTCGGCGGCGGCCAAAGGCTCGGCGGCCGGCTTTGGTTTGAGAGAGGCGACCATCCAAGGAACGGTTGTGCGGCCGGCTGCGACCGAGGCGATGACCCCGGCCATGGCGGCCGGCGACATGAGCACGCCACCTTGGCCGATGACCTCTTGGCCCTTCATGGCCTCGGAATCGGCGAGAGGCACGGAACCGTAGTTGAGGCCGCCCGCGTCATAGTCCACGCCGGCTCCGAGGGAGGCGGCCGCCGCCGTCAAATCTTCGGCGGCCAGCCGGCCGACCTGGTTGACGAACGCCGTATTGCAAGATTGGGCGACTGCGGTGACAAGGGGGATGGAACCGAGGTAGGCGGCAGGGTAGCCCGTGTAATTGTGGATGACCAGACCGCCGGCGTCCGCGCTGGCACTGCACTGGACGCGGCTGTCGGGGGTGTCGCCGTGGCGGAGCAACGCCAAGGCGGTGACGATCTTGAAAGTCGAGCCAGGGGCGTAATGGTTGAGCGTGGCGTCAGGTTGGCCCGCGGACTCGGGGGAAGAAGCGGCGGCCAGGATCGCCCCGTCGGAAGGCCGTATGAGGACGGCGGCGGCCGGTTGGCCGGCCCCGGCCAAGACAGCTTCGGCCTTGAGCTGGAGGGCGAGGTCGAAGCTGGTGGCGAGGGCCTGGCCGTCGGCGGGCGCTTTGACGTGGAGGATGTCAGAGGCGGCCGGGGTCCCGATGTCCGCTTCGGCCCCGCGGGCCGCCAGGAAGACCGTGTCGCCGGGCGTGCCCCGCAGCTGTTCGTCGAAAGTCGCCTGGAGGCCGGAGTGGCCGACGGCGTCGCCGGGCAAGATGGCGCCATCCGAGGCTTCGACATCCTCCGCCCAAGCCTCCCCGGCGGTCCCGGCGACGGGCTGGAGGAAACCACTTGTCGGGCCGAGCAAAGCGGTGTCCTTGACAGCCCGGGCGCCGAGGATGGAAAAGACGTCGGGAACCTCGTTTTGGCGGAAGGTGACGGCCTCCACGAAAGCTTCGGCGCCGGCGGCGGCGACCTTGGCGGCGTACTCGGCGGGGTCGAGGCCAAGGCCCTCCGCCAGCGCCCGGGCCGAGGCCTCTTGCTGCTCCGGCGGGGTGTTCATCTTGTCCAGGCCGACGTGGACGACGGTCGTCTCCTCGATGAGGGCCTGGCCGCCTTGGCCCGTGAGCCCGGCCCGTTTGGCCGCCTGCCGGGTGTGCACGAGCCGGTTGGCCGCGTCGAGCCGGGGATGGATGACCGCCGGCTCCCAGTAGCCGATCCAGTTCGCCCCGTCGTAGGAGAGGTTGACTGGCGCCTCGTATTCCCAGCCGCCAGACGGGAACGGCCAGGTGTAAAGGAGGGTTCCGACGGCTGTCGTCTGGTCGTCGCTGTAGGACAGGGAGCCTGGGACCACCGCCGGCAGAAAACCGTCCATTTCTTCGGTGATGGCGGCCGCGTCCGCCGTCGGCGACGTCGCGCCGCGGGCGAAGGGGGCGCTGGCGAGGTCCATGGCGGCGAGGGCCGAGGCGATGGCGCGGAGGGTGTCGTCGGCCGGCGGCGGCCCCGGCGGCTCCGGGGAGTTCGCGCAGCCGCCGAGGGCGAGCGCCGTCCCGAGCAGGAGGGCTGCCGCCGGCGAACGGCGGCGGGCGGCTCGGGTTTGGCGGCAAGGCAAAGCGGTCGCGGGCGACGGCCGCGGTCCGCAAAAGGCAGCGCGCATGGGGACAGATTAGGACACCGCGATGACACCCTTGGGTCGAGCCGGCTGGCGCAGGCCAAGGGGAGCAGAGCACCGGCGTAGGCCAGTGGAAACGGGGGAAACCGTGTCGGCGAAATCACGGCGCCGCAAGGCAGTTCGCGAAGAAAGCGGGCCGCCGCAGGGCAACTCGGACAGATTGATTCCGGACAGGCTGCAGGTTGCCGCAAGGCAGCCTAAATGGCAAAGGGGGCGGACCGGCGCGGTAGGTGGGTGGGCTTCAACGCCGGTCCGTCCCCTCAACCCCGGGGACAAGCCCCCGGGCGGCCCTTGTCTTAAATTAAGGTCGCGAGACAGGGGCCGTGATGAACAATAGGCAATCGCAGCGGTCTGGCCAAACCCTCCCGTGGAGATGTTTCGACGCCCGGCAAGCAATTAAGCCACCGAGCCAAAAGGCCGCCATTATCACCCTTTCGGCCTTCGCCGCTGTCAGCGCACACTCTGCGGACATCTGTCCGCTGTAGCCGCCGCTTGCGCGCCGTGGCGGTGGCCGCATCGTGGACAGCTCCAGGTGCGCTGTTGGCTCCCGAGGGGGTGGTTGGTAATTTGGCAGGGTGACTGAATTTAGTTCCGCTGAAGATTGCGCGGCGTCCCCCGAGACGCCTGCCGCCGCCGAACCACAGCAGTCGACGCGCGTCGGCGTCGAGTTCGCCCCCTCTCACCCATCCGCTGTCGGCCCCGTCGTCGCCCCGGCCCACACCGTCGACGGCTTCGTCCGCGAGTTCTTGCACGAGCTCAACATGGGCCAAGGCGTCGCTCTTTCCTACTCTCGCGTCAATGACCAATATCTGGCCTTGGCCCGGACCGTCCGCCACTACCTCATGGCCCGCTGGCTCGAGTCGACCCGGAAGACCCGGGTCTCCCAGACCAAGACCGTGGCCTACCTCTCGGCCGAATATCTGCTGGGCCGCCAACTCGACAACGCCTTATTGGCGACCAACTTGGACGAGATAGCGGAAGCGGCCCTGGCCAGCTGCGGCCTCCAGGTGGCGACGCTGCGGGCCCAGGAGATCGAACCCGGCCTCGGCAACGGCGGCTTGGGCCGTTTGGCGGCCTGCTTCATCGATTCGCTGGCGACTTTGCGGGTTCCGGCCATCGGCTACGGCATCCGCTACGACTACGGCATCTTCCGCCAAACTTTTGTCGATGGCCGTCAAGTCGAGCAGCCTGACACCTGGCTGGCGCTCGGCAACCCCTGGGAGTTTCCCCACCCGGAGCGGGCCGTCCAGGTCGACTTCGCCGGTCACGTCGAGCACAGCGTCGACGCGGACGGCGTCGACCAGGCCGTCTGGAAGCCGGGCTGGAACGTCCTCGGCATCCCCTACAACTACATGGTCCCCGGCTACGAGAACGGCTGGGTCAACACGCTACGGCTGTGGAGCGCCCAGGCCACCAAGGCTTTCGACCTGGCCATTTTCAACGCCGGCGACTACGCCGAAGCGGTCCGGGCCCAGACCTTCGCGGAGAACATCACCAAGGTGCTCTACCCCGAAGATTCAACCCCGCAGGGCAAGGAGCTCCGCCTCCAGCAGCAGTATTTCTTCGTGGCTTGTTCCCTGGCCGACTGTCTTGACATGGTCGGCGACGACCTGGACATCCGCCAATTGGCCGACCGTGTCACCTTCCAGCTCAACGACACCCACCCGGTCATCGCCATCCCCGAGCTGATGCGGCTGCTCGTCGACAACCGCGGCCTGCCTTGGGACGAAGCCTGGGAGATCACCCAGCAGTGTTTTAACTACACCTGCCATACGCTCCTGCCGGAAGCCCTGGAGACCTGGCCGGTCGACCTCATGGCCCGCCTGCTGCCCCGCCACATGGAAATCATCGACAAGATCAATGAAAGCTTCTGCGCTCAGATACGGCGGCTCCGGCCCGGCAACGAGCTGCGCGTCCGGTCGATGTCGATCATCTCGGATTGGCCGGAGCGGTCGGTCCGCATGGCCCACCTGGCGACTGTGGCCGCCGTCAAGGTCAACGGCGTGGCCGAACTGCACTCCCAACTGCTGCGGGACAAGGTTTTGCCTGATTTTTCTGAGCTGTGGCCGGACAAGTTCACGAACGTCACGAACGGCGTCACGCCCAGGCGTTTCCTACGGTTGGCCAACCCCGACCTGGCCGCCCTTGTCACGGACGCCCTCGGCGTCGGCTGGCTGACCGATCTGGAGCGTTTGCGGGAGCTGGAGCTATCAGCCGAAGACCCGGATTTTAGGGCCGCCTTCCGCCAGATCAAGCAGCAGAACCGGCTCCGCTTGGCCCGCCTGCTGCGCCAGCGCGACGGCATTGAGTTGCCGGCCGAGGGACTGCTCGACGTGATGGTCAAGCGGCTGCACGAATACAAACGCCAGTCGCTCAAGGTCCTCCACATCGTGACCTTGTACAACAAGCTTGTCAGCGGTCAGCTCGACCCGGCCGACATGACGCCTAGGACGGTGGTCTTCGGGGCCAAGGCCGCCCCGGGCTATCGGATGGCCAAAGACACGATCCACCTCATGAACGCCGTCGGGGCCGTCGTCAACGCCGATCCCAGGAGCAACCAGGTCCTCCATGTGGCTTTCCCGGCCAATTACAACGTCACCGTGGCCGAACGGCTGATCCCGGCGGCTGACCTGTCCGAGCAGATTTCCTTGGCCGGCAAGGAGGCCTCTGGCACCGGCAATATGAAATTCGCTCTCAACGGGGCTCTCACCATCGGCACGGACGACGGCGCCAACGTCGAGATCCGCCGCCTCGTCGGCGATGACAACTTTTTCCTGTTCGGCTTGGCCGAACCGGAGGTGGCGGCGTTGCAGGGCCGCGGCTACCGGCCGAGCGAGTACTACGAAGCCAACCCCGACCTCAAGGCCGCCATCGACCTGATCGCCTCGGGGGCCTTCTCGGAAGGCAACCCATCGGTTTTCGAGCCGATCGTGTCGGATCTTCTCTACTCCGACCATTTCATGGCCTTGGCCGACTATGAGTCGTACATCGCCGCGCAGGCGGAGGTCGAGGAGAAATACGCCGACCCCGAGGCTTGGACGCGCTCGGCCATCCTCAACGTGGCCCGCTGCGGCTACTTCTCGTCCGACCGCTCGATCCGCGACTACATCGACCGCATCTGGCACGTCCAGAGCCTCTGACGGCGAGGCCGCAAATTTCATGACCTCCTTTGCGGCGGCGCCGCTCTCGCATCGCCGGCAGACGGCCGAAGATGCCGTTTTCGCGCTTTGGACCGCCGTCTGCGCCGTCTGCGCCGTCGGCTCGCACTGGCTCTTCCGGCGCTTCGCCACGTCGGCCCAGCAGATGGCCGACGCCGCCGGCTTGGCGGCCCAGCAGCTGTCCGAATCGTCCGCCCAACTCGGGCAGACCCCCATCGTCGGGGTTTACGTGGCGGAGCCGCTCGACGCCATGGCCGCCGGCTACGGTGAGACGGCGGCCATGGCCGGCCAACTGGCGGCCTTCTTGGGCGCCGCGTCCTGGCTGGCGCCGATCGTCTGCTTTGGCGCCGCCGTCGGGCTCGCCTTGGCCGCCTGGTTGCCCCGCCGTCTCCGCCGGACCCAGGCGGCTGTCGGCCGGCAGGCCCTGGCCCAAGCCGCGGCGGGGTTGTTCACGGGCGGCGGCAGATCGCTGTTGCCACAGCAAAACTTGTCTAAAGCCGCGTGGGAGATGGAGCTTTACGCCCTGCGCGCCCTCGTCCAGGCGCCGGCCGACAAGTTGGCTCAGATCAGCCCAGACCCGCTGGCCGCTTGGCAGGCCGGCGACCCGATGGCGACGCGGGCGCTGGCGGCCTGGACGCTGTCCCATTGGCCCGGCGCCGCCGCGCCGCCGCAGTCGGTTTGAGCGGTCATTTTCTTGTCAATTTCCAGTCCACCGGCGAAGGCGGCGGCTTGAGGGCCGCCAGGAGTCGGGCCGCAGCCGAAACTGCAAACCAAAGGCCCGGTCGGTGTGATTGCCGCCGGGCCAGTGGTGTTGTCGTAACGGAGAACCTGTCCCCGTCTTCGCCGCCTAGAATAACCCCGTGCCAACCCACTTGCAAACATCCGGCGTCGCCCCAAGGCCAGACAGCGGGCTGTTCGCCGACCTTAAACCGCACCTGTCTCTCCCCCGGCTGGCCCCATACTTAGCTGCAGCGGGAGGCAACCAAAGAGCCGCGATCCGGTTGTATCAATGGAACATCGAGCTATCAGGGGCGACCTACCAGGCTCTGCACGTTTTCGAAGTGGTGCTGCGCAACGCCTTGGACCAGCAACTACGGATTTGGAACCCGACCCAGGTGGACTCGACGACTGGAGTATCGCGCCTCTCCGAATGGCTGCTTGACCCGGCGCCGCTGCTCCAGCGGGTGCTTCGCGATGATATCCCCAAAGCTACCGCCCGTGCGGCGGCGGCTGCGGCGGCGCGACACCGCGCTTTGACGCACGACGATGTGCTGCCGCAACTGACCTTGGGCGCCTGGCGTTATCTGCTGCCCGACCGACGGCTGTCAAAACAATATCTATGGAACGCGGCGCTGCACCGGTCTTTCCCATACCGCAGCCGCCCGGAGGCCCACCTGGTGGCAGACGTGGATGCTTTGCACCGCCTGCGGAACCGAGTGGCCCACCTGGAACCTATCTTGGACTCCCGCATGGCCGACCGACATGTCACGGCGCTGCGTCACGTGCTGCGCGACATCGACCCGAACGTGGAACAGTGGTTCACGTCTATCCAACAGATCACGCATGTGCTCCGCCGCCGCCCTAGGCCTTGACCGCCGGCGCTTTGCCGAAACTGCAGATGGATCGTTTTCGAGGCGGCCAGTAGGCTGGGGCAAACGTTAAGGAGGCAGGTTCCATGACCGAGACGGCCGCGGCCCGGGTGCGGTTTCGCGACCTCAAGCCTTACGACGCGCCCGCGTCGCTAGATGAGTTGCGCGGACCGGCTACGGGGATGGTCACGCTGCCGCTGCGCTTGCGCTGGGTTCCCGGCGAGCGCACCTACGACGTGGGCGAGACAGGAGGAGCGCGCGTCGTCTATCAGGCCGTGCTCGCCGAAGGCGCCGTCGCTGACCAACGCCGATTCCTCAACCGGGAACGGCTCATCGGCTTGTGGCCCGATCTCAACCTCGACCAGCGTGTCGTGCGTTTATGGGAGGGGCGGTTCCCCCAACTGCGAGGTCTCGCATGGCCGGCGAGCTTGTAGCAGAACAGCGGCGCGTCACTCGGCTGGCCCTTGAAGCGCTCGAGCCAGATGGGTTCGCGCTCGCTGGCTCGGGTGCGATCCGTGAGCACGGTTTCATCGACCGGCCCACCCAAGACGTGGACCTGTTCACCGTGCAGAGCGCCCAGGCTCACTTTTCTGCGGCCCTTGACCGGATGACCGAACAGCTGGAGCGCGCCGGCTACAACGTTGTGGCGGTCCGTCGGCAAGCCGGCTTCGCCGAGTTCGAAGTGACCTCATCCGATGGTGTCCAAATTGGCATGGACCTTGGCGTTGACTGGCGAGCCGAACCGCCGGTGCGCCTGGAAATCGGCCCGGTGCTCGCGTGCGATGACGCCGTTGGCAACAAGGTCGCCGCTTTGTTTTCACGGGGCGAGGTCCGCGATTACCTCGACGTGGACGCGATTCGGCAAACTAGCCGCTACAGCGACGAGGACCTGTGCCGGCTCGCCGCGCGAACCGACGCCGGCTTTACGCCCGACTACCTCGCCCGACGCCTTGACTGGGCAATTAAGATTCTCCTATCTGAGGTCGCCGATTACGAGGTGACGCCGACGCAGCTGAAGGCCGTCAAAGACCGGCTCACCGCCTGGGCGGAGGCGATCCGCCAACAAAGCCGCCGCGGCAGCGCCCTAGAGGGATCATACGAGCAGGCCGACAGCGCGGCTGAAAACCGACGAGAAAACCGCGACGGCTGACAGCCTGGGCCGAAGGGGCCGTCCAGCCCAGAACCGGCCTCGCGGTAGCGACGTGAAGCGCAAGGCGGCCAGTCCGCTACTTCCTCTGTATACTGTCCCGGTTGCCTCGGCGAGGGGTGGCCGGCGGACGTGTCCGACGGCGCCCGTGATCGACAGGGTTTTCCTCGCCTGGCCGCACTTTTAGACATCTGCGAGGCTGAGGAGACACCCATGGCAGACAACATCACACTGGAAGCCGTCGTACGCACCGAATTTGGCAAGGGAGCTTCCCGTCGGTTGCGGCGCGGCCAGCGTGTTCCCGCCGTCCTCTACGGCCACGGCATCGACCCTATTCACGTGGCCTTGCCGTCGCACGCCACCCAGTTGGCTTTGCGTCACGCCAATCAGCTTTTGACCCTCGACATCCCTGGCGACAATCCGCGCCTGGCTTTGCCGAAGCAGGTCCAGCGCAACCCTGTGACCGACCAGATCGAGCACGTCGACCTCATCCTCGTCCGCCGGGGCGAGCGGGTGACGGTCGAGATCCCGCTCGTCATCGTCGGCGAGGTCCGCGGCGAAGCCGTCATCGTGACCGACCAGACGAGCATCTTGGTCGAGGCCGAGGCGACGTCGATCCCCTCCCAGGTCGAAATCAACGTCGCCGACTTTGAGATCGGCGCCGTCGTCGTGGCGGGCGATCTCAAGCTGCCAGACGGGGTCGTCTTCTCGGGCGAGGCCGACGACCTCCTCTTGTCGATCCAAGCTCCTCAGGCCAAGGACCGGGGCGAGTCCGCCGAGGCTGAAGCCGAAGCCGACCAAGCCGCCGGCGAGGACGAAGCCGCCAAGTAGGCCCCCATGGCGACCTGGCTTGTGGTCGGGCTCGGCAACCCGGGCCCGGCCTACGCCGGCCACCGGCACAACATCGGCGCCATGGCGGCGGCGGAGTTGGCCCGCCGCGGCCGGGGCGTTCGGAAGAGCCAACGGCTGCTCAAAGCCGACACGGCCGACATCAAAGTGGGCGAGGCCGGCGCCGGGGCTGTAGGCGGCGACCTCGACCGCGTCGTTTTGGCGCGCACCCGGACCTACATGAACGAGTCGGGCGTCCCGGTCCGCGCCCTCCTCGGCCATCTCAAACTGCGCCCCGACCATCTCATTGTCATCCACGACGAACTCGACCTCGATTTCGACCGGCTCAAGGTCAAATACGGCGGCGGCGACAACGGCCACAACGGCCTCAAGTCGATCCGGGCCATGGCCCGCACGGGCGAGTATTACCGTGTCCGCGCCGGCATCGGCCGCCCGGCGGGCCCCATCGACGTCTCCGACTGGGTGTTGTCGAATTTCAACCGGTCGGAGGTTTCCAGCCTCCCCGGCCTGGTCGGCCGGGCCGCTGACGCGACAGAGTCGCTCATCCGCCAGGGCCTCGACGCGACTCAGCAACGCTACAACTCGTAGGCTCCGGCGCTCGGCCCCTGGGCCGTCTCCGCACGGCGTCGGATTGGCTGCTGGGCTTTTGGGCCTCGGCGTCTGGAGTCTGGAGCCTGGCCGGCCAGCGGTGTCGGCCAGGCGAGAGCAGCCGCGTAGGCCATGGCGTTTGGAGGCTTGCACTGCGGACTGCGGAGCAGATCTAAGGAAAGCCGAATGGGAAAAGGCCGGCGCCGGCGGGTCTGTTGCCTCAGGCGCCGTCAGCCGTGAGCCGCGAAACCCGGCCGGCTGGCCGCTACAGTGGTCGCCCGTGAGCGTACCTGGCCTCGTCCGGCTGTTGGCGGCCGACGCGGCCGTCGCCGAGGCGGTCCACTGGGCCGTCATGCGGCGGCCGGCGGCGGACATTTTCGCCATCGCCGAGGTGCGGCCTTTCCTCGCCGCGGCCCTGGCCGAAGCGGCGGGCCGGCCCGTCCTCTTCGTCACCTCGACCTACCGGGAAGCCGAACAGGCCGCTGTGGCCTTTGAGTCGCTGGCCGACCCGGCCGACATCGCCTTCTACCCCGCCTGGGAGACCTTGCCGCACGAGCGCCTGAGCCCCCGTTCGGACACGGTCGGGCGCCGGTTGGCCGTTTTGCGCCGCCTCGTCGGCAACGACCCGCTGCCGCCGCCGCGGCTCCTTGTCGCGCCCGTCCGCTCCCTCCTCCAGCCTCAGGTGGCCGGCCTCGGCCATCTGAAACCGGTCGAGATCCGCGTCGGCCAGTCCTACGACCTGCGTGACCTGGCCCGCCGCCTGTCCGACGCCGCCTACATCCGGACCGACCTTGTGACCAGCCGGGGCGAGTTCGCCATCCGCGGCGGCATCCTCGACCTTTTCAGTCCAACCGACGAGGCGCCGGCCCGGGTTGATTTTTTCGGGGACGAGGTCGAGGAGATACGGTCCTTCGCGGTGGCCGACCAGCGTTCGACGGACGAGGTCTACGACACGGTGACCGCCTCGCCTTGCCGGGAACTGCCTGTGACCGACGCGGTCCGGGCTCGCGCCCAGGCCTTGGCCGTCGACCACCCCGAGTTGGCGGACATGCTCGACCGGATCGCCGCCGGGCACGCCGTGGACGGGATGGAGGCGCTCGCCCCCGCCCTTGTCGACGGGATGGAGTTGTTGACCGATGTCGTCCCCGACGACACGTTGACAATCGTCTGCGACCCTGATCTTGTGCGCGGCCGTGCCAAAGACCTGGAGGCGACAAGCCAAGAGTTCCTACGGGCCTCCTGGGCGGCGGCGGCCGGCGGTGGCCACGCCCCCATCGACCTCGGGGCCTCCGCCTACCGCAGTTTGGCCGACGTCCGTCGCGCCGCCCTTCGCCGCGGCCTTAGCTGGTGGACGTTCTCGCCTTTCGCCGCGTCGGACTCGGCTGCCGCGCCGCCGGCCTCAGCTACGGCCGGTTCGGCGGCCGGCCCGCCTCCTGCTTCGGTTGTCGGCCCAGCCGCGGCCGCGGAGTCTGCCCCGGCTGCCGTGTCCGGCCAACCGGCCGCCGCCGACCCGGCCGTCCCAGCTGCCGAGTCCGGCCCAGCCGCCGTCTCCGCGGCTGCCCCCACGCCGCCGGCTGTCGCTGGTTCCCTTGTCGTCGCCGCCCAGCCGGCCGTCTCCTACCGAGGCCGTGAAGACGAGGCTGTGGCCGACCTGGGCCGCTGCCTGAAGCGAGGCGAGACGGTTGTCGTCGCCGCCGAGGGCCGGGGCCTCGCCACCCGCTACCGCGACCTTCTGGCCGAAGCTGGCCTTCCCGTCCAACGGACCGACGACCTGGCCGCGGCGCCGCAGCCCGGCCGTATCGCCGTCGCCGTCGGCCGTTTCGCCCACGGTTTCTTCCTCCCCGGCCTGAATTTGCGTTTCTTCACGGCGTCGGACCTTTCCGGCGCCCAGAGCCTTGATCGGTCCGCCCGCCAGTTGCCGCGCCGCCGCCGCAAGGAAGTCAATCCCTTGGAGCTGGCCGCCGGCGACCTCATCGTCCACGACCAGCACGGCGTCGGCCGCTACGTCGAACTGGCCCAGCGGACCGTCGGCGGCGCGACCCGCGACTACCTCGTCCTCGAATACGCCCCCTCGAAACGCGGCCAGCCCGGCGACCGCCTCTATGTGCCCATGGACCAATTGCATCTTGTCACCCGCTACGTCGGCGGCGAGGCTCCCAGCCTCGACAAGCTAGGCGGCGGCGACTGGTCACGCCGCAAGGCCCACGCCCGCCGGGCGGTCCGCGCCATCGCCCAAGAACTCATCCAGCTCTACGCCGCCCGCCAGTCCGTCCGCGGTTTCGCGTTCTCGGCCGACACCGAATGGCAGCGGGAGATGGAAGACGCCTTCTCCTACATCGAAACCCCCGACCAGCTCAGTTGCATCGACGAGGTCAAGCGCGACATGGAACGGTCGACGCCGATGGACCGCCTGATCTGCGGCGACGTCGGCTATGGCAAAACAGAAATTGCCGTACGGGCGGCTTTCAAGGCCGTCCAGGACGGCAAGCAGGTCGCCGTCTTGGTGCCGACGACGCTTTTGGCGCAGCAACATTACGCGACCTTCTCCGGCCGTTTCGCGGGTTTCCCGGTTTCCGTCGCCGCCTTGTCGCGCTTCCAGTCGGCGGCCGAGGAGCGCCGTGTCCTCGAGGGCCTCAAATCGGGCGCCGTCGACGTCGCCATCGGCACCCACCGGCTCTTGTCGCAGGACGTTGTTTTCAAGGATCTCGGCCTCGTCATCATCGACGAGGAACAGCGCTTCGGGGTTGAACACAAGGAAACTTTGAAGCGGCTGCGCCTCGACGCGGACATCATGGCGATGTCGGCCACGCCCATCCCGCGGACCCTGGAGCTGGCGGTCACAGGCATACGCGAGTTGTCGGTCATCCAGACGCCGCCGGAGGAGCGGCACCCGGTTTTGACGTTCGTCGGCCCCTACGACGAAGCCCAGATGGCCGCCGCGATCCGCCGCGAACTGGCCCGCGAAGGGCAGGTTTTCGTCGTCCACAACCGAGTCGAGTCGATTGGACGCCTGGCGGCCCGTATCGGCCAACTCGTGCCTGAGGCCCGCGTCGTCGCCGCCCACGGCAAGATGGCGGAGCGGACCTTGGAGCATGTCATGGTCGATTTTTGGGAACGCCGAGCCGATGTCCTCGTTTCCACGACGATCATCGAGTCGGGGCTCGACATCCAAACGGCCAACACTTTAATCGTGGACCGGGCCGACGCCATGGGCTTGTCGCAGCTGCACCAGTTGCGGGGCCGGGTCGGCCGCGGCCGCGACCGTGGCTATGCGTATTTGTTCTATCCGCCCGGCAAGGAACTGCCGGAGCTGGCTCACAACAGGTTGGCGACGATGGCGGCGCACACGGACCTCGGCTCCGGCCTCGGCATCGCCATGAAGGATTTGGAGTTGCGAGGGGCCGGCAACCTTTTGGGGGCCGACCAGTCGGGCCACATCGCGGAGGTCGGTTTCGACCTTTATCTGCGTCTGGTAGGGGAGGCGGTCCGAGAGTTCAAGGCCGGCGACGAGGTGGCGGAGGCGGAGCCGGAGATGCGGATCGACCTGCCGGTCGACGCCAACTTGCCCGAGGATTACGTGAACTCGGAGCGGTTGCGGCTGGAAATGTACAAGCGGATCGCCGAGGTCAAGACGGAAGCCGACCTGGCCGGGGTGGCCGAGGAGTTGGCGGACCGCTACGGCGACCCGCCGCCGGCGGCCTTGGCGCTGCTGGCGGTGACCCGTTTCCGTTTGGCGGCCCGAGCCGTGGGACTGCGCGAGGTGGTGGCGCAAGGCCAGCACATCCGTTTCGGTCCGGCCGACCTGCCGGAGTCGCGCCTCCTGCGTCTGAGGCGGCTGTATCCGGGGGCGCTCGTCAAAACCGCCGAACACAACCTCCTCATCCCCCGCCCGCTGCTGGACGGTTTGCCGCGCCAACCTCTGTCCGACCTGCCGCTGCTGGAGTGGGCGGAAGGCGTCCTGGCGGCGCTCTTCACACCGCCGCCGGCCGCCGCCTGAGCCCTCGTCGGTGTCCGCCGGAGCAGTGCCCCCAAGCGGCGCGCCACTGCGGGTTGCGGACCTGGGGGCTTTAGCTGGCGTTCCCAGGCGCTGCCGTCGACGAACCACCGCGCGGTTTCGGACTCCCCGGCCGCCCGCCGCTGCCTGGCGGCGCGGCTAAGATGGCTGGGTCAAGCGAAAGGACTTTTCCGATGCGTCGAGCCGCCACCGCCATCGCCGCCGCAGCGCTGGCCGCCTTGTCCCTTAGCGGTTGCGCCCAAGGGGCCGCGGCGCCGAGTGTCGCCGCCGAGGTCGGCAGCCAAGTCATCACGGAAAATGAAGTTTCAGATGGCCTGGATGCCCTCAACGCGGCTTCGGCCGCCAGCGGCGGGACGGAGGTCACCCGCGCAGCTGTCGTGAACATGGAGATCCGCGGGGCGCTGGCCGCCGAGGTCGAGCGCTCCAGCGGCGTGGTCGTCGAGGACGCCGAAGTGGCCGCGATCCTCAACGAGCTGGGCCAGGCCCTCTACGCCAACCCCGCCACGAAGGATCTTGTCGTAGGCACGATCCGGTTCGAGATGCTGCAACAAGAAGGCCTCCTGCCGGTGGGGGAGTTCGCCCGTGTGGTGGCCGCGACGCCGGTCACGGTCAACCCCCGCGACGGGGTCTGGGACGCAGAACAGGTGGCCTTGGTCAACCAGGCCGGCGTCCTGGCTTCCCCGCTGTCCGCCTCCTGAAAGCGGCGGCGCGGTGCCAGAACCGGCGACGGCGCCAGAACCGGTCCTCGAATCCGGCGAAGCGGCCCTGGAACCCGGCCAAGAGGCCGCGGGGGCCGCGGTCGAGCGGTTGGCCTGGGTCATGGGTCGGCTCCGGACGGGCTGCCCCTGGGACGCTGAGCAAACCCACTTGTCGTTGGTCCGCTATCTCGTCGAGGAGACCGCCGAGGCGGTCGAGGCGATTGAGGCCGGTGACGACGCCGCGATGCGTGAGGAACTAGGCGACCTCCTCTTGGAGGTCGTTTTCCAGGCCGAGATCGGCCGCGAACGCGGAGCCTTCACGCTGGCCGACTTGGCCGCCGGGGTGGCCGACAAGTTGATTGCCCGCCACCCGTATGTTTTCGCCGACGCGCCTGTCCCCGACGACCCGATGGCCAGTTGGGAGCAGCGCAAGAAGGCCGAGAAGGCCCGCGCCTCCGCTGTCGACGGCATCCCCGAGCCGCTGTCTGCCCTGGCCCGGGCCGTCAAGACGGTTTCCCGTGCCCGCCATCACCGGGTCGGTGTGGCTTTGCCGAGCGACCCGATTGACGCTGAGGCGGTCGGCTGGCAAATCCTCGCCCTGGCCGCCCGGGCCGAAGCCAGCGGCGTTGACGCGGACCAGGCCGTCCGTCAGGCGGTCCGCCGTCTGGAAGCCCAGGTCCGCGCCGCCGAGGCTGGCCTGTGATCAGACACGTTGCTTTACCGTGAATCCGGCGCCGGCGGAGTCGTTTTCAGGTTGCTAATCTCCACCGCACCGTCCGGCTGAAGCGGGGGCCGGTCGGGGAGACTAGTCCGCGTTCTTCCAGGTTCCGCAGCCGCAAGCTGACAGCGGAGCGACTCAGCCCGACCGTAGCCATCAATTCTGTGGTTGTCATGGGACCGGCCGCCAGCGCGTCGAGCAGGTCTTGGTTCGGTTCTTGGACGGCGGCCCGGCCGGTGATCGGCGCTTGATTTGGCTTCCCGATTGGAGCGTTGCGCAACTCGACGGTGAAGGTTCCGGCGCTGAGATGGAAGATCGGCGGCTCCAGGTCGGCCTCGGCCATCTCGTCGGCCACCATCTTCAAGCCGGAGCCCCGGTTCTCGCAGACCGGCCGGGTCGAGGGGGGTGTTTCGACATCCTCCAGCAGGCGGGCCAGGAGGGCGTTGCGAGAGGAGGAGGCCGCGCCGCGCAGCAGTTCAGCTTCGGTGGCGGCGCCGTACAGGCCACCGGGATTGCTGAAGAGAAGTCGGTCCGGGTACATCTCCACTCGCACTTGAGTCCCCTGGGCCAGCGGGTGGTAGTCGCGGTGCAGCAGCGCGTTGGCGGCCAGCTCGCGGATCGCCTCCAGCGGATATTCCCAATGGTCTTCTCGTCCGACGCCGACCATCACGCTGCGCCTGGTCATGTTGCGGCTGACTGTCTGCACCAGCCCGGTCACCATTTCTGGGATCGAGCCATCCAAACTGACGTTCTCCAAGAAGCGGGTGCCGTCGGCCATCATCCGCCCGTCGGCCGTCGGATAGGCGACGAATGTGACATTTAACTGGGGGAAGAATTCCTGTGGATATCGTCCCAGCGCCAGCAGTCCGGCCAGCGTCACCTGGCCAGACTCGCCGCCTCTGGGGCAGACTCCGGCCATACGCAGCACGTCGGCGGTTTCGGCCCGCTGGAAGGCCCGGCCGCGCCGTGATCGCAGCCGATCCACCAGACGGTCCAAGGCCGGCCGGTCGAGGTCGGCCAGAGTCGCGCCCGCCACCGGCAGGCCGTCGTCTTGAGGTTGGCCCCGCCCTGACACCAGCAGATGGATCTCGTAGGACGTCAGGTGGCGGTCACCGTCATGGGCCCGGATATACGAGCCGTTCTCCAGTCCCTGAGTCTTGACGTGGCAGGGCCGCTGGCGAGGGTCGAGCGGGGGAATGGCGGCCGCCACCACCGGCGCGCCGTCGACTTCGAGCACCTCGACCCTGGCCCTGACGGCCGGCTCCACCCGGTCGGCGCAGGCTGTGATCAGCGACTCCGCCAGAGACTTGGCGTTAATCGGGACCGGTTGAAAGCCAGATGCCTCGTCCAGCCCTAGGACGATCAGGCCGCCGCCGCCGTTGGCGAAGGCCGACACCGTCTGGGGCAAGCTCTGAGGCACGCCGCCAGCTGCTCGTTTGATCTCCACTGCCACGGAATCCGTGCCGGCTAGCCTGGCTCGCTCGACGACTGAGTTCACTTCGTCCTGAAGCGACATGCCACTCACCTGCCTTCCACCTGCCACATGATGCCATCATGCTACCCACCTGCCAAGGCGGCGCTGACGGGCCTTTTCGCGCTTTTCGGACACGCCGGGGGATTCACCAGTTCAGGTCCTCCAGATCCATTGCCTCAAGCAGATCATGACAACTAGGCAGATCGACTCCGGGCCGAGGCCGGCCGCCAGACATGGTGATGAGTTCGACCGTGCGGCTGGCCGGCGTCGGCAGCGTCGCCAGGCGCTGGCGTAGGGCGTCTTTTAGGTAACTGCTCAAAGTTGCCCCAGCGCTGGTGGCTCGGCGTTTGGCCTGCTCTAGCAGAACGTCATCGATCGTCACTGTGGTGCGCATGATAGGCGCCGTAACGCATCAGTCGCATCATCTTGCTCGGGGAGGGATCGCTCCCGCTGGCGTAAGCGATTTCCGGTCAGGCAGCTGACCGGTCAAGGGGCCGATCCGGTTCAGGACGACCGTAGGATTTCGATCGGCTGGCCGGTGACCGCTGCGATCAGTTCGAAGTCTTTATCGACCGCTAGGACCGTCAAGCCCGCCTTTTCGGCCGTGGCCGCGATCAGCAGGTCCGGGATGGACGGCGCGCGGTGTTGGCCGTGATCCGCCAGCAGGCCTTGCACCTGGAGGGCGCGGTCCTCGACGGCGGGGGTGGCGTATTCAACCGGCATCGAGGCCAGCGGCGGCAATTCGAATTCGCTCCGGAAGTGGGCGCCGGAACGGGCCGAATAGCCGATCTCCAACCGTGTGACGGTGGCGATCCGGACCAGACCGCGTTCGATCCGGCGGGCCCATTCAGGGGCGTCAGGGGAGGCGCCCAGACGCGCGTAGGCCGATTTGTCGATCAGCCAGCCCTTCATC
>JAIRXC010000175.1 GCA_031268515.1 Propionibacteriaceae bacterium
GCTTATCACGGCCTTTGTCGTCCTCATGTACGGCACTGTCATCCTCGGCGGCTTCATCAAATCCCTCGGCATCGACAACACCTTCACCTTTGACAACTATCGCTTCATCCTTCAGGGCATCGGCTCTAAGGCCATGATCACGACGACTCTTCTGGCCCTTATCGCGACCCCGGCGGCCGGCGTCCTCGGCATGCTCATCGCCTGGCTCGTCGTCCGCAAGCTGCGGGCCGGCAAGGGTGTCATGGATTTCATCGGCATGCTCGGCTTGGCTGTTCCCGGGGCTGTCGTCGGCATCGGCTACATGCTCGTCTTCAGCCGGGCCTGGATCTCGGACGGCCGCATGTGGTTCCCCGCCCTCTCGGGCGGCCGCGCCCTCCTCGGCGGGGCGATCGCCATCGTCATGGTCTACATCATCCGTTCGATGCCGTCTGGCCAACGTTCCGGCGTGGCGGCGCTGCAGCAGATCGACCCGGCCATCGACGAGGCTTCGACCTCGTTGGGGGCCAGTGGTTTGACGACCTTCCGCAAGATCACGCTGCCGCTCATCCGGCCGGCTTTCTTGTCCGGCCTGACTTATTCATTCGCCCGTTCCATGACCACCTTGTCGCCCATCATCTTCATCATGTCGCCTAAGACCCCGATCATGACCTCCCAGATTTTCGGCGAGGTGGCGGCGGGCCGTTACGGCAACGCCTTCGCGTATTGCACCATCCTCATCCTCATCGTCATGGCCGTCATCGGCCTTCTCAACCTCATCGTCCGGGACCGCTCGCCGCTGGCCGCGGCCGGTCTGAGCAGTTGAACCGCTCCCTCAAGCCCCAAGGAAAGGACCTTTGATGACTGAGCCGACCCCGGCTGAGACCGGTCACGTCGAGTTGATCGGCTTGGAGAAGATCTTCCCGACTAATAAATCGACCTTCCACGCGTTGCGGGGGATCGACCTTGACATCGCCCCGGGGGAGTTCGTCACGCTGCTCGGCCCCTCTGGTTGCGGCAAGACGACGACTCTCCGCATCATCGCGGGCTTCGAGACCCCTTCGGCCGGCGATGTCCGCCTCGACGGCGCCTCTGTCCTACAAGTCACTCCGGACAAGCGGCCCATGGCCATGGTCTTCCAGTCCTACGCCCTTTTCCCCCACATGTCGGTCTGGGAAAACGTGGCCTACGGGCTGAAGCTCAAGAAGTTGCCTTCCGCCCAACTCAAGGAAGAGGTCGAGCAGGCTCTCACCTCGATGGGCCTGACGCGTATGCGCGACCGGGCGCCGAGCCAGATGTCCGGCGGCCAACAGCAGCGTGTCGCCTTGGCCCGGGCCATGGTCATGCGGCCCAAGGTCTTATTGTTCGACGAGCCGCTCAGCAACCTTGACGCCAAGCTGCGGGTCCAGATGCGGTCGGAGATCCGGCGGCTGCAAAAACGCCTCGGCATCACCGGGGTTTACGTCACGCACGACCAGGATGAGGCCATGAGCATGTCCGACCGCATCGTCGTCATGAACGAGGGCCAAATCGAGCAGGCGGCCAGCCCTTCCGAGGTCTACCGCCATCCGGCTTCTGTTTTCGTCGCCGATTTCATCGGCCGGGCCAATTTCCTCCGCGCGGCGTCCGCTCGGCCGGCTGGCTCAGGCCAGGCCCAGGTGACGGTCCTGGGGGAAGAGTTCGTGACGGCGGCGGCTCCTGGCGCGGCGGCGGCCGAGGCCGTTTTGCTCGTCCGGCCGGAGTCCATCCGCCTTAAGCCGGCCGAGCCGGGGGCCGAGTCGGTCGAAGGCCGGCGTGGCCGGGTCATTTCGTCGGTTTTCTACGGCGAGTCGGTCGAATACGTCGTGGAATCCGCCCAGGGCAACATCACAGCCGCAGAGTCGGACCCTGATGTCGGGGCGATTTTCCCGGTTGGCGCTTACGTCGAGATCGGCTTCGAACGCCAGCGGACCTGGCTTTTGCCAGCTGACGGCCAGGGGGCCTACCAAGATTGAGGCCTAGATGGCAGGGGGGCGCAATCCGGGCGGCTTCCTGTGACCTCAGCGGCCCGTCGAAGCCGGCTAAGGGAGCGGCCCGGCGCGCCTTTTCGAAGGGCGTCTGGCGGCGGCGCTTCGCGGAGACCGCGGAGTGAAGAATGGCGCCCTAAACTGTCCGGGTGTTCGCTGGATTGAAAGCCCCGCCCAAACTGGAGCCCGACACTTTGCGCGTCATTCCCCTGGGAGGCTTGGGCGACGTCGGCCGCAACATGACGGCCTTCGAGGTCAACGGCGAGATCCTCTTGGTCGACTGCGGCGTCCTCTTCCCGGAAGAGCGCCATCCCGGCGTCGACCTCATCTTGCCGGGCCTCGATGTCATCGCCGACCGCTTGGACCGCGTCGTCGGCCTCGTCTTGACCCACGGCCACGAGGATCACATCGGCGCCGTCCCGTATTTCCTCAAGCAGCGCCCCGACGTGCCCGTCTACGGCTCCCGCCTGACCCTCGGCCTCCTCCGCGGCAAGCTGCGCGAACACCGCCTCAGCCAAACCGACCTGCGCGAGGTCAAGGAGCTTGACCGCCTGACCGTCGGGGACCAGTTCGACGTCGAGTTCATCGCCGTCAACCACTCCATCCCTGACGCTTTGGCCGTCTGCTTGAGGACGGCCGGCGGCCTAGTCCTCCACACCGGCGACTTCAAGATGGACCAGTTGCCGCTCGACGGCCGCATCACCGACCTGCGGAGCTTCGCGCGGCTCGGCCAAGAAGGCGTCGACCTCTTCCTGACCGACTCGACCAACGCCGAGGTGCCAGGGTTCACCATCTCGGAGCGGGAGGTCGAACCGGCTTTGCGCCGGGTCTTCGACACCGCCGAGCACAAGATCGTCGTCGCCTGTTTCTCCTCCCACGTCCACCGTGTCCAACAGATTGTCAACCAGGCCGCCCTCCACAACCGCAAGGTCGTCTACGTCGGCCGCTCCATGATCCGCAACATGGCTGTCGCTCGTGACCTGGGTTTCTTGAACGTGCCGAGCGGCATCCTCATTGACTTGAAGGATCTCGACAACTACCCAGAGGACCGCGTCGCCATCATCTCGACTGGTTCCCAAGGCGAGCCGTTGTCGGCGCTGGCCCGGATGTCGGGCGGCTCCCACCCTCAGGTGGTCCTTGGCCCCGGCGACACGGTCCTGCTCGCCAGTTCTCTCGTGCCCGGCAACGAGAACGCCGTCTTCCGGGTTGTCAACGCCTTGACACGGCTGGGGGCCCGGGTCGTCCACAAGGGCAACGCTTTGGTCCACGTCTCCGGCCACGCGGCGGCCGGCGAGCTGCTTTACTGCTACAACATCGTCCAGCCCCGCCGTGTCATGCCGGTCCACGGCGAATTGCGCCATCTCATCGCCAACGCCAACTTGGCCATTGCCACGGGCGTGCCAGAAGACAACGCCATCGTGGCCGAGGATGGCGTCGTCATCGACCTCGACCGTCAAGGAGCCCGAATAGTCGGCAAGGTGGACGCCGGCTACATCTTCGTGGACGGCCGCTCGGTCGGAGACCTGACCGAAGAATCCCTCAACGATCGCCGCATCCTTGGCAATGCTGGTTTTATAACGGTGATCGCCGTCATTGATTTGGCCAACCGTTCGGTGACCTCGCTCGATCTTTACGCCCGTGGTTTCGTGGACGAGTCCGAAGGGGCGTTCGAAACGGTCCGTCCTCAGATCCTCGATCAGATCAGCGCCGCTTTGCGGGACGGCGAAACTGATCAGCGGGCTCTGGGCCAGGTGATACGCCGGACCGTCGGCCGTTGGGTTTCCGCCACTTTGCGCGGGCGCCCCATGATTGTCCCGGTCGTCGTGACGGTCTAAAAACCGCAACTGGTTTTGCGGCCCCGGCTCCGCGGCCTCAAGGCTTGGCGCCGCGGCCCTCCCCGCCCCGGCGGCAGTCCGATCCGCCTAGGCTCAGAGCCCCTCGGCCGTCAGAGCTTTGAAAAATGAGGCGTTTTTCACGTGGGACTTGCCTCTTGGGGTTTCAGGCGAAGCGCCGCGGCGGGGCGATAGACGCCGCGCGGGAGCGCAAGGGGGCCCGGATTTCCCGATCCGGCGTTCGGGCAGGTAGGCTGTCCGCCCGGTGAGCCTGCTTAGGGCCGCCCGTTCAAGTGGACTCGCTCCCACCTCGGCCAGCCAGGCTGGCCAGGTCAGACAGCCGGCCGGCACGACGCCGGGGGTTTTGGCTGTGCGTGGGGCTTCTGCTGAAAGCGGAGGCCCTTTTGCCGTCTCAGCGCCACGCTTGGACCTGCCAGGAGGAAATATCAGCACCGAACCGCGTATCAACGACCGCATCCGGGTGCCCGAGGTGCGGTTGGTCGCCGCCGACGGCGAGCAGATTGGGATCGTCCGCATCGAAGAGGCTCAGCGGCTGGCCAACGAGTCAGGCCTCGACTTGGTCGAGATCGCTCCGATGGCCCGGCCGCCGGTGGCCAAGCTGATGGACTACGGCAAGTGGAAATACGAGAACGCCCAGAAGGCGCGCGAGAACCGGCGCAACCAGTCGAGCACAGTCATCAAAGAGATGAAGCTGCGGCCGAAGATCGACGCCCATGACTACGAGACGAAGAAAGGCCATGTCGTCCGCTTTCTCAGGGCCGGCGACAAGGTCAAGATCACCATCATGTTCCGCGGCCGCGAGCAGAGCCGTCCCGAGTTGGGCCTCAACTTGCTGCGCCGCTTGGCCGAAGACGTCCTAGCCGACGGCAGCGTCGAAGCCGCCCCCCGGCAAGACGGCCGCAACATGATCATGGTTTTGACGCCGACCCGCAAGAAGTCCGAGGCCCGCGTCGAACAACAAGCCGAGAAGGAGCGCCGCGCCGCCGAGCGGGCCGCCGACCGCGAGGCCGAGTTGAAAGAGCAGGCCGATTCCCGGGCCGCCGCGGTGGGAGCGGCCCCGCGCCGCAAACGCGGCCCCGCCGAGAACATGGATCCTGAGGTCGGCTCGTAGGCCCGCCGCCTGGAGCCGCAATCCCCAACCCCCAGAAAACACGCCTAACCGCAGAGAATGGAGCCGCCATGCCGAAGATGAAAACCCACTCGGGCGCCAAGAAGCGCTTTAAGGTGACCGGCGGCGGGAAACTGGTGCACCGTCAGGCGGGCAAGCGCCACCTTAACGAGCACAAGTCGTCGCGCCGGACCCGCCGGCTCATGCCGGACGCCGAATTGAGCGCCGCGGACAGCCGCAAGGCTCGCCGCCTGCTCGGCCTGTGACCTAAACGACCTGGACTGCAAGGAGTAATTTCGACATGGCTCGTGTCAAGCGTTCTGTCAACGCCCAGAAGAAGCGCCGTGAAATCTTGGAGCTGGCCTCGGGTTATCGCGGCCAGCGCTCCCGCCTTTATCGCAAGGCCAAGGAGCAGATCCTCCATTCGATGGCTTACGCCTACCGCGACCGCCGCGACCGCAAGGGTGATTTCCGGTCGCTGTGGATCCAGCGGATCAACGCCGCCGCCCGCGCCGAGGGCCTGACCTACAACCGCTTCATCGCCGGCCTGAAGCTGGCCGGCGTCGAGGTCGACCGCAAGATCTTGGCTGATCTGGCCGTGGCTGATCCGGCCGCCTTCGCCAGCTTGGTCAAGGTCGCCCGCGAGGCCAGCTTGGCCTGA